>NZ_JBMOGQ010000136.1:0-5653 GCF_049318325.1 Flavobacterium sp. | reverse complement strand
AACGATTTGTTCATGAGCATCATTTCCATTGGGTTTTTTAACTGCTTTGGCCATAATATCGGTATCGGTAGGCAGTCCAGTAGCCATTAATCAATCATAAGTAGCGTGGATAAGCTTATAGGAGCTTCTTTTACTGTCTAGTTTTTTAGACCACCTCAGTATGAAAAAACCAGGCACTTACCCCACCAAATGCGTTCGCTATTTAATTAAATATGGTATCACCTGAATGATAAATCTTTTGTTTTTTCCTTCTTCTACGCCTGAATATCTGCATAAGCCATCGAATCCAGTGCTAGAAATAAAGACTTCCGAGTTATTATTGTTAAGTGTAATACCATTATCCATCCAAAGGTTGTAAAGAGCTAATGATCGACTATAACCTAAATCTTTTACATTGTTTTTATATTGCAAATTTAGTCTTGCATTTTCGTGTCTTGCCGCTCTTCCTTCAATTACTACAATAAATTTCACTTGTTGATTACCTTGATACTTTTGTAATAAATCATTAAGTTGACGACCTGCTAATATTAAGTTGCTTTTCACAGAATTAGGAATAACTGCACTATTTTGATCGAACAAAATATCTGATTTGAGTTCAAAACGTTTGCAAGTTGTATTATATTCATATAGACCTCCTTTCTCTAGTTCTTTTATTGCTGCATCAATAGCTTTTATTCTTTCTAGTTCTTCAGCTTTAGCTTCTAATGCTTTTAAATATTTTTCTCTCTCTTCTTCAGTCTTTCCAAGTTTTTCATTTAAAGCTTTTAATTTTTCATTGGCTTGCCTGGCATCCTCTATTACTTTTGATTGCATAGTGTAAACCAAAACAAAAAGAACTAGCATGACGAAAAACATACTAGTCATTACATCTGCAAAGCTTAACCAAAAGAAGTCTTTTTTTTTCTCGTTAGATTTAGCCATTTTACTTCTCTATTGGAATTTCTATTTTACTAATGGTTTTCTTCAAGTCTATGATAGCGTCAATGAGTGCCTTATTTGTTTCAATGGACTGCTTCTGCGAATCCTTGAAGTCATTTCGCATTTCTACAATCTGATCTTTCAAAACATTGAATTCATCTTTTTGAATGGAAGAGTTTTCTACAAATATTTTAATGGCATTTTGTATTTCATTAATTCCTGTGAAAAAGTTGTTGTTACTGCCAATAAAGGATTGAATTTGCTCAGTTGATGTTTTAAAGTAACTATTGAGTTCTTTGTAAACCTCTTTAATATCTTGATTAAGTTCATCAACTTGGGTTCGCCAAACTTCTCGATGGTCGTTTATAGTAGGGAAGTGTTTTTCTAAAGAATCTTTGAATTGCTTCTGCAATTCGATTGTGGCAACACTATTGTTGCTTATTGCTTTAAGATTTACATTGAAGTCCTTAAACTGTTCAATGATTACATTCATGTCATGGGCAACTTTCTCTGTTTTGTCGACATAACCATTTAAGCCCTTTTGATACGCTTGAAATTTTTCTAAATGTTCTGCTGATTCTTTAAGGTCTGCAAATACCTCTGCAATTTTAGTTGCAGTTCTTGTTAAACTTAACTTGTTTATTTCTTCAAGAACCGTTTGCTGTTTTTGTAAGTTTTCATTTAATAAATGTCCTGAATCCTTATAATCATCCATGTTTTCACCAAACTTGATGATGAAGTGATTTAAAACGTCTTTAAAACTTCCAAGTGATTTAGAGACACCAATATTTAAAAATGGAAGAAGTTCTCTTTGAAGAAAATCGTAGTAATGATTTTTGTCTGTATCATTTTTATAGGCTGCTGGTTTGTAAACCAAAGCTGAATTAATGACAGTAAAAGTCAAGCCGACCAAACTTGCAAACATTGCAGCAATAACACCATTTAGTAACTGTCCAATACTTGCAGAGGATATTGTAGTAGTCGTTCCTTCAGTAGTTGCAGAAAAATCAATTCCCCACAAACCAATAATGATACCCACAAATGTTCCTGCCAATCCTATATACAATGGCACATTGATGAGATTCCCTATTTCATTGTCAACCTTTTCAAGATGTCTTTCGCAAGTATCCTTTAAAATACCAAAGTCTGCTGATGCTCCTTTGTTTTTGCACAAGTAGGCGTTAGTAGATTTTATTACCTCTGAAAAGTGGGAATGATTCGCTTTTGTTGAATTAGGAATAACTAAAAGCTCGACCTGTTCGGCATCATCTGATTCCTCAATTATTTGGACTTCATTTGAAAAGGTGTCTAAATAATTGTCGAATAATTCGGGGTCGGTTAAAATAGATTTTGTAATTGTGAACCTCTGAATTTTAATGTGCTTAAAAGAACTTGGAAAAAATCGCTTAAAAGAAATTATTTTCTTATAAACATTGGCAAATACAAATACTTGTAAGCCAATTAATGCTAATATAAATATGATGTCAAATTCCATGATTACTTAATTGTTCTGAAGGTTAAATTTATTCTTGTGGTATTTATCTTTTTTTCTTTCGGTACGGCATGTTGCCAAAAATGCTGAAGCTCACCCATCATTATTAAAACTGTGCCATGTGACAAGGGAAAAGATATTATTTCCGCATTATTGTCTATTCTTCTAATTTGAAAATTTCTTGTGGCTCCAAAATTGACAGACCCGATGATTGGATTTTTACCTAATTCTCTTTCGGCATCTGTGTGCCAACCAATATAATCGGCACCATCTCTATACCAATTCAAAAGGACGCTATTAAATTCTGTGTTTGCAGTGATTTCTATTTTTTTCTTTATTTCTAAAAGTCCTGTATACCAAGGTTTGGGACTTAATGTGAGACCAGAATATGTATAAGGTTTGTCGCTATCTCCATGCCATGCAGAATATCTCGGCAAAAAAACATCTTTGCAATACATTTTTATAGAGTCATGATGCCATCCTATATTCACAAAATTAATTGCATCTAATTTTTCTTTTTCGAACAATCTCCAATCTGTTTTAAGCGGTTCCAAATTATTACTATTTGCAAGTAAATGTTTTAAATAGTAATCACTTGTTAGTTTGTCAAAATAGGTAGGATTGTATAATACTTTGCCATTAGGAATATTTATTTCAAACATTTTTATTGATTCAACCCACCTATAATCATAACCCGTTGTGCTGGGCAATGCTATTGGTAAAAAATTATCATCATTACAGAATAAGTTCATGTTATAAATTTATTTTAAGTATTATCTCTTTTCTTGTCCATGTTTTGTGATGATTCCATCCTTGCCCATCTTCTCTATTTGAAATAATTTTAAAGTCGTTACAATATTTGAAACTATCCGCAAAATATTTCATCTTTCTGTCTTTCGAATCCCCGAATCGTGGACCAACGCAGACTATATAATTAACTCCTGACATTTTGCCAGTTATCAATTCATTTATAAGATCAGCATCAACTTCATTAACATCTATTATGTTCGAGAAGATATGAATTTTAATAGAGTGTTTTTTATTAGTCAAATCTTTGTCATTCAGAGTAGTATCTATGTATTTATTTATAGGATTGATTTTGCTTTCTGATTTCAAAGCTAGACTAGCATGAAGAGCTGCTCTTTTTAATGCATCTGTTCCAGGCTCAATAAGTGTTATTTTATCAATTAGGCCATTTTTGCTTTTGTGAATTTTCAATTGGTCAATTAATGCAATGCTTCCAAGACCTTGACCGCATCCCCAATCGAATATTTCAATTTGCTCTGTTGAATGCCTAAAATTATTAGGTGTAATTAAAAACTGAAATGCAGATTTTAGTTTTGCGATATGCATATTGCCAAATGAATATATATACTGTTCTAGTTCTTTATCTCCATTAAGCAAAGCAACACCTCTTTCTAAATTTTCATGTAAATTATTTTGTTTCCTATGCTTTAAAATAGTATTGCAACTAAAATCATTTTTATCAAATTGAAGTTGAATTGAATAATCTGTTTGATTCTCAATTAGTTTCCTTTTTTCAAATGCTTCTTCGTTTTTCTTCTGTTCTTGTAATTCTTTAATTATTCTTACTTTTTCCGTTTGTTGTTTTAAAAGTTCTTCTGCCTGCTTTTTATAGTTGTAAAATTCTTTTTCCTTGTAAATTTCTTTGGCTTTTGTCAGCCTTGCTAACTCATTTTGCAGGTTGGGATTTATAGAATTAGAAAGTAGTTTGATAAGCGTTTTGGCTTCTACAAGTTTGTTTTGATTTATAAAGTTTTCAAGAGTTGAAAGTTTTTTCTTTACCTGATTTTTATAAATCTCCTCTTGTTTTTGTTTTACATTTTCTCTGGTTGCGTGTCTGCGAAGCGTTGATTTATCGTTTAATAGCTTTTCAAGTTTTTGAAACGATTTGTCAAATGCCGAAATGGAAATTTTTGAAAGTTCGACCTTGTCATCACTTTTATTTTTATAAAAAAGAGTGGTTAAGGAATCAACTCGTCTTTCAATAAATAAAGTGTCTGGGTAATCCGCAAATAATATTTTAGATTCAGCGTATTCAAGTACTGCTCTTTTTTCTTCCAAAATTTGCAGTTCAGCCCTTAACTCATATAATTCGTAAAGTCTTTTTTTGCCTATTTTATTAACTGTAATAGTTTTTCCGCCTTGCTCTACAAATTCGATAATGCTTTCTGCTGTTTTCTGTTTTGCAATTAAACTAATCAAACTTGCTCTTTCGTTTTTATTTTCGGATTCGGCAATTTGTGTAAATATTTCAGTTGTATTTACTGGTCGTTCCAATACAGCTTTTTCTTCTGAAATGATTTTTTCAGTCGAAGGAGGTCGCTTTATAAATATACCTCTGAATTTTCTCCATATCTTTTTTAGAAACTTCATTAGCGTTGTCGCTAAATTGAGGCTAATTGTGCAACAGTTAACCGTATGTGCAGTATTTTCATGGCTCTAAATTAGATTTTCCTAAATTACATTCACTGCATAATGTCTGAAGATTTTCAATCAAGGTTTCTCCACCCTTTGAATAAGGTATAATATGGTCAACATGTAAAATAATTGTGGAATCACTTGATGGACTTCTGCCACATTTACATTTAAATCCATCTCTATTGAATACTAGAAATCTCAAACGGCCTGATGGGTTTCTTGGTGTTATCATTAATTTGACGTTTTTATATTCAGGTTTATTAAGTATCATATTTTCAGAAATTTTTTCATCCTCTTTTCTTTCTTGATATACGGAATTATTAATTTTAACATCTCCATTTGTTCTATCTTTATTAAAAGCATAAATGGCTTTTGTCCAACTACCAAACTTACGAGAATAATGGTTATGCGAATATTTACTCAATCTGTTCATATCAGAGGTATAAGGTTGTCTACCTAGTTTCTCCCAAACACTTTGTAATTCATCAAATAAATCAAGTTCCGTTGGCACTTCTCTTCCTGCTTTTAATTTAGCACTATGTAATGCCTTTCGCCAACTTCCAAAATGTTTATGAAAGGTTGTAATAGAATAACTACTATATTTCTTTAAATCTTTCTGTTGTAAAGTATCTATTTTATATTCTTCTTTTATCCTAATTAACTCTTGTAACAATAACTTTTTAGTTGCGTTCAATCCCTTTTTATTTGAACAACTTATAAATTCGGCATTAGATAGGCAGAATTTTTCAATCGCATCAGTCCATGTTCCAAATCGATTTTCATATTGCTTCATACTGATTT
>NZ_JBMOGQ010000135.1:0-5666 GCF_049318325.1 Flavobacterium sp. | reverse complement strand
TATTTTGCCGATGCTAAAGTTACTTTTGGGGAACGCGGACTGGATTTTAATAATGGAACAGACAATTTTAATTACGGAAGCAATATTTATTTGAGTTATAACGATGGCAGACCTTTCGATACAGGTGTAAACATTGGACAAGGAAACAAAACCAGTATTTTTATCGCAGATTTGCAAGCAGGTTATTTGATAAATCCTTCGTCGAATATGAAACTGTTTGGTAGTTTTATTTACAGAAACTTTAACCCAGCAACCGAAACTACAACTGCCATTAAAGAAAGTACGACTTGGTTCTCAGTTGGACTAAGATGTGATATCTTTAATTGGTATTTTGATTATTAATTAGTTGAATAAATAGAAACAAAATCCATCAATTTGATGGTTTTTTTATTGGAATAAAATGAATTCTTTTTTTGCCAAATCGTTTTCTATAAAGTACCTTTGCGCCAGTTTTTAAATCATTGATGAACGCTACCACTTCTACATTTTCCTTCAAACAAATTGCGATTGATTTTAAAGAAATCACCAAAGCAGGTTTAGCTGTTAGTGTGGTGTTTTCTTCAATTGCAGGATATTTGCTTGGCGTACTCGATTTTCACGATTTAAAAGTTACGACCTTATTGATGTTGGCCGTTGGAGGTTATTGTATGGTTGGCGCTTCCAATGCCTTTAATCAGGTAATAGAAAAAGATCTTGACGCATTAATGGACAGAACCAAAAACCGTCCGGTAGCCTCAGGTAGAATGTCTCCAAACAAAGCGCTGTTTATTGCCAGTTTACTAACAATTGTAGGATTGATTTTATTGTATAATATTAATCCAAAGTCGGCCATGTTTGGTGCGATTTCTATTTTTTTATACACGAGTGTTTATACACCGTTAAAACAATACACACCGCTTTCGGTTTTTGTGGGTGCATTTCCCGGCGCGATTCCATTTATGCTGGGTTGGGTTGCAGCTACAAATAATTTTGGTATTGAAGCCGGAACACTTTTCTTAATACAATTCTTTTGGCAGTTTCCTCATTTTTGGTCCATTGGCTGGTTTTTGTTTGATGACTATCAAAAAGCAGGATTCTTTATGCTGCCAACCGGAAAAAAAGACACATCAACTGCTTTGCAAACCATATTATATTGTGTTTGGTTGTTAGTAGCTTCTATGTTGCCATGCTTGGGTTATACAGGAAGATTATTTATTTCGCCAATTGCTGCAGTAATCGTATTTTTGCTTGGCCTTTGGATGATTTTTTACGCAGTGAAATTATATCAGGACAGAACTTCAAAAGCAGCCCGAACATTAATGTTGGTTAGTGTTTCTTATATATCTTTGTTGCAATTGGTTTATATTATGGATAAATTTTTAAGATAGTTACTTATGAAAATGACTGCCCAAGAAGAAAAAGAAAGAAATGCAAGATCAGCAAAACTATTATTGTTGTTTGCCATGGGAAGCATGACGATGATGTTTGCCGGAATAGTAAGTGCTTTTGTGGTTAGTAAATCGAGGGAAGATTGGATGAAGAATTTTCAGTTGCCAAACGCTTTTTACTTTAGCACACTAGTGATTATTTTGTGTAGCATAACTTTCCATTTGGCCAAAAAAGCGATACAGAAGGATAATAGATTATTGACGACTAATTATCTTTTACTGACTTTAGCCTTGGGAATTTCCTTTGTGTTTTTTCAATTTAAAGGCTTTGGACAATTGATGGATAGCGGCCATTTTTTTACTGGTCCGGAGAGTAATATTGCCTCAACTTTTCTATACGTAATTGCTACTGTCCACCTCGCGCATCTTGCCGGAGGATTAATTTCGCTTTTAATCATAATTTATAATCATTTTAAACAAAAATACAATTCAAGTCAAACGCTTGGAATTGAGCTAGGTGCAATGTATTGGCACTTTCTTGATTTCTTATGGGCTTGTTTGTTTTTATTTTTATATTTCTTTAAATAAGAAAAAAAATCTAAATTTGGGAACTTTTTAACTTATAACTTTTATGGGAGCTACAGTTACTTCTGAAAATAATACTGAAAACACTTGGGGTGGCGGAAATGAGCCAATGGGTGCAAGTTATGGCAAATTGATGATGTGGTTTTTCATCGTTTCTGATGCTTTAACTTTCTCTGGTTTTCTTGCTGCGTATGGTTTTTCAAGATTTAAATTTATTGATAATTGGCCAATTGCCGATGAGGTGTTTACACACTTTCCTTTTTTACATGGTGTAGAAGCACCTATGTACTATGTGGCATTAATGACTTTTATCCTTATTTTTTCCTCTGTAACAATGGTTTTAGCTGTTGATGCTGGCCATAATATGAAACAAAAAAAGGTAGCATTTTATATGCTTTTAACTATTCTTGGAGGTTTAATCTTCGTAGGCTCGCAAGCCTGGGAATGGAAAAATTTTATCAAGGGAGAATTTGGTGCTGTTGAAACCAAAGGAGGAAGCATCATACAATTCGTAAACAAAGAAGGCGAAAGAGTTAAATTAGCTGATTTTGTTGAGCATCTTCCTGGGCAAAGAGAAGCTTTAACAAGAGATAAGGGTATATGGTTCATGAAAGATGAAGAATCAATTCCAACTTATACTGTTGCTGAAGTACAAGCGAGTTTTAAAGCTCATCCAGAATTGTTAATTCGAACAGAAAAAATTTACAGAGGTACTGCTGAAGATAGAGCAAACAAAAAGCTTGAGCCAGGTTTAAATCAAAACAAAAAAAGAGAAATTTTAAACAGAGCAGAGTCTGAAATTATGGTAGCTAATGGAGCTGCTGTTGTTGAAGGAGCTAACTTGAAACACAATGAGTACGGAAGTAAATTATTTGCCGATTTCTTCTTTTTTATCACAGGTTTCCATGGTTTCCACGTATTCTCAGGAGTTGTTATCAACTTCATTATTTTCTTAAATGTAGTTTTAGGTACCTATGAGAAAAGAAGAACCTATGAAATGGTCGAAAAAGTTGGACTTTATTGGCACTTTGTCGATTTAGTTTGGGTATTCGTATTTACATTCTTCTACTTAGTTTAATTCTTTAGAAAATTTATATTATGTCACACGCACACGAGCACGTATCAAATACAAAAAGAATCTGGATGGTTTTTGCACTTTTGTCTGTAGTAACTACAGTTGAGGTGTATTTAGGAATTATTAGACCGAGTTTTTTATTCATGAATAATTTTTTAAGCATGAACCTATTAAACTGGGTATTTATTTTATTAACACTTTATAAAGCATACTATATTGTTTGGGCCTTCATGCACATGGAAGGTGAAAAAAGTAGTTTGCGCTGGTCGGTTGTAGCGACTGTTATTTTCCTTGTATTATATTTATTATTTATACTTCTTGTTGAAGCAGATTACGTTTTCGAGGTTTTTAAAAATAGCACTATTAAGTGGAATTTTTAACACTATATTAATTCAAAAAAATGTCCCGTCGAGTTATCATACAAGGCGGGATTTTTTTATTTTTGTACATTCATTTTCCATAGTTCTAATGAAAAAAAATATTGTCCTTTTTATATTATTTGTTTTACCCATAGTTGCTTATCTTTTCTTTGCATCAGGAGTAAATAGTTTTATTTCGTTACCAATCATTACCAAAAATGTTCCGGAAGTAAAAACTTGGAAATCTTTAGACAATAAGCCAGTAGGATTAACAAATAAAATTACTATCCTAGGCTTTATTGGGACTGATGTAATGAAACATAAAGGCAATTTTTTTAACCTTTATGAAACCATCTATGATAAATATAAAGATTTTAAAGATTTTCAAGTAGTAATGGTATTACCTGACGGAACACAAAGCCAGGTTGAAGAGTTACTAAAAATAGATATACAGAAATTAGGTACCCACAAAGGATGGAATTTTGTTTTTGCTTCCCCAAATGAAATTACTACTTTCTATAACAAACTTCAATTGGTCGGAAAACTTGATAATACATTGGCAACCCCAAATGTTTTTATCATCGACAAAAAAAGAAACTTAAGAGGCAGAAAAGGAGAAGATCAAAAAGGGACGCCTGAGTACAAAGAAGGCTACAGCACCGTTTTGGTTTCGGAGCTCTATAATAAGATGATGGACGATATGAAAATCATCATTTATGAATATCGTGCCGCGCTTAAAAAAAACAATAATGCTTCCAAAGGACTATAGAATTTAGATGAAAAATAAATCATATATCGGATTATCATTTGTTGTTTTGGTCTTTGGTATCATCTTTATTCCGAAAATTATTAACAGAATAAAAAGTGATACAGTAGTACAAGGCGATAGACTCGATGCTGTTTCCAATCACAAAAAAGGGGAAACAGGTTTGGTTACAATTGGTCCGGTTCCAAAATTTGAATTAACCGACCAAAACGAAATAATGGTTAGCAACAAAACCTATTTAGGTAAAGTATATGTGGTAGAATTTTTCTTCACAACCTGCCCTTCTATTTGCCCTATAATGAATAGAAATATGATTGATATTCAAAATAATTTTTTTGGAAATCCAAATTTCGGAATAGCCTCAATCTCTATAGACCCGGAACACGACACCCCAAAAGTAATGAAAGAGCATGCTAAAATTCTTGGTGTGAAATCGTCTAATTGGCATTTTTTAACCGGAGATAAAGACTATATTTTTAACATTGCCAACAAAGGATTTAATCTCTATGCCGGCGAAGATAAGAATGTGAATGGAGGTTTTGAACACTCAGGTTTTTTTGCTTTAATTGATAAAAAAGGAAATATACGTTGTAGAAAAGATAAATTTGGGAACCCAATTTTATACTATGATGGTTTAGATAAAAAAGGTGTAAAAGCAATTACAGAAGACATTAAAAAACTATTAAATGAATAATTCAAATAAAAAAACGTTAGAACAAAGATTTAGACTTTCAATAATTATAGTTTCAATAGTAATACCGATAGCTGTAGCTATCTTATTTACCGTGAAGCTAAAAGATTTTGGCATAGAGGTAGAGCCACTATCTTTTTTACCGCCAATTTATGCTTCCATAAACGGGCTTACTGCCTTACTTTTACTAATGGGTGTAATGGCAATAAAAAACGGAAATAAAAAAGTGCACGAAAGATTCATGACAATGGCAATTGCCTGTTCAGTAGTTTTTTTGGTAATGTATGTGGCCTATCACATGACAGCAGATTCTACAGTTTATGGAGATGTTGATGGAAATAAAATTTTAGATGTAACTGAAAAAGCAAATGCAGGTTCAATACGCTATTTGTATTTATTTATTTTGCTTAGTCATATTGCTTTATCAATAGTAATTATTCCTTTGGTATTGATTACCTATGTAAGAGCATTAGCAGCTCAATTTGACAAACATAGAAAGCTTGCAAAAATTACTTTTCCTTTATGGTTGTATGTTGCCGTAACTGGAGTTGTGGTATATTTAATGATTTCGCCATACTATGCAAACTAAAGCCAAAAGTCAAAAGCCAAAAGTCACTAGCTTTAAACTTTTGCTTATTGCCTATTGCCTAATGCCTATTGCCTCTTTTTCACAATGCGCCATGTGTCGTGCTTCTTTAGAAAGTGAAGGCAATAAAACGAGAGTAGAAGCGGTAAATGATGGAATTGTTTTTCTTATGGCAGTTCCATATATTATAGTTGCAGTAATTGGATTCGCGATTTATAGGATGTATTTCAAAAAAAG
>NZ_JBMOGQ010000134.1:0-5800 GCF_049318325.1 Flavobacterium sp. | reverse complement strand
TTTAAAGATTAGTATCTCCACGGAGTTTTCGGTACTTATTCCTCGAATCAACATAGAAAATACTGTCTTCGTGTTTAGTGAGCATTTCTTCATAGAGCAGTTTTGCCTTTTCGGAATCTTTTAGTTGAAGATTATAAATTTCGGCCGAAAAATAAAGCGCCTCATCAATATAAATACAGTCTTTATGTTTGGTGATAATTGCATCATAATTTGCTAAAGCATTGACAAAGTCACCCATTTTTTCATAGATTTTCCCAATACGTAAAAGTGTAACCGGTTCAATATCTTCCCCTTTGTGTTCTTTTAAAATAAGTTGAAATCCTGCTAAAGCGGCTGCTTTTTTATTTTGATATAAAAGAAAATCTGCACGGGCAAATTTTTTCAATGCAACCTGCAACGAATCTTCAACGGTATTGTCGCTTATTAATAAAAACAAATCCAAAGCGTCATTAGCTATTAATTGAGATGAAGCCGATTTAAGTACTTTCAATTGGTGAGATGCCCATTCAAAATCGGTTTTAAAATAGCTGGTTTTAGCAGTTTTTAAACTGGCTTCTTGACCAATTACATCGCCACTCATATCTTCATCAATTTGAGAATAATAAATCAATGCCTGATTGAATTTTTCTTCGAATAAAAGAATATCCGCCAATTCCATTTTTACTTCCGCCAATTGTGATCTGTTGATAGGCATTTCCATAGCACTTTTCAAAATCGCTTTGGCTTTTTCGGGATTGTTTAAATGGAACGCATTGAAATCGGCCTGCAGTTTTAAAAGCGAAAGAGTGTATGGACTTACACCAAATTCTTTTATCAGCTTATCTAATTCAGCCGTTATTGTTGGGTAATCTTTCTCTGTCGCGTGGTCAATTTTCATTTCAATCAAATAAGAATGCGACTGAATGAGTAAATCTAAATCACGTGTATTTTCAAGAACAAAATTCAAAATTTCGGTAGCTGAATCTTGGTCATTATCATCAATGGCCATTTGTCCTAAATTTACAATATTGGCAAAAGAATCAGGATTTCGTTTGTAGATTGCTTTTTGCTGAATAAAGGCTTTGCCATATTCCTTTTGTTGAATAAAAAGCCAGCTTAGGAAATCATTCCAAAAAATATCCTGCGTTTTTTGCGCTCGAAGTAACAGCGCTTTTTTCAACGAATCGTTAAAATTTGCATCCACATTTTCAGTCATAAATCGGGATAACTGGTTTTGAATTAAAGGAAGATTTTGTGGGTTTTGATACGCCTCTTGCAAGAAAGTATCAATCATCAAATCGGTATTGCCTTGTTGCCCATAAAGCGTTGCCATTTGAAAATTGAAACTCATTTTTGGATCTTTTTCCAGAGCGGTTTTATAAGCCAAAAGTGCATAATCTACAAGTGCCTTTCTTTCAAAAAAGTATGCAATTCCGTAGACTTCATTAGCATTTTTCTTGATTCTATCAATTGCCTGACTGTAATATTTATTGGCTTTCTCCTTGTTTTTTTGCAATTGGAAATTATAACCTAATTCAACCAGCAATTGATTTTGCTTGAATTTATCAAGTTGGACTTCTATAGCTTTTTGGGCTTTATCATACTGTTGCAACTGCTGATAGCACTCTATTATTCGTTGAAAATAATTAAAATTTCCAATCTGATTTTTTAACAAATCCTCATAACTCAACAATGCTTTTTCAAAATCTCCTCGGTCAAAATAATTATTCGCCAATTGCTCGTTTTGAGCATTAGCCCCAAGCGAAAAGAATAATATCAGTATTAAAAGATTTTTTTTCATGAATTTCGGTAAAAAATGAACAATGTACTAAAGTAAAACATTTGTGTTCAATTAATACATTGATTATGAAAGATTAACTTTTATGAAAACATATTTTTTACCATATAAAGCATATAAGTAAAATTAAGAAGTTTAACTTCTATGTCTTATTTGGTTTTAGTTTATAATATCAAATCCGGTATACTTGCGCAATACTTCTGGAATAACAATACCTTCCGGTGTTTGATAATTTTCTAGGATACCGGCTAAAACTCTTGGTAATGCCAATGAGCTTCCGTTCAGTGTGTGTGCTAATTGTGTTTTCCCTTCTTTCCCTTTGAAACGCAATTTCAGACGATTCGCCTGGAAGGTTTCGAAATTAGAAACGGAACTAATTTCCAACCACTTATCTTGTGCTGTAGAAAACACTTCGAAGTCATAAGTCAATGCCGAAGCAAATCCCATGTCGCCACCACAAAGGCGCAATACGCGGAAAGGCAATTTTAACTCTCGCATTATGTTTTTTACATGCTCTACCATTCCGTCTAAAGCTTCATATGATTTGTCAGGATGTTCAATTCGAACGATTTCTACTTTATCAAATTGGTGCAAACGATTTAATCCACGAACGTGTGAGCCATAAGAACCTGCTTCACGACGGAAACAAGGCGTATACCCTGTACACAAAATCGGCAATTCACTTTCTTGCAAAATAACATCACGGAAAATATTAGTTACTGGAACTTCCGCCGTTGGAATTAAATATAAATCATCGCTAGCGTCATGATACATTTGCCCTTCTTTATCGGGCAATTGTCCGGTTCCGTATGCTGAAGCTTCGTTTACCAAATGCGGCACTTGAAATTCTTGATAACCAGCTTCCGTATTTTTATCTAGGAAATAAGAAATCAGCGCACGTTGTAATTTGGCACCTTTGCCTTTATAAACCGGAAATCCAGCTCCGGTGATTTTTACCCCTAATTCAAAATCGATGATGTCGTATTTTTTTACCAATTCCCAGTGTGGCTGAGCACCTTCGTGCAAAACTGGAATAGTACCTTCTTCAAAAACGTTTTGGTTGTCATCCGGAGTTTTCCCTACCGGAACAATTTCGGCAGGAAGGTTAGGCAACAGATACATTTTTTGCAAAAGGTCATTAGCCAGTGCCTCGGATTTTTCAGCCAGTTCTTTACTTGTCTCTTTTAGCTGAACTGTTTTTAGTTTCAGGATTTCGGCTTTTGCTTTTTCACCACTTTTCATCAAATCGCCTATGGCTGATGATAGTTTGTTGGCTTCTGCTAATGTATTGTCTAAAGCTACTTGAGTGCTTCTTCTGTTTTCGTCTAATTGGATTACTTCTTCCACGAGTGTTTTCACATCCATGTTTCTTTTGGCGAGAGCCGTAATCACCTTTTCTTTATGATCTCTTATGTAACTTACTTGTAACATGACATTTTCTTTATAAGGACGCAAATTTAATGAAATGTTTGATATGAAGATAATTATTGTTTCTTATTGGCGTTTTGTTTTATCAAACTTTAAGTTGCATATGAATTTTAAAAAATTTGGATTAGAAAACATATTTTTAGGGTAAACTACTACGAAACTGTTTTTCTTATAGCATTTTACAAAAAAATTAATAATAGTTAGTTTTCTTTATTATTATATTCGCAAAAATTACTATAGTATCATGATTAAAAACTACTTTTTACTATTCTGTATTTCGATATGTTCTGTATTTGCTCAAAACAACGGTAATAAAACCAATAGTATTGCTGAAGCAGAAATGAAGTCAGCTTCACGATTGATGAATCTTCAAGTAAATGCGAATACTCAAAATTATGATGTTACTTATCATAAGTTAGAATTTACAATCAATCCAGCAGTTTATGCTATTACTGGAAAAGTTACTACTACTTTCAAAGCACTATCAAATATGTCAACTGTAATATTTGATTTTAATAACAACATGTCAGTTAGTTCTGTGAAAAGTGGTGCGACAAATCTAACTTTTACGCAAAATGCCAATAAAGAATTGGTTATTACTTTGCCAACAACATTAACGACAGGCAATTTTGGAACTGTAGAAATTAATTATTCTGGCGCACCTTCAACAGGAGAACAAGCTTTTACTAAAAGCTCTCATAATGGCACTCCAATAATTTTCACACTTTCCGAACCTTTTGGCGCTAGAGATTGGTGGCCCTGTAAACAAGATTTAAATGATAAAGTAAATAGTATTGATGTTTATATAACAGCACCATCACAATATGTAAGTGTTGCCAATGGAGTAGAAGTAGACGCGCCAGTTATCAATGCACCCAATAAAACCACTCATTTCAGACATTCTTATCCTATTCCGGCTTATTTAATAGCTATAGCGGTTACCAATTATCAAGTGTATAATCAAACCGCCGGTGTAGGAACTACTTTCCCAATAGTTAACTATATCTATCCTGAAAATTATGCCTCTTCTGTTTTTGATTTAGATCAAACACCAGCGATAATGAATTTATATGAAACGTTATTTGAACCTTATCCATTCAGAAATGAAAAATACGGTCATGCTCAGTTTGGTTGGGGAGGAGGAATGGAACACACTACGGTATCGTTTATGTATAATTTCGACAGACAATTGATAGCACATGAATTAGGTCATCAATGGTTTGGTGATAAAATTACCTGTGGTTCATGGAAAGACATTTGGTTAAACGAAGGTTTTGCTACTTATATGGCTACTTTAGTTATTGAAGATTTTGATGGGTTGGCTGCTTTTGTATCCGAAAAGCAAAGTATGATTGATTATATTATTTCTAGTCCAAATGGGAATCTATATTTAACAGATGCTCAAGCTACTAATGTAAATAGGATTTTCAGCAGTCGTTTGAGTTATAATAAAGGCGCGATGGTTTTAGAAATGTTGCGTTTTAAACTTGGAGATGCTTTGTTTTTTCAAGGAGTTAAAAATTATTTAGCTGATCCAAATTTGGCCTACAAATATGCAGTAACTACGGATTTACAAGCCCATTTGGAAGCCGTTTATGGTCAGGATTTAACCGAGTTTTTTAATGATTGGATTTACAATCAAGGGTATCCAACCTATTCAATTACGGCTCAAAATTGGGGCGTTGGCCAGGCAAAATTTGTAATTAACCAAACCCAATCAGATCCTTCAGTTTCTTATTTTGAAATGCCGATTCCGGTTAGAATTTATGGAGCCCTCGGACAACAAGCTGATATAGTATTGAACAATACTTTTAACGGAGAACAAATTATTACAAATGTTCCTTTTGCTATTACTGGTGCAGATTTTGATCCGGAACGACATTTAATAGCTGCTAATTCTATGATTACGTTAGGGAATCAAATTTTTGATATAGACAATGCGGTGTCAATTTACCCTAATCCGAGTTCAGATGCAATTCACATTCAAATGCCGGTTACCTCGACATTAAGAAAAGTAATTGTTTACAACAGTCTGGGTCAAAAAGTCATAGAAAATTCAAGTTTAGATTTTTCTATAAATAGCTTGTCAACGGGTGTTCATTATATAGATATTCAAACAACAGAAGGCATTTATCATAAAAAATTCATAAAAAAATAGGCATAAATTAATTATTGTGTGCAAGAGTAAGGCGGAAACCTTACTTTTGTGCGTTTAAAAGAAACCGATACATAAGAAATGGAAATTGCAATCAAATTATCTCAATTTTTACTGAGTTTATCTTTACTAATAATACTTCACGAATTAGGGCATTTTATTCCTGCCAAATTATTTAAAACACGAGTAGAAAAATTCTATTTGTTTTTTGATATCAAGTTTTCTTTACTAAAAAAGAAAATCGGCGAAACCGAATATGGTATTGGTTGGTTGCCATTGGGAGGTTATGTAAAAATATCAGGAATGATAGATGAAAGCATGGACAAGGAACAAATGGCATTGCCACCACAACCTTGGGAGTTTCGTTCTAAACCAGCTTGGCAACGATTAATTATTATGCTTGGCGGTGTTACAGTAAATTTTATTTTGGCGTTTATCAT
>NZ_JBMOGQ010000133.1:0-5914 GCF_049318325.1 Flavobacterium sp. | reverse complement strand
ACTTATTGATACTGCAGGACGTATTGATAAATTTAAAACTAAATACGCTAAACACTCAAAATAATAATTTTAGAGTCTCAAATTATACTAAACCATTCACGAAAGCGAGTGGTTTTTTTATGCAATAAACTTTGTAACTTTGACACTTTGCAACTTTGATACTTTAAAAATGAACTACATACTTTTTGACGGAACAGTTCGTAACGCACTTTTACCATTTACTTTCACAAGACCAGTAGCCGATATTCGTATCGGAATTTTGACTATTCGTGAAAAATGGGAAAAATATTTAGGTTATACCACCACAACTTTGACCGAAGATTACCTTTCAGAAAAGTTTCCAATGGTTGAAATGGAAGACAATATCATGATCAATGCCTCTTTTTTGCCAAATGATATTTTAGTAGAAATGGTTAAAAATTTAGAAAAAAATCAAGCCATTTTTCAAGGAGAAGAAGTGATTGCTTTTTATACGAATGATACCCAGGAAGAAGTCGATTTTGATAGTTATGAAATTATAGAATTCAATGAAGAATGTATAACGGTTCAACATACTTGGGATATTTTTGCTAAAAATGAGGCAGCATTGCGAGAAGATTTTGAGCTGATTACTGAAGGCAGAAACTCACAGCCAATCCCTAAAAGTGTGAATATAATTGCTCCGGAAAACATTTTTATTGAAGAAGGAGCAAAGCTTGAATTTGTTACTTTAAATGCTTCAACCGGACCAATCTATATTGGGAAAAATGCCGAAATCATGGAAGGTTCCGTAATTAGAGGGCCATTTGCTTTGTGTGAATCGGGCAGAGTCAAGTTGGCTTCTAAAATTTATGGAGCTACAACCGTTGGTCCACATTCTGTTATTGGTGGTGAAGTAAGTAATTCGGTTTTGTTTGGTTATTCTAATAAAGGTCATGACGGATTTTTAGGAAATGCTGTTCTTGGCGAATGGTGTAACATAGGTGCAGATAGCAACAATTCAAATCTGAAAAATAACTACGAAGAGGTGCGTTTGTGGAGTTATGAAACCGAAGGTTTTGCAAAAACCGGACTTCAATTCTGCGGATTAATGATGGGTGATCATAGTAAATGTGGCATCAATACAATGTTCAATACCGGAACTGTGGTTGGTGTTTCTGCTAATATTTTTGGTGCTGGTTTTCCGCGTAATTTTGTGCCAAGTTTTTCTTGGGGTGGAGCTTCAGGATTCACAACTTATATTACTTCTAAGGCGTTTCAAACAGCCAAGATTGTTATGGCTCGAAGACAGGTTGAATTTTCTGTACAAGATGCTAGAATTTTGGAGCATGTTTTTGAAATCACTAAAAAATATAGAAAAGAATAGATTTAATTTGAAAATTTGAGGATGACTCAATTTGAAAATATTCCTTAAACGATTAATTTTCAAATCTTCAAATTGTTTAATCTTCAAACTAGATTATCTTTACAGCCTCAATTTTTGACAACGATTTCATTAATTGAGAATAATTATGGAAAACAAAAAGAAAGTTGCCTTTTATACTTTAGGTTGCAAACTCAACTTCTCCGAAACTTCTACCATCGCGAGAAATTTTCATGACGAAGGTTTTGACCGCGTCGATTTTGAAGAAGTTGCTGATATTTATGTAATCAATACCTGCTCGGTTACCGATAACGCTGACAAGCAATTCAAACATATTGTAAAAAAAGCTATGAAGCTTAATGACAAAGCTTTTGTTGCTGCTGTTGGTTGTTATGCACAATTAAAACCCGAAGAATTAGCTGCAGTCGATGGTGTTGATTTGGTTTTGGGCGCCACCGAAAAATTTAAAATCACCGATTATATAAATGATTTGTCCAAAAACGATATGGGCGAAGTGTATTCCTGTGAAATTGAAGAAGCTGATTTCTATGTTGGAAGCTATTCTATTGGCGATAGAACGCGTGCATTTTTGAAAGTTCAGGATGGTTGCGATTATAAATGTACCTATTGTACAATTCCTTTGGCGCGTGGTATTTCAAGAAGTGACGCTTTGGAAAATGTATTGAAAAATGCTTCTGATATTTCGAAACAGGGAATAAAAGAAATCGTTTTGACCGGTGTGAATATTGGAGATTATGGCAAAGGAGAATTTGGAAATAAAAAACACGAACATACTTTTCTCGATTTAGTTCAGGCGCTTGACAAAGTGGAAGGCATTGAAAGACTTCGGATTTCGTCTATTGAACCAAATCTTTTGAAAAATGAAACTATAGAATTTGTATCGAATAGTCGAACATTTGTACCGCACTTTCATATTCCATTACAATCCGGAAGCAATGACATTTTGAAGAAAATGAAGCGTCGTTATTTACGCGAAGTTTACACAGAAAGAGTTAACAAAATCCGTGAAGTAATGCCTCATGCATGTATTGGAGTTGATGTTATTGTAGGTTTTCCGGGGGAAACGGATGAAAATTTCTTAGAAACGTATAATTTTCTAAATGAAATGGACATATCTTATCTACACGTTTTTACTTATTCGGAAAGAGATAATACAGAAGCTGCCGAATTGCCACATGTTGTTCCGATGAATGTGAGAAACAAAAGAAGTAAAATGCTACGCGGTTTATCCGTAAAGAAACGTCGTGCTTTTTATGAAAGTCAGATAGGAACTAATAGAACGGTACTTTTCGAAAACGAAAACAAAGAAGGTTACATTTACGGTTTTACCGAAAATTACGTAAAAGTCAAAACCCCGTGGAATCCTGAATTGGTGAATACACTTCACAAAATCAATTTGTCTAAAATAGACGAAGATGGGAGTGTAAGGTTAATATTCCAAAATGAAAAATCCCAAATTCAAGTATAGCTGAAGTTTGGGATTTAAAAATTGCTTTTTGATATTTATTTGAAATATGTATATTTAAGTTTTTTGTTTTTAAACTTATATTTTAATTCCAGGTGGAAGTAAATCTTTGTAACAACTATTCTTTCTAAAGAAAAGTGCAATTCTTGGTAAAATTGGAACTACTTTTAACTTTCTCTCATAAGCAATCTCCATAATGTTTTTAAGTAAATCGTTTATGAATTCATCATTATTAAAACCATCAAAAACATTTATTCTCGTTAAGAAAATCTTTTTCTCTTGAAACGAATATTCTACAGAAATTAATTTCCCATCTACCAAAGTTTCAAACTGACGAGCGAAAGTATTGTCTTTGATCTCGATTTTTTCTAAAAATGCGCTTGCTTCCATGTGATTGTAAACAAAAAGGATTAATTTTAGGCAAAGTTACTACTAATTAACCAGTTTCAAGTTAAATAATGTCAAAAATTCATGTTTATTTTATGCCAGGAATGGCTGCTAGTTCGAGTATTTTTGAACGAATTCATTTGCCAACAGAAACTTTTGAAATGCATTTACTGGAATGGGTTTTACCCAATAAAAACGAATCGTTGAATGAGTACGCCAGGCGAATGGCAAAATACATAAAGCATGAAAATGTTATCTTAGTTGGAGTTTCATTTGGTGGTATTTTGGTTCAGGAAATGAAACCATTTGTAAATACCAAAAAAGTAATCATCATTTCGAGCATAAAATCAAATGCAGAATTATCAAGACAAATGAAAGTTGCTAAATCCACAAAAGCATACAAACTTATACCTACCAAACTATTTGAAAACATTGATTTTTTAGCCAAATTTACCTTTGGCTCTTCTGTTTTAAAACAAAAATTAAAACTCTATGAAAAGTTTCTTTCTGTTCGGGATAAAAGCTATTTAGATTGGGCAATAGAACAAATAATCAATTGGAACCGAACAATAATAGACAACGAAATTATTCACATTCATGGCGATGCGGATGAAGTTTTTCCTATAAAATCTATTAGGAAAGCTATCCATGTTAAAGGCGGAACGCACATAATGATTATAACAAAATACAGATGGTTTAACCAAAATTTACCTAAAATTATGTTAGACAATTACCTAAATTAGATCATGTTTTTGTAGTTTTACCAGTGTAAAATGAAATGAAAATGAAAACGAATAAAGCCCTTTTATCTACTATTGGAGTAATTTTAATCGCAGGAATTCTGGTCTTTGGAATTTCTGGTTATAGCAAAGATAAATTACTACATGAAGGAACAGCAATGTATTTTCCAACTACCGCTGATTTTGCAGGTGAAACAACACCATTACAAATTACTGACGTAAAAGAACGATTAGACAGAGAATTACTTATAAATGCCAATTTACATGCTACAACGGTGCTCATAATTAAGCGAGCTAACAGAGTTTTTCCTATTATTGAGCCTATCCTTCAAAAGTACAATGTTCCAGATGATTTCAAATATTTGGCCGTAATCGAAAGTGGTTTGACTAATGCAGTTTCGGCTGCAGGTGCAAAAGGTGTTTGGCAGTTTATGCCTGATACCGCGAAAGAAAAAGGAATGGAAGTAAATGATATTGTTGATGAGCGCTATCATTTGGAAAAAGCTACCGAAGCGGCTTGTAAATATCTATTGTCTGCCAAAGAAAAATTCGGTTCATGGACATTGGCTGCCGCCTCTTACAACGGAGGTATGACTGGAGTTGGAAAAAAAATAGAAGAACAAAAAGTTTCTAATTACTATGATTTGGCTCTTACAGAAGAAACATCGCGTTATGTTTTTAGAATTTTAGCTTTAAAAGAAATTATGAGAAATCCGGCTAAATACGGGTTTAGTATATTTAACAGCGATTTATATTCTCAAATTCCTTCCAAAAAAATTGAAATCGACAGCAGTATTAATGATTTAGCTGATTTTGCCAAAACACAAGGAATCAACTATAAAATTCTTAAAATTCATAATCCTTGGTTACGAGATAAAAAGTTGCTAAATCCAACGAAGAAAAAATACGAAATTGAAATTCCAACGGAAGGTTATTAGTTTATATTCATAGTTTTCAGTTGTTAATAGTATAAAAAAGAGCTTTAGATTTTTCTAAAGCTCTTTTTTATACTGAAAACTGAGACTTAAAACGTTTTGCAAACTGCTGTTGGGCGTTAGTTTTTATTCTTTTAATGTTATAAGTTGTTCATTAGCATCGTGTTTATTCCAATAAATTGCCGGAATAACTTCTTTGCCATTTCGGTCAATGAAACCATAAGAACCAGCTACATTTTTTACTAAAGCATATTTTCCTGAGTTTTCAGTGAATTTTTCAATTTTGTCGTAAATCGGTTGCACTACCGTTTCTCCTTTTCGGTTAATGAAGCCATAAGTACCAGAAATAGTTTTCACCAGTGCCCAATCTTTGTTGTATTCATCATATTTACTAACTTTTTTGTATCCATTTTGAGCAAAACAAAGTGTTGAAATAACAACAAGTGCAAGTGTAAAAAATCTTTTCTTCATTTTATTTTATATTTAATTTATATGATTTTTAGTTTTGGGTTTAAAAAGACGCACAACTATATACTATATCTTCTTCATCTGCTCTTTCATCATCTTAATCTGATCATTCAGCATATTTTGTTTGTCAAGCTTTTTAGCCTCGTTTAACAGGGCAGTAGCTTCCATTTTGCGTCTTCTTGACATCGCGATTCCGGCAAGATTTAACTTGGCAACAGCCAAATCCATATCCATGCTCAATCCTAATTCAATTGCCTTTTTAAAGAACTTCTCCGATTGGTGTAAATTTGTTTGCGACATCATTAAACCGTGAAGATAATTGTAATAGCCTTGCTGCTTTCTAACTAGAGCCGTTTCCGGGTTTTTAATTTTGTCCAACCACAATTTGGCACCTTCAAAATCTTGTTTTCTCAACTTTAAAAATGCCAAAAGGATGTATTCATTTTTATAATAAAGAAAAATCGGAATTAATGTTAATAGGATTAGGAAAATTCCGTTTCCAATATTTCCTTCTGTAAATTGCCAAATAGATGTTGCTAATAATAAAGCCGCTATG
>NZ_JBMOGQ010000132.1:0-6012 GCF_049318325.1 Flavobacterium sp. | reverse complement strand
GAACTATCAAAATATAAAATTCAAAAAACCTGAAATGCCGAATCAGGCAGATGTTAAGGTTGAGGTTAAAGATGTTGAAAAACCCAATCCAGACATTGATAATGAAATCAAAAGAAAATTGGGAAGATAAATTAGTTTATCTAGACTTGATTTTTTTAACGGATCTAATATTACAAGATTATATAGAAATTGCGGTAACTTTGTCGCAAATTTTAGCAATTAAATGAAACGAGTTGTTGTTGGACTTTCCGGTGGAGTAGATTCGAGTGTTGCTGCTTTTCTTTTAAAAGAACAAGGCTACGAAGTTATAGGTCTATTTATGAAAAATTGGCACGATGATTCGGTGACTATTTCTAATGAATGTCCTTGGCTCGAAGACAGCAATGATGCGCTTTTGGTTGCTGAAAAATTAGGAATACCTTTCCAAACTGTTGATTTAAGCGAACAATACAAAGAAAAAATCGTCGACTATATGTTCAAGGAATATGAACAAGGACGTACTCCAAATCCGGATGTATTGTGCAATCGCGAAATTAAGTTTGATGTTTTTATGAAAATTGCTTTAAGTCTTGGTGCCGATTACGTGGCAACGGGACATTATTGCAGAAAAGGTGAAATCGAAGTTGATGGAAAGCCAATTTATCAATTATTGGCTGGAAAAGACGGCAACAAAGACCAATCTTATTTTCTTTGTCAATTATCACAAGAGCAATTGGCTAAATCATTATTTCCAATTGGTGAATTGACCAAGCCTGAAGTTCGTGAAATAGCCATGAAATTGGATTTGGTAACTGCCGAAAAGAAAGATTCTCAAGGTTTGTGTTTTATTGGAAAAGTTCGTTTGCCTGAATTTTTGCAACAACAATTACAACCCAAAGAAGGTTTGATTTATGAAATTGATGCAAATAATTCTATTTACAATCAAAAACAACCCAACTTCAATTCTTTAGAAGAACAATTAATTTTTGAATCCACTTCAATTTCCTATTCACCTGAAGACGGGAAAGTAGTCGGCAAACATCAAGGAGCACATTACTTTACCATTGGCCAAAGAAAAGGATTAAATGTTGGTGGTACAAAAGAAGCACTTTTCATAATAGCTACTGATGTAAAAACTAATGCAATTTATACCGGTCAAGGTACAAATCATACGGGTTTATTCAAAAAAACATTGAAAGTGATACCCTCAGAAGTTCATTGGATACGCGAAGATTTAATGTTGAAAAACGGAGAAACTATGGGGGTAATGGCACGCATTCGTTACCGTCAAGCTTTACAGAAGGCGGCATTATATCAATTTGAAAGTGGTTTGTATGTTTCTTTTGAAGAACCTCAATCAGCAATAACTGAAGGGCAATTCGTCGCATGGAATATTGGTGACGAATTAGTTGGTTCAGGAGTAATTTCATAAATTAGCATTCTCAATAAGTAAATGCTATGAACAAATTTTTCTGTATTGTTCTTTTTATTTTCAGTTTCATAGGATATTCACAAGAAGATGCCTGGGTTTTCTTTAGAGATAAACCAAATGCACAATTTTATTTTGATAATCCTTTACAAATGCTATCTCAGCGTTCAATAGATAGAAGATCTAATCAAAATATTCCACTCGATATAAAAGATATTCCAATTCACCAACCCTATGTTGACCAAATTATAGCCGCAAACGGAATTGCTGTAAAGGCAAAATCAAAATGGTTAAATTGTCTTCATATTCAAGGTAGTGTTGATGATATTATTGCATTGACTTCACTTCCCTTTGTAAATCGTGTTCAATTTGCTGATGCTTCTTTGAATTCGAAAAGAGCAATTCCAAGAACTATCATTCCGGTTAATAAACAGATGAATGTTTTGACCAGCTTTAATTATGGGAATTCCAATAATCAAATCCAAATGCTGAATGGGCATTTACTTCATCAAGAAAATTATACAGGATCCGGGAAAATAATAGCTGTTCTAGATTCCGGATTTATAAATGTTAATTCAACAGCACCTTTCCAAAGATTATTTGATAACAATTTGATACTCGGAGGTTATAATTTTGTTAGTCACGATGACAATGTATATTCGTTACACAATCACGGTACTTTGACACTTTCCTGTATGGGTGGTTATGTTGATGGACAACTTGTTGGAACTGCACCCGATGCACAATATTATTTATTTGTAACCGAAGATGTGACACAAGAAAGCCCAGTAGAAGAAAGTTATTGGGTTGAAGCTGCTGAAGAAGCAGACAGACTTGGTGCAGATATTATTTCTACCTCATTGGGATATTATGAGTTCGACAATTCAAATTATGGACATTATTATGATGAATTTACCGGAAACACAGCTTTCGCTTCAAAAGGTGCTAATATTGCTTTTAGTAAAGGAATCGTAGTTGTTGCCAGTGCCGGTAATTCGGGAGGTAGCGGTGAGCCATTAAATCATATTGGAGTACCTGCAGAAGCACAAAATGTTTTGGCTGTTGGAGCTGTAAAATCTGATCGAACTTACGCGGCTTTTAGCTCAGTCGGACCTTCATATGATGGAAGAATAAAGCCAGATGTGATGGCTAAAGGTCAGGCTGCAGTTGTTGCTAATGCCAGTGGGGACATTCAAACGGCAAGTGGAACTTCCTTTTCTTGTCCGATTATGGCTGGAATGATAGCCAGTTTTTGGCAGGCAATTCCCTGGGCAACGAATCAACAGGTTGTAGATTTTGTTAAGCAATCATCAGATAGATTTGCAAATCCAAATAATCAATTTGGTTATGGAATTCCCGACTTTCAGTTGGCATTAAATAGTGCACAACTTTCTATTAATCAAGATTCAATTGGAAGATTTTTGGTGTACCCGAATCCAGTTTTTGACAAACTTTTTGTTTCATTTCCACCAACTTTTAGTGAAGCAAAAATTAGTTTTTACAATGCTTTAGGTCAAATTGTTTTTGAAAAAAGTATTCAAAATACGGAAACTTCAATTTCAATGGTTAATATTAATTCTGGAATTTATTTCTATAAAATAAAATGCAATTCATTTGTACAAACCGGAAAAATCATTAAAAATTAATACTGAACTCAATTCAGCCTAAATGAATAAAATTACCCAACTTTTCAATATTAAATACCCAATTATTCAAGGAGGAATGATTTGGAATAGTGGTTATAAATTAGCCAGTGCTGTTAGTAATGCCGGTGGTCTAGGATTGATAGGTGCAGGTTCAATGTATCCTGAAGTTTTGCGTGAGCATATTCAAAAATGCAAAAAAGCAACAGACAAACCATTTGGAGTTAATGTTCCAATGTTATATCCAAATATTGAAGAAATTATTCAGATAATTATCGAAGAAGAGGTGAAAATTGTATTCACTTCGGCAGGAAATCCAAAAACATGGACGAGTTATTTGAAGGAAAATGGAATTACTGTTGTTCATGTTGTGAGCAGTTCAAAGTTTGCTTTAAAAGCACAAGAAGCCGGAGTTGATGCGGTAGTTGCAGAAGGTTTTGAGGCTGGTGGGCATAATGGGAGAGAGGAAACCACTACGTTTACTTTAATTCCAATGGTTAAAGAACAAATTAATATTCCACTTATTGCTGCCGGAGGAATAGCTACAGGAAGAGGAATGCTTGCCGCAATGGTTCTTGGCGCTGATGGTGTTCAAATGGGTTCGAGATTTGCGGCTTCTTTTGAAAGTTCAGCACATGATAATTTCAAAAAAACTATCATAGAAACAAAAGAAGGTGATACACAATTAACTTTAAAAGAATTAGCACCAGTTCGATTAATAAAAAATAAATTTTACAACGATATACAAGAATTGTATTCAACATGTCCATCAATAGAAGATTTAAAAGTATTACTAGGAAGAGCAAGAGCCAAAAAGGGAATGTTTGAAGGAGATCTAGTTGAAGGTGAATTAGAAATAGGTCAAATAGCTGGGCTAATTCACAATATTAAATCAGTAGAATCTATTATTAACGAGGTAATTCAAGAATTTCAAATAGTTTCAAAAGATATTCAGGATTTTAAGTTTTAAACTCATTTCAATTTTACAATTAGTTGTTAATAGCTTTGCAATTGCATGTGAACTTATTAACAATTTTTTATTTTCAACAAGTAAATTAAATTATTAATAACTATATAATTATTTTTATATTTTATTTAAAATTTTCTATATCAATAAGATAGATATTTTCATCTTGTTGGTTTATCTTTATTAATGTTGATTATTTTGTTTATAAGATTTTAATAAGTCAAATACGGTTACTGTTATATTAAGTAATATAGTGGAAGCATTTTTTTTAGCTTAGGTATATACTATTGAAAATTAATTAAAATCATTTACTTCTAGATAAATGATAAAAATTTAGTGTAGAATGTAGCTTTTCAATTAGTTTAAAATGCTTAAAATCGAATTGCTTATGAGAATTACTACTCTTGTTAAAAAATACTTTGCTTATGTTGTTTTATTAGTATTTCTTTTAGGAAATAATAATTCTTTACATTCTCAATGCCCTACGGTAACAAACGCTGCCCAGTCTTTTTGCAATATACAATCACCAACTATTGCTAATCTTGTTGCTACAAATAATGGAGGTGGTGTTAGATGGTATGCTGATGCGATAGGAGGAACTGCTTTATTAAGTTCTACAAGTTTAATAAATGGGGAAGATTATTTTGCCGATGATAATACTGGAGCCTGTGGAACAAGACAAAGTGTAGTTGTTACTATTTATTCTGCCCCTACAGGATTAAATTTTCAAGGAGTTTGTGTAAATAACGCTAATCTGGCAACTCCATCCAATCCGCAATTCGTAGTGTCAGGAAATGGTTTAAGATGGTATACTGTGCCAAGTGGTGGAACTGCTTTATCTCCTACAGCAGTTTTGTCAGATAACACTATTTATTATATAAGTCAAACCAATCCGTCCACCGGATGTGAAACTTCAAGATTTCAGTTATTTGTAAATGTTGGAATTGTTCCTGTGCCTGATGGACTTACAGTTCAGGATTTTTGTAGCAACACTTCTCCCACTGTTAATGATTTGGTAGCTTCGGGAAATAATAATTGGTATCTGACAACAGAATTTGGAATCCCTTTGGATTTATCTACGCCGTTAGTAAATGGACAGCATTATTATGCCTCTACAGTTGATCCACCATGTGAGAGTATTAATAGACTTGATGTATTGGTAAATATTTACGAGTCAACAGTTCCTGTCTTTACAGCCTTAGGACCTTATTGTCAAAATGAGACACCAGGAACTTTGCCTACAACATCAACAAATGGAATTACAGGAACTTGGTCTCCCGCAGTAATTTCAACAACTACGATTGGAACACAGACATATACTTTTACACCAACAGCCGGATTGTGTGCCACTACAACAACGATGGACATTACAGTTAATCCTAATATTGTTCCAGTCTTTACAGCCTTAGGACCTTATTGTCAAAATGAGACACCAGGAACTTTGCCTACAACATCAACAAATGGAATTACAGGAACTTGGTCTCCCGCAGTAATTTCAACAACTACGATTGGAACACAGACATATACTTTTACACCAACAGCCGGATTGTGTGCCACTACAACAACGATGGACATTACAGTTAATCCTAATATTGTTCCAGTCTTTACAGCCTTAGGACCTTATTGTCAAAATGAGACACCAGGAACTTTGCCGACAACTTCAACAAATGGAATTACAGGAACTTGGTCTCCTGCAGTAATTTCAACAACTGCGATTGGAACACAGACATATACTTTTACACCAACAGCTGGATTGTGTGCCACTACAACAACGATGAACATTACAGTTAGTCCTAATATAGTTCCTGTCTTTACAGCCTTAGGACCTTATTGTCAAAATGAGACACCAGGAACTTTGCCAATAACTTCAACAAATGGAATTACAGGAACTTGGTCTCCTGCAGTAATTTCAACAACTGCGATTGGAACACAGACATATACTTTTACACCAACAGCTGGATTGTGTGCCACTACAACAACGATGGACATTACAG
>NZ_JBMOGQ010000131.1:0-6209 GCF_049318325.1 Flavobacterium sp. | reverse complement strand
AAAAAATAAAAATATAATTATACTTTTAAATAACTTCATTATTCTAATTTTACGATGTAAAAATAGCAGTATAGATTACTAAAAGTATATAATCTTTTGTTAAAAGAAACAATTCAATACTAATGAAGAAAATCATCCTCGCCAGTACGTCAACCATTCATGGTGGAAACTATTTAGAATACTTATTGCCTAATTTAGAAATTCACTTCAAAGAGTGTGATGACATACTTTTTATTCCGTATGCCCGTCCCGGCGGAATTTCGCATGATGATTATACATCTACTGTTCGTAAGGCTTTTGCCAAAATAAATAAAACAGTAAAAGGGTTACATGAATTTGAAAATCCAATAGAGGCGATTAATAATACTAAAGGAATCTTTACTGGAGGCGGCAATACTTTTTTATTGGTAACTCAGTTATATCAAAACAAGGTGATGGGAGTACTGGCAAAAGTTATAGAAAACGGAACACCCTATCTTGGATCAAGTGCGGGGAGCAATATTGCCGGATTGACAATGCAAACAACGAATGATATGCCTATCATTTATCCACCGAGTTTTAAAACATTGGGATTAATCCCTTTCAATTTAAATCCGCATTATCTCGACGCTGATTTACAAAGTAAACATATGGGCGAAACACGAGAAACCAGAATTAAAGAATTTCATGCTTTTAATGAAACACCTGTTTTAGGATTACGAGAAGGAAGCTGGTTAGAAGTAACTGATTCCAAAATAATTTTAAAAGGAGATTTATCGGCAAGGCTGTTTATACAGAATCAGTATCCTGAAGAATTAGTGTCTGAAACAGACCTATCGTTTTTGTGGAAATAAAAAAACCTCAAACTTTCGTTTGAGGTTTAGAGCGGAAGACGAGGCTCGAACTCGCGACAACCAGCTTGGAAGGCTGGAGCTCTACCAACTGAGCTACTTCCGCAATGCGACTGCAAATATATAGAATAACATCCTTTTGATGCAAGTTTTTTTTAAAAAAAAGATATTTCAATATTAATTCAACTTAACTCAACTTTGTAAGTTACTTGTAATGAAAATGTTGGGAAACCATTTTTTTTGGTAAAAAATTTAAGCTGATAACCTTGAAAGTATTTCTTGAGCTAATGAAGGATGATATATAAATAAACAAGATTTATCCTTTATCACTTTGATAATTTTTGCATTCATCTCAACAGGAATGGCAGGACAACCCTGACTTCTACCTAATCTCTTATTTTGCTTGATAAATGTTTCCGAAACATAATCTGCGCCATGAATTACAACAGCTCTTTCTCTAGCTTTATCATTTAATCCTTTTTCAAGTCCATCTAATTTTAAAGACTTTCCATGCTTACCGTCATAAATTTCGCCAGTGGCATAAAACCCGATGCTACTTTTAAAGGATTCTGCTTGGTTAGAAAATTCTTCCGCAAATTCTTCACCCGTATTTCTACCATGAGCTACTAAAGTTTGGAACAAAACAATATTTTTTTCTAAATCAATTACCCAAAGACGTTTCATGTTGGAAGATAAACTAAAATCAATCAGAGTTAAGATATTTTTTTTAACAAGTCCTTTTTCTTTTAACAAATGAAATCCATCCAAAGCTAAATTGAAACAATCAAAACTTGGCAAAACAAAAGAATTTGCATCTAATTGATTATAAATAGACACATTTTTTGAAACAGTATTAGTTTCTGTTTTAATATTAATCTCAGCGGAGTTTGATTTGTTCGGAAGACTGGTAAAAGACATCAACAGAACAATAAAAAACAAAGGAAAATACTTATAATTCATTGATGATAATAGGTTTAAGAGTTAGATTTGGTGTTACAAACATATACTAAAAATTGAAAAATAATTGCATTTTAGTTTTTTTTAAGCAAAACTTAATTTTTTAACTTATTGTAGGTGAATGATTTTATTAATTCCAAAAGTTGCAATTTTGATTAAATTATTTACTTTTGTTTGACTAACCTCAATTCAAATGCCCAAATATTCATGCTACTTCATTTGCATAATTTTGCTTATTACAAGCAAGATGTTTGGTCAAAATTCAAAAAAAACACTGCTTACTAAATCTACTACAGAAAAAATAATAATCGACGGGAAGTTTGATGAAGCATCATGGAAAAATGCTGAAACCGCAACTGATTTTCTGATGACTAATCCAGATAACGGAAAATCCGAAAAACCCGAAAGAAAATCTGAAGTTAAAGTGTTGTATACTAATGAAGCACTTTATATTGCTGCTAGTTTGTATGATAATGAACCTTCAAAAATTGGAAAAGAATTAACGTTAAGAGACAATTTTGTGACTGCCGATCATTTTGGCGTTCAATTAAACGGTTATAATGATGGTCAACAAGAGTTCCGCTTTTTTGTTAGTGCTGCTGGTGTACAATTGGATTGCGTGTATACCGAAAATAATGGCGAAGATTTTTCTTGGGATGCCATTTGGGATAGCCAAACAGCAATTACCGAATCAGGTTGGGTAGTTGAAATGAAAATTCCTTATGCCGCTTTACGATTTCCTACTGATGTAAAACAAACTTGGGGTTTAAATTTTTATAGAGAAATTATACGAGACAGACAACAATTTTCTTGGAACTTAATCAATAACAACATCAATAACGAAGCCAATCAAGCTGGAATTTTAGAAGGTATTGAAAATATTAAAACACCAACCCGATTGTTTTTAATTCCCTATTCTTCTTTTTATTTGAATAGTAATAAATCTCAAAAAACGTATGGAGAAATTAGAGGTGGATTAGATTTAAAATATGGAATTAATGATGCATTTACATTAGACGCTATTCTTATTCCTGATTTTGGGCAAGTCAAATTTGATAATGTTGAACTCAACTTGAGTGCTTTTGAACAAGTATTTTCAGAAAACAGGCCTTTTTTTACTGAAGGTACAGATTTGTTTAATAAAGGTAACTTACTTTATACCCGCAGAATAGGTGAAAGCCCGTCTATTTCAATTGGCGATAACGAAACTATTGAAGAATATCCTAGCACTATAAAACTTATCAATGGTATGAAAGTTTCGGGAAGAACCAAAAGTGGTTTAGGAATAGGCGTTTTAAACTCGGTTACTGAAAACACAAATGTTGTTGTGAAGAATAACGACACCGGCGAAAGCCGATCAGCTACTTTGGCACCATTAACTAATTATAATGTGTTTGTGCTTGATCAACGTTTTAGAACAAATTCGTCCGTCTCGCTTGTAAATACGAATGTAACCCGAAATGGCGATTTCCGCGATGCTAATGTTTCTGGTTTGGTTTGGGATTTAAACACTAGGGCGAACTCTTATCAATTTCAAGGTAATTTTTTATACAGTATTATTAATGATGTTAATGATACAAATGGTTTTAAAACTTTTGCCGAATTCAACAAAACAAAAGGAAAATATCGTTATGGTTTCGGTGGAAATTATGTTTCTAATGATTTTGACAATAATGATTTAGGCATTAACTTTCAAACTCATTATCATTCTTTTTATGGAAATACCAGTTATCGAATTTTAAACCCAACGAAACTATTCAATAGTTTTAGATTTAACCTGAATGCATACTCTGAATTTGACAACAAAAGCGGCAAAATTCAGAATAACAATTTTAACATTAACATTAACAGCAATAATTTAAAAAATGATTATTTTGGTTATGGAATTAATTTCAGACCATTTATTATTTATGATTTTTATGAACCACGTTCAGTTGATCAAACAAAATATGTAATTTATCCTGAAACTTTTGGCGCGGTTTTATATTTTTCTTCCAATTACAATAGAAAATTTGCACTTGATTTTAATCCTTCAATCACTTTTTTTAATGAAAAAGACAGAACAAATTATGGCCTTTTAATTAGCCCGAGATATCGTTTTAGTGATCATTTATCATTTATTTATGATTTTAGATTTAACAGACAAAACAGAAACATCGGCTGGGTTGACTTTGATGAAAATAGCAATACTATTTTTGCTCGAAGAGATAGAATAACTTACACAAATACACTTCAGGTAAAATACACTGTAAATAACAATGTGAACTTAAATTTATCTGTTCGTCATTATTGGTCTTATGCGGTAAATCATGACTATTTAACCCTTCAAAATGACGGAACGCTTACAGATAATTTAGTTTACAACATTAATAAAAATTCCAACTTAAATACCTGGAATTTAGACTTATCCTATTCTTGGTGGTTTGCTCCAGGCAGTCAGATCTCTGTTTTGTATCGAAATAATTCTTTTTTGTTTAGTAGAGACTTTAATCATCAATTTGAACGAAATGTTAAAGATGCTTTTGATACTGATAATTTAAATCATATTTTTTCTATAAGTATTCGCTATTTTATTGATTACAATTCGATAAAAAATTCGCGATTTGTCAAGTCGTTTACCAAACCTAAAGAACGAATACATTTCTAAAACTAGTATTTTAGATTTATCTTTGAAAAAATATTCGCTATGAACAAAAAAGTAATCTTAATGATTTTGGACGGATGGGGCAAATCGCCAGACCCAAAAGTTTCCGCCATAGACAATGCCAATGTTCCGTTTATAAATAGTTTGTACGAAAAATATCCAAACGCACAACTCAGAACTGATGGCCTAAACGTTGGTTTACCCGAAGGGCAAATGGGGAATTCGGAAGTTGGCCATATGAACCTTGGTGCGGGAAGAATTGTGTATCAAGATTTAGCCAAAATCAATTTGGCTGTTGCTCATAAAACCATGAGCCAAGAACAACCTTTGATTGATGCCTTTCAATATGCTAAAGCAAATAACAAAGCGGTCCACTTTTTAGGATTGGTTTCTGATGGTGGAGTACATTCGCATACATCACATCTTCGCAGTTTAATTGATGTTTCGCAGGATTTTGGTCTTGAAAAGGTTTATGTTCATGCTTTTACCGATGGCCGCGATGTGGATCCAAAATCAGGAAAAAAATACATTGAGGATTTAGAAAATTACATAAAAAATTCAACCGTTAAAATTGCTTCTGTTGTAGGCCGTTATTACGCAATGGACAGAGACAAACGTTGGGAACGAGTAAAATTAGCTTACGATTTAATCGTAAATGGCATTGGAAAACACACTGTAAATTTAGTTGACAGCATCGCCGAAAGTTATGCCAATAATATTACTGATGAATTCATACAACCGCTAACGGCTGTTGATGCTAATGATACTCCTATTGCCACTATTCAAAATGATGATGTGGTGATATTCTTCAATTTCAGAACCGATAGAGGTCGTGAGTTGACCGAAGCCTTGTCGCAAAAAGATTTCCATGAATTCAATATGCACAAACTGAATTTGTATTATGTGACGATGACTAATTATGATGATACCTATAAGAACGTGCACGTTATTTATGACAAAGACAACATTACCGAAACGCTTGGTGAAGTATTAGAAAAACACAACAAAACACAAATCCGCATTGCTGAAACTGAGAAGTATCCTCACGTTACCTTCTTTTTCTCCGGCGGAAGAGAAAAACCTTTTCATGGTGAAAGCCGCATCTTGAAAAACTCTCCCAAAGTGGCGACCTATGATTTACAACCCGAGATGAGTGCTTTTGAACTTAAAGACGCTTTAGTTCCTGAGCTTAAAGAAGGAAAAGTGGATTTTGTTTGTTTGAACTTTGCCAACGGCGATATGGTTGGGCATACAGGCGTTATGGCTGCAGCCATAAAAGCGTGTGAAGCGGTTGACAAATGTGTAAAAGAAGTGGTTGAAGCTGCACTGGAAAATAATTATACTATCCTCATAATAGCAGACCATGGCAATTGTGAAACCATGATAAACCCAGACGGTTCGCCAAACACGGCACACACGACTAACCCTGTGCCGATAATTTTGGTTGACTCTGAATTAAAAACAATACACGATGGTGTTTTAGGCGACCTTGCCCCTACTATTTTGGAATTAATGGGAATTGAAAAACCCGAAGTCATGACTGGGAAGTCTTTGTTACAATAAAAGTTCTCTTTATTTGAGGCGTTTTTTACTGTAACCGTGAAGTTAGCATCTTGTGTTAGTGAAAAATTATTCGGTATATTTGATAGCTACAGCGAAACAAACCTTCGTGTATACAACCCGTTTTGGGAGGCTTTGCGAATGTTTGTTTCGGGTATAAACGAGTTGGCAGAAACCTTAGAAAACTGAATGAGAAACAATATTAAGTTAAAACTATA
>NZ_JBMOGQ010000130.1:0-6281 GCF_049318325.1 Flavobacterium sp. | reverse complement strand
TTACATTATTGGTTAAAAATCCAGATGTAAAAACAGAAAAAGCAACAATACATTATCAAGACATAGGAGAGTATTTAACAAGGGAAGAAAAACTAAAAATTATTAGTGGTTTCAAATCTTTTACAAACGAACAACTGCAATTAAAAACATTACAACCCAATGAACAAGGCGATTGGCTTAGTATGCGGAATGATGCTTTCGAAAATTTCATAGCATTAGACCCTGAGAAAAAATTAAGTATAAAGTCAAATTCATTTTTTGTAATTAATTCAAATGGAGTAGTAACCAATCGGGATAATTGGGTATATAATAGTTCACAAAAAGGGTTAATCGAAAATGTAAAATCAATGATTAGCTTCTATAATAGCCAAGTTGAGGGGTTTAAGAAGCAAAAGGAGTTCAATAATAAAGTAGATATTAATTCATTTATATCTAAAGATGAAACTAAAATTAAATGGGTTCAAAATTTGATTAGAGATGCAGGAAATGGTATAGTACATACGTATGATGAAGCTTCTGTCCGCAAGAGCTCTTATCGTCCTTTTTATAAACAAAATTTATATTTCAATAAATCTTTGAATTGGAGTAGGTACTTAATGCCAAGTATTTTACCCACAGAGAAACATGAAAATTTTATTATTTGTGTAAGCGGAATTGGGGCTTCAAAGGGATATTCTGCTCTAATAACTTCAAGTATACCAAATCTTCACTATTTGGATACTATGCAATCTTTTCCCTTATATTATTATGAAGAAAACAACGCAAAACAAAGGGGGATGTTTGATGAAGACAATAAAAACGATTTCATCCGCAGGGATGCAATAAGCGATTTTATCTTAGAAAGAGCCAAAAAAATCTACGGTAAAAATGTAACCAAAGAAGATATATTTTACTATGTATATGGCTTCCTACATAGCAATCAATACAAAGAAAAATTTGCCAGTGATTTAAAGAAGATGTTACCTCGTTTACCATTATTAGAGGAGGTAAAAGATTTTTGGGCATTCAGCAAAGCAGGTAGAAAGTTAGCCGAACTGCATTTGAATTATGAAACTGTTGCACCTTTTGCAGATGCAGAAGTTACTGGTGATGATGGAAAGTTTTATACAGTTGAAAAACTTCGTTTTCCAAAGAAAGACCAAAAAGATACAATCATTTACAATAGCAAAATAACCATTTCAAATATCCCTGCACAGGCTTATCAGTATGTAGTAAACGGCAAGAGTGCGATAGAATGGATAATGGAACGCTATCAAATTTCTACACATAAAGAAAGTGGCATAACCAACAATCCAAACGACTGGGCAACCGAAACAGGCAATCCACGATACATTTTAGACTTGTTGTTGAGTGTAATAAATGTAAGTGTACAAACAGTAGAAATTGTAAACAGTTTACCTAAAGTTGATTTTGGAACAGAATCTAGAGATAGCAATGAGATAAAAATGTATACCGTCAACGAAGATGATGTTGAATTAAATATTGCAGCAGAACCTAACGAATAATAAACTCACAATGCCAAGCATCAGCGACCATAACATTTGTATGTTACATAAAAAATAAAACCAAAGGATAATAGTATATTTTATCCTTTACCTTCCGTCGCACTGGCGATGGAAGGTAAGACTTTTTTGGAATACAGATAACCTAGAAGCGAGAAAGTAACTTACTTTTTTAACTTGCCTACTCTAAAATTGAGTAGAGTAGGAATTGAGTAAGAAGTGAACAATTTTCTTACTCATATAAAATACACTATCAGCCTATGTTTTACAATTTTGAGTAAGAAAGTAAGAAACTTTATAACTCGTTTACAAAATACCCTTTTACAGTATATGGCCGATTTGGGTGAGGATGAGTACCCCTTTTAAAGCCCAATTGTTTTAAGGCTCTTCCGATTGAATTTAAGGTAAACCTTACAGATGGGTGTAATGAATTAAGTTTATCGTATATATCAACTGGTCTTACAAATTTGCCACCATCTTCTTTTGAACTGGGTGTATAATAGAGAGGAATAGTTTCAGTCTCGAAAGTCGGAACTTGAAAAGTTTGATTTGCTTTCTCATTTTCATCTATCTCATCTTGTGTAAGTTGATAATGGAATCCTGCCAAATACAATGAATAGGCTTGCCTCCAAATATCATTTATGTTGATTTTATCTTTATAGCTGAAATCTATCCTTCCAATTAATTCAAAACACAACCAACGAACAGAGCCTGTTTCATCAGTTAAAAATTCATCTTTATTTGTCGAACCGATAAAATTTGCTCTTCTTGCCATTATCTGTGTCCTCTTTCCAAATGGAAGCCGAACATTTATTTTGTCTTTACTAATGAAGCTTTTCAACGCATTTATTTCGGTTTTATTTAAAGTTGCTAACTCATCCATGTTGATTAAGAAATTTGACGCTAAAGCAATTAAACTGTCTTTATCTGTGTTTATATTTTCTGTAATATAATTTGACAATTCCTGAGGGCATAACCATCTACAAAATGTTGATTTTCCACTATTCTGTATATCATGCACCAAGACGAATACCTGTTTATTAAATACATTATCATTCAATGCACATGCAATACAACGAACCAACATTTTTTTAAAATGCCGATTAAAACGGTCTTGCTCTTTCATTGGAAGGAATTCACATAATTGTGAAATATAATCGTTTTCTTTTTCTGCATCCCAATTCGAAAGACTATTAAAATAATCTGCAAAAGGATTATATTTTTCAACAAAATCGCTTCCTAATAATGCGTTTAGCTTTGATTGCGAAATATTGATGCCTTTTTTCTGCAACTCCCGATAAATAGAATTTTCATCCAGTTCCTCAAACCCATTATCAGAATTTATTTTTTTATACTCAATTTTAGTGCTTACAATATTGTTTCTCAATATATAATTCTCGGAAATATATTCTTCCACCTTATCCCATAAGGTGTAACTTTTTTGGTTATTTGCCTCTGTCGGTTTTTTGGCTTTAATAGGCTCTTTGCTATATGCACTTTTTACTGTTTGCTGAATCTCATTTATATCAAACCCCTGTTCTGCGTATTGGCTTGAAATTTCCTTTAAAGCAAAGTCATATTTCAGGCCGGCATCCCTGCATTTTTTAGCAAGTTTGAAAACATAGTTATTTCTTTTCCCTTCAACATAAGTTTCAGTAATGTTTAATTCCTTATCTATCCTTTCATAGATTTTGAAATAGTAATTTATTGAAGACCATACAATAGAGTTTGAATTCTGATATAAATCCTTGTCATAACTTAAATACATAAGCCTTGTAATGTCGCTACATGATTTGTCTGCTTCTATATGATAAGTATTATAAAAATAGTCCTTTAGCGTATTGAAATTTTCAAGATGCGCCTTATTATCTCCTTCAACCTTAACAAAACACTTTAACCCATTGCCTGATGGGCTGATAAATACAGCCATGCAGAATTTGTCTTCACATAATTTTGCCTTCTTTCTTGTCAAATCCTGAATCTTATCAAAATCTAGGCAAATAATGCCGGTATAAGATTCAATACATTCCAATTTTCTTTGTTCTCCAAAGGTTGCTGATGGCGTAATTGCAGGCAATGATTTTTTTAACTTGTCCTTTTTATCCTTATCCTTTTCAGTTCTAATCTTTTCAATATGCTCAAACAAATCCTTATCACTCTGAATAGTTTTTAAGGTCTCTGATATGCTAATAAGCGTATTATTCTTTTGCGTTATGGACTTGTAAAGGGAAACGCTTCTTTCTAGGAAATTCTTGTTTGAAATCGTATTCATAGCGTTATTTTTTACCTTTATTAGTTGTGGTCGCAATTTCAGAGGATGTTAATTTTCTACCCTCGTTTAGCCACTTCTCCAAATCCACCTTTTTGAAGTATAGTTTTTTACCTCGCTTAATAAATGGAATGGTTCTTTGCGAAGTGAAACCGTAAAGGGTTTGTTTCGCTAATTGCAAAAATTCAGATGCTTCTTCAAGGGATAAAAATTTATCCGTTTCATCTTGCTTTATCTGCTTTTGTCTTTGGAGTGATTTAAGAAGTGAATCCTGAATGATAACTTCCAATTGGTCTTTGCTGATAATAATTAGTTCAGTCATTGTTTAAAAATTTATTGTTTCAGCAAAACAACAAACCAACAATAAACTAAAAGTCCTACTTGGATGCTACTGGGATTAAATTTTATTTCGCTTATCTATTTGTTTTTTCTGATACCCTTTATATTTTTCATTCAGAGTATTGAAAATTTTAGGGTTATAGTCTGCATTGCTATTATGAATACTTGCTGAATGATTAGCTTGCCAATTTTTGCCTAATGGATAATTAAGGAGCATTGAAAACTCTTCTACAATTTTTGTGATGCCTCTGCCTTCTATATATTTTCCTTCATGTAAAGCATAAATCAATTGAACAAATTCCGTTTCATTTGTGCCTATCCAGTTGATTTCGCTTTTGTTTGGCTTATCTTCTTCACTATTGGCATGAAGTTCCTTTTCTTCTGACATCACAAATGAAATTAATTTATCCATTGTGTAAAATAGGATTAAGTCAGGCATTATTTTTATTCGAATTTTAGCTGGTATCTTTTTGATATTGGTATTAAATATTTCTTCATACTCCTTGCTTGCATCACTTTCATATTCATCATTCATTTCAATAAAGAAACGGTCATATGGTTTTAACTTTATTTGAATGTCCAAGTATTGCTTATAAATCGGATTAAGAAAATTATGATGTGCGAAAGATTTATTTCTTGCCTTAGTCATTGCACTTTCATATTCAGCTTGCAATCGCATAATCTCGGCATCACATTTTTTAATAAAATCAGTATAGTAATTTTTCATTTTTTGAGTTTATAAAATTGCTTTGCTTGCTTCGTCCAAAATTTTATTATCAAATCCCTCTAAATAAATTTCAGTTGTTTTTTCGCTGTTATGCCCCATTGCTTTACTTATTACTGAAACAGAAATACCGCTATTTCTCATATTCGTTGCGTATGAATGTCGGGCTACATAGGTTGTAAGTTTCTCTTTAATATTCGCTTCCTTTCCAATAGTTTTTAAATCTTTGTTTACCTGCTTCAATACCTTATCAACTCTATAATCAATTGATTTAGCCGTTTCATGTGAATGGTTTAAAATTGGAAAAATGTAATCATTTTCAGCATGAGGGTAATTTTTTTTGTAGAATTTCAAAATATCTATTGCAGGGTCTAACATTCCAATATTGAAATTTTCCTTTGTCTTGCTTCTTGTATATGTCAACTTATTATTATTGATTGAACTCCATTTCAAAAAAGCCATATCAATGAAATTTATCCCTCTATTATAATAGCTAAACAAAAAATAATTTTGTGCATGAAATATACTGGTATCGGGTTTGAATTTCAGTTTTGCAATTGCTTGAATTTGTTCTTTTGAAATAGCACGCTTTGCAGTTTTAATTCTTCTATACTTTGTGAAACTTATATCTTTAAAGGGGTTGTATTCTGCTTTAACTATATTCTCGCTCCTTGCATTATTTATAAGAGTTTTGAAAGTTCGCATATAAACGAAAATAGAATTTGGCTTTACTCCCCTTGAAAGTAGTTCGGCTTCATATTTATTTATAAAGCTTGGTGTAATATCACTAAACACAATATCCTTATCCTTCATGAATGTTGAAAGGCTGTTTTTTGTTGACTTGAAAATATTTGCATATCCTATTCTATTGGATTTTTCCAGCCTTTCAATGACTTCATCAAAATATTTAATAACGGAGGTTTTAGAATTGGTATTTATGAGTATAGATTTTACATTGTCTGAACTATAACCGTTATCATGTGTATCAAGGTCATAAAGTAGTTTTTTAGCCTCTAATTTCTTCTTATCAATTAGTATGCTTAATTCTTTATAAAGTGGGTGTTTCTTCTTTGGCATATTTTCCTTTTCATCCCACATTTTAAGTGAACATGAAGCAATTGCCATGTATTTTGTTTTTCTGTCTTTAATAACTCTCAAATAAATGGGGTGTTCTCCATTTTTTAAGACCTTGTGAGTAGATAAAATCACTTTAATTGATGCGCTCATAATGGATAGTTTATTTTTAATTCAAATTTTAGGTAAAACATAGGTAAAACATTTAGCATAGAAAAGCGAAAATAAGCAAAAATATCAATAAGCATGAAAACCTTGCAAATATTGATGATTACTAGATTACATAGAAATTATCAAGAATGAATAACCATAATATTATTGCATGGCATGCAAGAGGTCATCGGTTCGACCCCGTTATCCTCCACCGAAAAGA
>NZ_JBMOGQ010000129.1:0-6296 GCF_049318325.1 Flavobacterium sp. | reverse complement strand
CTTACTTTAACGATTCGCAACGTCTGGCAACAAAAGAAGCTGGTGAAATTGCAGGTCTTAAAGTAATGAGAATCATCAATGAGCCAACTGCTGCGGCATTAGCTTACGGGTTAGACAAAAAAGGAACAGATCAAAAAATCGCAGTTTACGATTTAGGTGGTGGTACTTTTGATATCTCTATACTTGAATTAGGAGACGGAGTTTTCGAAGTATTGTCAACCAATGGTGACACTCACTTAGGTGGAGATGACTTTGACCAAACCATAATCGACTGGTTGGCTGACGAATTCAAAGCAGAAGAAGGAATTGATTTGAGATTAGATCCAATGTCATTACAAAGAATTAAAGAAGCGGCTGAAAAAGCAAAAATCGAATTGTCATCTTCTGCTGAAACAGAAATCAATTTGCCATACGTTACCGCTACAGCTTCAGGACCAAAACACTTAGTAAAAAAATTAACTAGAGCTAAATTTGAGCAATTGTCTGATAAATTAGTTAAACGTTCAATGGAGCCAGTTGCTAAAGCATTAAAAGATGCAGGTTTGTCAACTTCTGATATCGACGAAGTAATTTTAGTTGGTGGTTCTACAAGAATGCCAAGAATTGCTGACGAAGTAGAAAAATTCTTTGGTAAAAAAGCATCAAAAGGAGTGAACCCTGATGAAGTTGTTGCGATTGGAGCTGCTATTCAAGGTGGTGTTTTATCCGGAGATGTAAAAGATGTATTGTTGCTTGACGTTACGCCTTTATCTTTAGGTATTGAAACTATGGGGAATGTAATGACAAAATTAATCGAGTCAAATACAACGATTCCAACTAAAAAGTCACAAGTATTCTCAACAGCTGCTGATAACCAACCAAGTGTTGAAATCCATGTATTGCAAGGAGAAAGAACCATGGCTGCTGACAACAAAACTATCGGTCGTTTCCATTTAGACGGAATTCCACCAGCTCCAAGAGGTGTTCCACAAATTGAAGTTACTTTTGATATTGATGCTAATGGTATCATCAAAGTTTCGGCTACTGATAAAGGGACAGGGAAATCACATGATATCCGTATCGAAGCTTCATCTGGCTTGACCGCTGAAGAAATCGAAAGAATGAAAAAAGATGCAGAGATGAATGCTGATGCTGATAGAATAGCAAAAGAAAGAGCAGAAAAATTGAACGAAGCCGACAGTATGATTTTTCAAACAGAAAGTCAATTGAAAGAATTGGGAGATAAAATTTCTGATGATCATAAAGTAGCTATCGAATCAGCTTTGACCGAATTGAGAATGGCACACCAAAATCAAGATTTGGAAGCTATCCAAAAAGGTCTTGATAATGTGAATGCAGCATGGAAAACGGCTACTGAGGCAATGTATGCCCAAGGCGAAGCAGGTCAGGCTCAAGATGCACAACCACAAACGGAAGCTCAAGGCGATAATACACAAGATGTAGAATTCGAAGAGGTTAAGTAGGTTCGAGCGTTGAAAAATAGTTCAGTGAACTGTTTTAGCGAAGGAGCCAGGAGGCGAGTAGGCCTATTATAATAAGATAATGTAAACCGGGTAAGCAATTATCCGGTTTTTTTATTCTCATTTCTTTCCAAACATCTTTACTATTACTAGTACATGTGGAAAAGTAATTGATGCAAGAAAAGAAAAGAACAATGCATTAAATATTTTTTGATCTTTAAATATAAAGTAAAGAATAGCGATACCTAATAATGATACAATCCAATAAACAAATGCGGAACGGAAATATAATTTAAAATTATTGAAATTAACATTACCAAAAAGAAAAGTAATCTGATCCATCATTGAAGGAATACTGTGCCAAAATATAAAGTATAATGTAAAACCCCAAATAAGAGTGGATACTTTAAAAATAATTGAAAACACAAATAGATAAAACAGTTCTTTAAAGAAGTAGTTTTTAAATCTTTCAATTTTGAAATAGAAAATGATACTCAAGAGTGCAAAAAGACTCAATAGGATTTTAAGAATAAGTAAAAAAGCAAAATTTGGAACAACTATACTAGTGATAGCAATAATTATTTTTTGAACTTCTGTAGTATGAAATGTAAAAATCAAAAAGAGAATTATGAGTCCATATAATATCTCATATATAAACTTTATCCATTTCGCATCTGTTTTTAGTTGTTCATTCCACTGTTGCTCACCAAAATGATAGCCACTAATGATAATAAATAAAGTCAAAGCTAACCAAGGAATAATATAAAAAAGAGTAGCGCCTGTAATAACTATTATCACATAATATAGTAAGATTTTATAGAAATTTTGGACTTTTTTGTTAGGATTTACATTCTTTATCAGAGCTAAATCGTTTGCGCCATGTAATATTCCGAATGATAGTATTAGTATAAATCCTACAATTAATTGAAACTTATTTGAAAAAAATGAATTTATCCATAATCCTATAAAGCTTGCTACTATTGCGAAGTTTGAATATTTTTGCATAAAATTTTAAATTTTATTTAAAAATAAGTAAAAAAAAATAAACAATTTGTTTTTTATTTTGTTTAGTTTTTATTAGCTTTGGTTAAACAATTACTAATTTAAACTTTTTTTTATGACAAATTTATTATTTTCTTCATCGCTTATTGCGAAAATGTTACCAACTGATTATGTTGGATTTACTTTTTTTGTTGGCTGTATGGCTATGATGGCTGCTTCAGCTTTTTTCTTTTTATCATTAAGTCAGTTTGATAAAAAGTGGCGAACTTCTGTATTAGTTTCTGGTATTATAACCTTTATTGCAGCAGTTCATTATTTTTACATGAGAGATTATTGGGCTAGTTTTGAAGAATCTCCGACTTTTTTCCGATATGTAGATTGGATTTTAACAGTGCCATTAATGTGTCTTGAGTTTTATTTAATACTTAAAATTGCAGGTGCAAAGAAGAGCTTATTATCAAAAATGATTTTCTATTCAGTAATCATGTTAGTAACGGGTTATTTTGGAGAAGCTGTTTATCCGGAAAGCGCTCAAATTTGGGGATTAATCTCAGGTATCGCTTACTTCGCAATTGTTTATGAAATTTGGTTAGGTGAAGCATCAAAATTAGCTAAAGCAGCTGGTGGTAATGTTCTAGAAGCTCACAAAATTTTATGTTGGTTTGTATTGGTAGGATGGGCTATTTATCCTTTAGGTTATATGTTAGGTACTGAAGGATGGTATACAAGTATGTTGGGTAAAGGTAATGTAGATGTTGCTTACAATATCGCAGATGCTATTAATAAAATTGGTTTTGGTTTAGTTATTTACTCTTTAGCAGTAAAATCTCAAAACGACTAATTTTTTATATTTTAAATTCCAAACCGTCAAGTTTAACCACTTGACGGTTTTTTTATTTAACATTTCCGAATAAATTATTTTGTACATTGGCTAACTGTTTAACTTAGTTTATTTAGTCATGAAAAATATATTTTTATTCTTGTGTGTTGGTTTGCTAACTCTTAATGGTTTTAGCCAAAAAAAGATAAGTACTGCCAAAAGACCATCTTCATCTTCATCCTTACCTAAGGTTGACAACCTGCAAGTTGAAATTAAAAATGGAAAATTTCAGGTTACCATTAGTGAAAAAGGAAAAACCAGTGATATGTTAATTGTAAAAGATGTTGATGCTGCTTTTACACCTAAAGATTGCAAATTGAGTTCATTTACAGCAAGTGGTGTTAAATTGTATTTACTTACATGGACTGAACTTAACACGACTAAATCTACAAATAAGACAGAAGACAAGACCACAATCCATTCTGTTATTTATGAAATAACTTCCAAAAAACAAGTATATTCGAACTACCAATTGACAAATCATATTACCGAGAAAGTGTCTTTAGGTGGCACAGGCGCTTCCGAAACCCAGGAAAAAGTGAGAAGAGAAGGTTTTGAATTCACTTTAAATTCTGATGGGTCTGTAAATCAGAAGAATAAAACCCAGCAAACTACCTATGTTTACGACAAAGTCAAGATTGAGTTCAAAAAGAGATAAAAAAAACCTTCCTCGTTTTTGTAACTAGACGGGATTTTTTGTTTCGGATAGTTTAAAAAGATTATTCGTTAACCTTTATCTCAAACATTTTGTCCCAGTTTTTACCAGTAACGAAAATGGTATTTGTTTTTTTATTGTAAGCAATTCCGTTTAATACTTCGGCATCTTTGTTGGTAACTTTCGCACGTAATGCTGATAAATCAAGTACTTGCTCAACTGCTCCTGTCTGCGGATTGATTACTGCTATAGCATCTTTTTGCCAAATATTACCATAGATTTTTCCGTTAACCCATTCCAATTCGTTAATGCTTTTAATTTTACTATCGTTTGTATAAACATTAATAAAATCAGTTAGCTTTTGCGTTTCAGGATCCATTGTCCAAATCTTTTCTGTTCCGTCCGAATGGTAGATCTTTTTGCCATCATTGGTCATTCCCCAACCTTCCACTTTATTGTCATATTTGAAAGTTTTTATTATTTTTAACGTATTGGCATCATAAACAAAACCCGTTTCATTTTGCCAAGTTAGCTGATAGATTTTGTTATTGATAACCGTAATTCCTTCGCCAAAATATTGTTGGTCAATGTCAACTTTTTTGTAAGCTTTTCCGGTTTTATAATCAATTTTAGCAAAATAGGATTTACCATTTTGTCCAGTACTTTCAACTAATGTGTCTCTATAAAATTCAAAGCCTTCTGTAAAAGCGTCCACATCGTGATTGTACGTATTTACAATAGTATATTTCAATAATTTAGGAACAATTCCCGAAGCAACTTCAACTCTGGTTTTGGCTGAAATTGTATCGCCTTCAAAATAAACCAGTGCTTTTATATTTTGGTACCCTAATTTTTTTCCACTCAAATCCAAAACGAATTTGCCATTGCCTTTTACAGATGAAATTCTTTTATCATTAACAAAATAAGCAACACTGTCAATGCTTTTGTTTTTTGTATTCAATAAGGATAAATCAACTTTATCGGTTGCTTGGTATATCGGTTTTAAGTTGTTTTCATCAAAGCTGAAATAGTTCTCTTTATCTTTTTGACTATCGCCACAAGCAGCAATGTTTATAGCTAATAAAATGGTAATTAATGGGTTATAAAGTTTCATTTGGTATTATTAATTTTTCACCCACAAATATATTTATAAAGCTTTTAAATCCTTGCAAAAAAATAAAAAGATTGTATATTTGCAACGGCAAGTCCTACACGACCAGCTCCTGCAAAATCCTCCAGGATGGGAACATAGCAAAGGTATGTGGTTGAGCGGTGCGATGTAGGTCGCTTGCCATTTTTTCCAAAAAGCATCCCGAAAGTTATCGGGATTTTTTATTTTTTACTATATGGTTTTATCATGGCAAATAGTACGATTTCAACTTAAGGAAACCTTTGCTAATGCTTATGGAAATTATACCTATAGAGAAGCTTTAATCATAACATTGCAAAAGAATGAAAGTAAAGGTTATGGCGAATGTACATCTATCGATTATTATAACATTAGCCTTGTTGATTTTTAGCTTATTTTATCCAAAATAAAGTCACAGATTGAAAAGCAAAGAATAATTCATCCAATCAATTTTTACACCCTCCTTTTGCAATTAGCTTTGTCTAGTTTTCTTCGTTCGGCATTAGATTGTGCTTATTGGGATTTGTTTGGAAAGCTCGAAAAGAAACCTTTTTTGGAATTCAATAAAATAAATTTTACTAATCTTCCGGAATCTTCAATAACAATTAGTGTTGATAGCGTTGAAAACCAAATCAAGAAAATTGAAAAATCGGCTTGGACAAAATTTAAAGTAAAGTGCAATCATTTTGATGAAATAGATATTACTAAATTATTACAATTAGATAAATCACTAACGCTTGATTCAAACGGAAGTTTTACCAAGGCAAATTGTTATTGGTTGGAGAATAATGAAGCAGTTTCCAAGTTTGCATATTTGGAACAACCTATGAAACCGGACTCGAATAACTATCAAGTTTTGCATGCCAATAAATTTGCCAACTGGATGGCTGATGAAGATTGTCAAAGTGTTTCTGTTTTAAAGGAATTGAAACCACATTATAGAAGTATCAATATTAAACTGTTAAAATGTGGAGGACTAACGCCAGCTATGGAAATGATTTCTGTTGCTAAAGAATTAAATTATAAAATCATGATGGGTTGTATGACTGAATCAACAATAGGTATTTCCGCCGGAGCAGCTTTAGCACCATTTTGCGACTATGCCGATTTGGATGGTGCCAATTTGATAGCCAATGATATTGCAAATGGGAGCGAAATTGTAAATGGTAA
>NZ_JBMOGQ010000128.1:0-6299 GCF_049318325.1 Flavobacterium sp. | reverse complement strand
ATAATGCCACAAGAACTCCAACTTCAAGTATCGCCTGAAATAGCAGCAAACGAAAGTTTGCTCTATGAGCATGTGGCAAAATTAGTTCGGGTTTCTACTAAATTGGTTCATAAAGTCGAAATACTGAAACGTTCCATAGATGCGCGTCAAAAAGCGATAAAAATCAATCTTAAAGTTTCAGTTTATTTAATAGATGAAAAATATATAGAACAAAAAATTGAACTTCCTAACTACGAAAATGTTTCCAATAAAAAGGAAGTCATTATTGTTGGTGCCGGTCCAGCCGGACTTTTCGCAGCTTTACAATTAATAGAATTAGGTTTAAAACCTATAGTTTTAGAACGCGGTAAAGATGTCCGTGGGCGTCGTCGCGATTTGAAAGCCATCAATGTGGATCATATGGTCAATGAAGATTCGAATTATTGTTTTGGCGAAGGCGGAGCCGGAACCTATTCTGACGGAAAATTATATACGCGTTCTAAAAAGCGTGGCGATGTAGACAGAATTCTTCAGTTATTAGTTGGTTTTGGTGCTACGCCCGATATTTTAGTCGAAGCACATCCGCATATCGGAACCAATAAATTACCGAAAATCATTCAGGACATTCGAGATAAAATTATTGAATGTGGCGGAAAAGTTTTGTTCGAAACCCGCGTTACCGATTTAATCATTAAAAATAATGAAATACAAGGTGTTGTTACACAAAATGGCGATACGATTGCTGCCAACAAATTGATTTTAGCCACCGGACATTCGGCACGTGATATTTTTGAATTATTAGACAGAAAAAAAATTTTAATAGAAGCAAAGCCTTTTGCAATTGGTGTTCGTGCAGAGCATCCACAGGAATTAATTGATAAAATTCAGTATAGTTGCGATTTTCGTGGCGACTATTTACCACCAGCACCTTATTCAATTGTCAAGCAGGTTAATGGTCGCGGAATGTATTCGTTTTGTATGTGTCCCGGAGGTGTAATTGCTCCTTGTGCTACTAGCCCTGGTGAAGTGGTAACAAATGGTTGGTCGCCTTCAAAAAGAGATCAGGCCACAGCCAATTCGGGTATTGTAGTCGAATTAAAATTGGAAGATTTTAAACCCTTTTCCAAATTTGGAGCTCTTGCTGGAATGGAATTCCAAAAAAGCATCGAGCAAAAAGCTTGGTATTTGGCAGGTCAGACTCAAAAAGTTCCCGCACAGCGAATGATTGATTTTACACAAAATAAAGTTTCCGCATCTATTCCAAAAACTTCTTATGTTCCCGGTACGACTTCGGTTGAAATGGGACAGGTTTTTCCAAATTTTTTAACTCAAATATTACGTGAAGGATTTTCTCAATTTGGAAAATCGATGAGTGGTTATATGACCAATGAAGCCATTCTTCATGCTCCTGAAAGTAGAACTTCCTCACCAGTTCGTATTCCACGTGACAATGAAACTTTAGAACATCCACAAATAAAAGGATTGTATCCTTGTGGGGAAGGTGCTGGTTTTGCCGGAGGTATCATTTCAGCAGCTATTGATGGAGAGAAATGTGCTTTGAAAATTTCGGAAGTTATAAAATAATCCACTTGTTTTTAACTACTACGTTTTAGTTAATTTCTTTTTATAAAAGCCTGTCGAAAGTTTTTATATAAACACTATTTTTATAAAAAATCAACTTATATGAATACTATTCCAACCGAATTTCAGATTACTTCTTTATTGCATCAGGATACTTATTTAGTCAACGGAGAATTAAAAAAATGGACAGGAGAAACTTCAGAAGTCTATTCAACTATATCCTCAACTCAAAACTATTCACCAACATTATTAGGTTCAATTCCAACAATGGGAGAAGCTATCTCAGATGAAGTAGTGAAGTCGGCTGTTGCTGCTTATGATAAAGGACAGGGGATTTGGCCAACAATGAAAGTCATTGACCGAATCAAATGTATGGAAAATTTTGTTTCGCAAATGAAGGCTACCCGAAGCGAAGTAGTGAAATATTTAATGTGGGAAATCGGAAAATCATTAGGCGATTCGGAGAAAGAATTTGACAGAACTGTAGAATATATTTATGATACAATTGAAGATTACAAACAGTTAGACAGAAACAATGCGCGATTTACTAAAAGTCAAGGTGTAAATGCTATGGTTCGTCGTGGGCCACTTGGGGTTGTTTCGTGTCTTGGTCCTTATAATTATCCGTTAAATGAAACTTTTTCATTATTAATTCCTGCAATAATAATGGGAAATACGGTTATTTTCAAACCAGCTAAACACGGCGTTTTATTGATTTCACCCTTGCTCGAAGCGTTTAGAAGTAGTTTCCCAAAAGGGGTTATTAATATTGTTTATGGTAGAGGTAGAGATGTAGCTTCTCCAATTATGAAATCTGGGAAAATAGACATTCTAGCATTGATAGGAAACAGTAAATCAGCTATTGAATTGCAAGATCAGCATCCCAATAAAAACCGTTTGCGTTTGATTTTAGGATTAGAAGCTAAAAACCCAGCGATTATATTACCTGATGCCGATTTAGATTTGACTATTCAAGAATGTATTACGGGAACTTTGTCTTTCAATGGTCAACGTTGTACTGCACTTAAAATTCTTTATGTTCACGAATCAATTGCTGCCGAATTCAATCGAAGATTTACCGAGAAAGTAGATGCGCTTCCTTTTGGAAATCCATGGGAGAAAGGCGTTTCATTAACTCCATTACCAGAAAAAGATAAGCCCGATTATATTCAGGAATTAATAGATGATGCTACAAGCAAAGGTGCTAAAGTTATTAATGCTAAAGGAGGGAAGCGTTCGGATAATTATATTTATCCGGCTGTTTTGTTTCCGATAAATAAAGAAATGCGTGTATATCATGAAGAGCAATTTGGACCGGTAATTCCCATTCTAACTTTTAAAGACATTCAAGAACCATTAAACGATATGGCAGAATCAAACTATGGACAACAAGTGAGTTTGTTTGGAAAAGATATTAAGACCATTGCGCCATTAATCGATACTTTAGTAAATTTAGTTTGTCGCGTGAATTTAAATAGTTTGTGTCAACGTGGTCCCGATGTGTATCCGTTTACGGGAAGAAAAGATTCCGCAGTGGGAACATTGAGTATTCATGATGCCTTGCGTTCGTTCTCTATTCGTACATTTGTAGCATCAAAAGACAATACTTATAACAATGCGATTTTACAGGAATTGCTTAATAGTAAAGAATCGAATTTTATCAATACTGATTATATTTTATAAAGAAAAAGTCCTGAGTAATCGGGACTTTTTTTATGAAACTTATTTCTTTGCAACAGCTTCTTCATAGCGTTCGGAAACTTTTTTCCAATTGATTATTTTGAAGAAGTTGTCAATATATCTTTTGCGTTTGTATTGATAATCTAAATAATAGGCGTGTTCCCAAACATCGAGATTTAATAGTGGTATGCCTGAAACTGTTTGTTTTGGCGTCAAAGGATTGTCCTGATTTGATGTACTAGTTACTTGCAATTTCCCGGTTTTATCAACAACTAACCAAACCCAACCTGAACCGAATTGCTTATCGGCAGCATCAGAAAATTCTGTTTTAAATTGTTCAAATGAACCAAAATCTCTCGTAATAAGTGTAGCTAACGTGTCTTTAGGTTGTCCGCCCGATTTAGGTTTCATGCCTTCCCAAAAAAAACCATGATTATAAAAGCCACCTGCATTATTTTTTAAATCAGGATTACTGCCATCACATTTTTTTAAGATGTCTTCGATGGTTAAGTCGATTAATGTTGGGTCTTCAGCTACTAATTTATTTAAGTTGTTCGTATACGATAAATAATGTTTGGAATAATGCATTTCCATTGTCAGGATACCAATACTTGGTGAAAGTGCATTGTATTCGTATGGTAATTTTACCAATGAGAATTGTCCGTCGTTTGCAGTAACGTCATCAGGTTGCCCAATTGTGATTTTTTCTTCGGCAGATGGTAATGGCACTTCAACAACTTCGGTTAATTTTTTTCTTTTACAGGAAGGTAAAAGCAGCGAAAGTGAAAAGCATAAAACAATTGAAAGAATCTTCGATTTCATAAATTTACTTTTTACTATTTGCAATTTCGTGTATTGCTTCTGTGTATAATTCTTTTGCTTCGTCGATAGATAAGTGGCTTATTTGCATCCAAGCATTAGTTTTAAACGCATTTCGCAAGTCAAAATCAGCAGAATTATTATAGTTGATAGTACCAAAAGTAGCTTGCTTATAATAGGCATACAATCGCAATTGCACATCTTGTGGAAGTTCAGATTGTGACATTTTTGAAGCAATTTCTACTGCTTCCTGAAATCGAATATCTAATTCTTTTTCATTCATTTCAGTTTATTCTTTTGTTGCAATAACCGTTTGGTTTCCAACTGCATTTTGCTGAAGTTTCACTTCTATTGTTGTTCCCAATGGGAAAAACATATCGACTCTGGAACCAAATTTGATAAAACCGGCATCATCTCCTTGACGAACCTGCATCCCTTCTTCGGCATAGTTTACAATTCTGCGTGCTAGAGCACCTGCAATTTGTCTATATAAAATTTCACCAAAAACTCTATTTTCAATAACAACGGTTGTTCTTTCGTTTTCTGTACTTGCCTTAGGATGCCAAGCTACCAAATATTTTCCAGGATGGTATTTACTATATTTTACTTTTCCACTAACAGCATAACGCGTGACGTGTACATTTATGGGCGACATAAAAATGGAAACCTGTAAGCGTTTATCCTTGAAATATTCTTCTTCAAATACTTCTTCTATAACTACTACTTTTCCATCAACTGGTGCCAAAACAACTTTGTCGTTGGCTTCTATTCTTCTATTCGGATTTCTGAAAAATTGTAAAATCAATACTAAAAAAAGCAAAGTTGCTATTTGTATGGTTTTTTGTAGCCAGAAAATCGAAATTAATTCAGGTGTTAATAATGTTATTGCAACCGTTATAGTTGTTGCTATTAAAATAATTTTTCCGCCTTCTTTATGAAACATAATATAAGATTTGATAAAACAAATAAACAAATGGTGCTACAAATATAATACTATCCAAGCGATCTAGAATGCCGCCATGGCCTGGCATTATATTTCCGCTGTCTTTTACATCTGCGATTCTTTTAAATTTTGATTCGATTAAATCTCCAAAAGTACTGAAAATGCTAATAATTACCGCACTTATTGTCCATATAAACATTGAGCCTTCAATGTAATATTTTGAAATTAAAATTGATGTAATTACCGAAAATACAATTCCGCCAATAAATCCCTCTATTGTTTTTTTGGGAGATATTCTTTCTATTAGCCTGTGCTTCCCAATCGACTTTCCTACTACATAAGCAAAAGTGTCATTTGTCCAAATTAAGACAAAAACACTTAATATAATTTGAGGATTATAACCATTCTTACCAAACGGAATCTTTGTAATAATTATAAAAGGAAGAATAACATATCCAAAGGTGTATACATATTTGGAAAGCGTTTCGAATTTCTCTTTTTTTGAATTGAAAAGAAGTAGTAAGCATTTTAAAGAAACAAACAGCGTTGCTATTAAAAGCAAAATATCATTTGTCTTATTCGTTCTGAATTGACTTGCTAAACAATAGGCTATAGTGCCTAAAAGTATTGGTGCTGTTTTGTTTAAATGAATTAATTGACAAAATTCATAAACGGCAATTATCATGAATATTCCGAATAGTAAATAAAAACTATTAACAGAATAAGAAGTAGCAATTATAAGAAGTGCAACATATACTACACCAGATAACAACCTCTTTAACGTTTCATTCATTTTATAAATCTTCTAGAAGCAGCAGATATAAATTCTTTGCACTGCTTCCATATTGAAGAAAGTCTTCATCTTTAGCTTTCTCGAAATATTTTATAGTAGTAATATTTGTTGGATAATCTTTTTCGTATTTCTTTTTAATCACACGAAGTCCATCGCTTTTTGCTTCTAATATTTGACTAGTTGTAGCTAAAATAATGATGTTGTTAGGCAAATCATTTGGTTTGTTTTGTTTGATTTGGTTTGAAGAAAAAAGCACCGAACCTTCATCGGCAATCAAGTTTTCACAACTGGCAAATAAAAACTTTGGATTAGTTGGTTTATCGTAAAGTAGTTTATTCTCGTCTAACATGCTATAAAGCTTTGGTTCATAGCATAAGGCTTCGCACTCGAACCAATCATTCTCTTCTAAAATATTTAGAAATTGATCTTTTACTTCGTTTAAGTTTTCACAATATAAAAACTTACCACCATTTTTTTTGAAGTTATAAGTAAACTTTTCGTCTA
>NZ_JBMOGQ010000127.1:0-6311 GCF_049318325.1 Flavobacterium sp. | reverse complement strand
GCCAAGTGGTAAAAAAAGAAAAAGACATAAGGTAGCGACGCACAAACGTAAAAAACGTGCTAGAGCTAACCGACACAAAAAGAAAAAGTAGTTTAAAACTACTTTTCTTTTTTTAGAAAACGTTCATTGAAATTGGAATTGAGAGATTCCGCCGGGTAAAAACAATACCTGTTTAAAATGTTTAATCCATCCTTACAATTCAGTTATGAGTTATGAGTTATGAGTTATGAGTTGCAAAACTTTTGACTTTCGACTTTTGACTTTCGACTAATAGTCTGGATAAAAATTTACAAAGTGAATAAAGAACTAATCATTAGATCTAGTGCTGACGCTGTAGATTTTGCCTTATTAAAAGATGGAAAACTAATTGAATTACACAAAGAAGAGGAAACAAGCAACTTCCAAGTTGGCGATATTTTTATTGCCAAAATAAGGAAACCCGTTGCCGGATTGAATGCTGCTTTTGTAAATGTAGGCTACGAAAAAGATGCCTTTTTACATTATCACGATTTGGGCCCAAGTTTTACTTCTTATTTGAAATTCATAAAACTTGTAAGCGCAGGTAAACTAAAAGATTTCTCCCTAAAAAACTTCCAGTTTGAGAAAGAAATTGACAAAGATGGTGCAGTAGCTGACATACTGAGTGCCAACCAGTCAATATTAGTGCAAGTAGTAAAAGAACCTATTTCTACAAAGGGCCCAAGAATAAGCTGTGAGCTTTCATTCGCCGGACGATTTTTAGTTTTAGTGCCTTTTTCTGACCGTGTTTCTGTTTCACAAAAAATAGAATCAAAACAAGAAAAAGACCGACTTAAAAAACTTGTACAATCTATCAAACAAAGAGGTTTTGGTGTTATTGTGAGAACAGTAGCAGAAGGCAAAAACATAGCCGAATTAGAAAAAGACTTGCAGAACTTAATGAATAGATGGACTGCAATGAGTAAAAAATTACCAACCGCACATCATCCATCCAAAGTATTGGGAGAGCTAAACAAAGCTTCTTCGATACTTAGAGATGTATTCAACGATACTTTTACCAGTATTCAAATTGATGATGAGGAGTTGTACCAAGAAACAAAGGACTATTTAGCCGAAATAGCTCCAGAGAAACAAAAAATTGTTAAGTTTTATCAATCGAAAGACACGCCATTGTTTGAAAAATATCATATTGAGCGACAAATAAAGACTTCTTTTGGACGAACCGTTTCTATGAGCAAAGGTGCCTATTTAATTATAGAACACACCGAAGCCCTTCACGTAATCGATGTGAATAGCGGAAACCGTTCCAACAAAGCCAACAACCAAGAAGACACTGCTTTGGAAGTAAATATGATAGCCGCAGCAGAAATCGCAAGACAATTACGTCTTCGGGATATGGGCGGAATCATCGTAGTCGATTTTATCGATATGAAAGATCCAGACAATCGCCAAGTGTTGTTCAACTTCCTTAGAGAAGAAATGAGCGATGATAAAGCAAAACACAAAATCTTACCACCAAGTAAATTTGGATTGGTTCAAATCACAAGACAAAGAGTAAGACCAGAAGTAAATATTGAAACAAGAGAAGAAAATCCAAATAACTTGACGGGCGATGTAGATGCGCCAATTCAGATTATTGATAAAATTGCTTTTTCGCTTGAAAAAATTATTAAAGACCACAAGAAAGTGAAATTAAATGTACATCCTTTTGTGGCAGCATACCTTAAAAAAGGTTTTCCATCATTACGTTCAAAATGGTTTTTTGAACATAAAAAGTGGGTGAAAATCATACCTCGTGACGCTTACACGTATTTGGAATATCATTTCTTTGATGAAAAAGGAAAAGAGATTTCAGAAAAATAAAAAAAACCGTCTCGTTAAAACGAGACGGTTTTTTTGTGCTTACTATTTTCTAAATTTAGTCTAATTCGTACTCTAATCTAACCATAATCCTAGCTGTTTTATTCTTACTATAAGTATCGTTAATTCCTCCGTAGCTATCATCTTCAGTAGAGCCTTGTCCAGTGATTTGGAAAACACCCATGCTGGCACGTTTAAGTTTTCCTAAGCTTCCATCAGCAGTTTTTACAATTTTAGTAGCTCGTTCGTTAGCGTCTTGAGTGGCTTTTTCAATTAAACTTTGTTTTAAACTTGGCAAATCTGAATAAGTATATTGAATTGAATTAGATGATAATTCAATCCCTGAATTGACTAATTCAGACGTTTTACTTGACACACTTTCTATTCGTTTCATTAAATCAGGATTCTTTTTTGCCGAAAAGGTAATGGTTTGTGTCGCTTCATAACCATCAAAAACTAGTTCGTATCGAGTTTGATTGTCACTATTCTCACTACGCACTTCCCTAAATTTCTTTTGAAAATTGACTGCTCCAAAACTGAATTCATTTGGTTTAAATCCTTTATTTATAAAAAAATCAGAAACAATTTTCTGGTCAGAAACAATCTTATTATAGGCTGTTTTAATATCGAAACTGTTCGTCGTAAAACTTCCAGACCAAAGAATTTCATCTGAAACAAAATCCTTAGTTCCTAATCCAATTACTGAAATCGAATCCAAATTTTCATTTCGATTTTGAAAAGACTTGCCCAAAATAAATGAAGTTATAATTATGGCAACGCCAATAATAATTGATGATTTTATTTTTTCCATGTTTGAAATTTATTGGTTTATATAGGAACGTAAGTTAATGTTTTTTATTGTGTTAAAATTAAACTCCTCTTCTTGATGCAAAAAAACGAAGCATTAAATCCGAGCATTCTTTAGCTAAAACACCATGAATTACTTTAGTTTTTGGGTGAATAATGGTGCCTAAAGTTTGATAACCTCGTTGGTCGTCAGAAGCACCAAAAACAATTTTTGAAATCTGACTCCAATACAAAGCGCCTGCACACATCTGGCAAGGTTCTAAGGTTACATAAAGTGAGCAGCCTTTTAAGTATTTTCCGCCTATAAAATTTGCTGCTGATGTAATAGCTTGCATTTCTGCATGAGCCGTAACATCATTAAGAATTTCGGTGAGATTGTGGGTTCTTGCAATAATTTTATTATCGATTACAATTACGGCTCCAACAGGAATTTCCCCTTTTTCAAAAGCGAGTTCCGCTTCCTGCAAAGCTTTCTTCATAAAATATTCGTCGGTGAAAGGATTTTCCATAAAACAAAAATACAATTTCAATTCGTACATTTGTGGCATGTCAAAAAAATTGCTTGAACATATTTTCAATCCAACTGATTTGCGAAAATTAGATGTTTCCCAATTGCCGCAACTGGCAAAGGAACTACGTGAATTTATCATTGACATCGTTTCGGTAAAAGAAGGCCATCTTGGCGCATCGCTTGGTGTTGTTGAATTAACTATCGCTTTGCATTATGTTTTTGATACACCAAATGATTTGTTGGTTTGGGATGTTGGTCATCAGGCATACGGACACAAAATTTTAACCGAACGCAAAAAAAAGTTTCATACCAACAGACAACTTGGCGGAATCTCTGGTTTTCCGAGACGCAATGAAAGCGTTTATGATACTTTTGGCGTTGGCCATTCTTCAACCTCAATTTCTGCGGCTTTGGGAATGGCTATTGCTTCGCAGCTAAAAGGCGAAAACAAAAATCATATTGCGGTGATTGGCGATGCTTCGATTGCAAGCGGAATGGCCTTTGAAGGTTTGAATCATGCCGGTGTTACAGATACGAATCTGTTAATTATACTTAATGATAACGCCATCGGAATTGACCCAAGTGTTGGCGCTTTGAAAAACTATTTGACGTCTGTCAAAGAAGGAAAAAATCCAAAACAAAATAATATAATTAATTCATTAAACATTGCCTATTCCGGACCAATTGACGGTCATGATATTGAAGGATTAATAAAAGAACTAGAAAGATTAAAAAAAGTAAAAGGCCCAAAATTTTTACACATAATTACAACTAAAGGCAAAGGGTTACAACAAGCCGAAGAGGATCAGGTAAAATACCACGCGCCAGGAAAATTTGATGCTTCGACTGGCGAAATTCATAAAAAATCAAATGAAAATTTACCTCCTAAATTCCAGGATGTTTTTGGGTTAACCTTAGTTGAATTGGCTAAAAATAACCCCAAGATTGTTGGTGTTACTCCTGCTATGCCCTCAGGAAGTTCAATGAAATTTATGATGGAGGCCTTCCCAAAAAGAGCTATAGATGTAGGTATTGCCGAACAACATGCGGTGACACTTTCTGCAGGAATGGCAACGCAAGGCATGGTCGTTTTCTGTAATATTTATTCAACATTTTTAAAACGCGCTTATGACCAAGTAATTCACGATGTGGCATTACAAAACTTACCTGTAATTTTTTGTTTAGACCGAGCCGGATTGGTTGGAGAAGATGGCGCAACGCATCACGGTGTTTTTGATTTAGCGTATTTACGCTGCATTCCGAACATGATTATTTATGCCCCAAAGGATGAAATGGAATTACAAAACATTCTGTTTACAGCTTCATTGGGCTTGAAACATCCTATCGCTATTCGTTATCCACGTGGGAGAGGTAAAAATACCGATTGGAAATTTCCTTTCGACTTTCAGAAAATTGAAATTGGCAAATCAAAAAAATTAAGAAAAGGAAAAAAAGTTGCCATTTTATCAACCGGAACTATAGCAGATAATGTAACATTGGCTCTTACCGATATTGAAGATCCTGAAAACCATTTTGCTCATTATCATTTTGGCTTTGTAAAACCTTTAGATGAAAAAAAACTGCACAAAATCTGTGATAAATTTTCCACGATTATTACTGTCGAAGATGGTGTTACAACCGGAGGTTTTGGAAGTTCGGTTTTAGAATTCGCTGCCAAAAATGACTACGTTAACGAAATCTTCCTTTGCGGTGTTCCCGATTATTTTATTGAACACGGAACCGTTGACGAACTACAACAATTTTGTAACATTGATGTTGAGGGTTTGCGTTTGTTGTTTGCAGGTTTGCTTGAGGAAGAGGAGCAAGATGAAGATTAAGCTGTTACAATTTTATTCAACTGTAATGCTTTTCCATCGGTAAGCATTGAGATGAAGTGACAAATGTGAAGTAATCTGTCGTACAAGTTTTCTTTTTCCAAATGATGTTTTTCAGGTAAAATTTTCAATAGTAATTTATCGTAATTTGTAGCTTTTCCATCATGATTGTTGTTGTAAGCTGTGATGAATTTATCCAATAAATTATTGATTATTTGGTAACCTGACAATTCTTTTTCAATTACTTCCCTACTTTGATAAATATTCTTTACGCTCAGTTTAATAATGTCATCCATTTGCGCTTTGTACTTGCTTTTATCAGTTAATGCAAAATGGAATTTTCCTTGTAAAATCGCTTCTTCGTTTTCGATAAAAACCCTTACTGCATCGTTGATTAAGTTCCCAATAGCTAAAGCACGCAAATAACTAATTCGGTCTTCTTTAGTCGTTAAAGTTTGATATTTGGCAGCATCAATAGTGTCTTTTACCAATTTAATTAAATATTCCAACGCAAAATCTTCGGAAACCAAACCGAGATTTATTCCGTCTTCAAAATCGATAATCGTATAGCAAATATCATCGGCGGCTTCGACTAAAAATGCCAGAGGATGGCGCTCAAAACCAATATCATTTCCGGATTTTTTCGGGATCATTCCCAACTCTTCTGCCACTTCTTTAAAGAAATCCTTGTCGGATTGGAAGAAACCATACTTTTTATCCGAAATGTTTTTGGTTGGTTTTTTGGGTAAACTTTCTTTTGGATATTTCATAAACGCCCCCAAAACCGCATACGTCAAACGCAGACTTCCTTCGATGCCGGGACGAGAACTCGAAAGCACCGAAAAACCATTGGCATTCCCTTCAAAATCTATCAAATCCTGCCATTGTTTTTCGGTTAATTGGTCTTTATATTGTTGCCCTTTTCCAATGGAGAAATATTCCCCAATTGCTTTTTCTCCAGAATGTCCGAATGGTGGATTTCCAATATCGTGCGCTAAGGATGCCGCTGCTACAATAGCGCCAAAATCGTTCATATGATACCCATGGACTTCCTTCAGATGCGGATATTTTTCGAGTATTTTTTTACCAACCAATCTTCCAATGGAACGACCAACAACCGAAACTTCTAAACTGTGTGTCAAACGAGTATGCACAAAATCGGTCTTAGAAAGCGGAATTACTTGGGTTTTATCTTGTAAACTTCGGAAAGCAGATGAGAAAATAATACGGTCATAATCGACTTCAAATCCGAGTCGTGTATCGTCTTGTTCTATGCGCAATCTTTTGCTTGTATCTCCTTGGCGTTTTAGTGATAAAAG
>NZ_JBMOGQ010000126.1:0-6338 GCF_049318325.1 Flavobacterium sp. | reverse complement strand
TATACAACCAACTTGGAAGATTGGCGAAGGTTTATAGCGGCTATAAATGAGTTATCGCTCAGTGTAAAAGACAACGACAGTGAAGAAAATGAACGACATAAATAAAATGCCATCCGCACATTCAGGCACATTTGCTTGCCCCAACACACGGGCGACCGCTTCGCAAGCAAAAGAGCCTGAATTTTGCCAACGCCCAAATACTGCTGAACTTAAACTGATTGAGGATTAATGACAATTGAGGAAATATATTATTCTGAAGATTTAAGTGTTCGTTCTTTCAACGTCTGTAATGACAATGACTTAAAAGACTTGTCCGCAATTTTAAAACACTATCGTGAAAATAGAACTTTCGATAATCTTAGAAATTGCGGAAGAAAATCTAATGAAGAATTGACAGCATTATGTTTGAAATATACAGATTATGACAGTAATCACTTCTCTGAACCTTTAAAGCCAGAAAAACAACTTATTACGACAATAACTAATTTCACAAGAACCCAAAGAGAAATCGTAAATAGTTTTATCGAGATAAATACAAATAACTTATCCAATAGAAGTAAAAATGCCATAACCTCCTTCCTAAATGGGAATTTAAAAATTCGAAATATAAGTGAGCGAATTTTAGCTAATGACAAATTCAATTTTCAAGACATAAAAAATGTCGGAACAAAAACAGTAACGGAGTTAAAAAGTTTTTTTGATACAATAATAGATTTTATCGAAAAAGTAGCAGAAGTAGAGAACGAAAATGATTTGGTTGCATTGCGAAACAGGTTTTTTATTGAAAAAACATTTTCAATATCATCAATCCCGATTGAAATCCTAGAATCGCAATCAATATTTAGTCTTGTTGATTTTCTAATAAATAAAGATGTAATCTTCGAAAAAAATGAAAACATTATTTTTATCAAAGCCTTTAAACTTTATGACAAGCAACCTGAACTTACTTTAGATGAAATTGCAGAGGAAATAAGTATTTCAAGAGAACGAGTTAGGCAAATACGAAAAGGTATTTTGGAAGATTTATTCAATAATCTTCAATTTGTCAAACAAATTGAAGACGATTTGTATCAAAAATATGGAATTGACGAAAACAAAATGTTAATCAATATTGATGAAGACCTAAATGTTCAAATAAATGAATTCAACGATACAAGTTTTACTAGAGAATTTAACTCAATTCTAATCTATTTATTCTTTTCAGATAAATTTGATCTTATTGGAGAGATTGGTGATGTTTTACAACCCAAGACATTTAATTCAAGAGACCGGCATAATTGGGGTAGCTTTTATTTAGTTGCAAAGGAATTAACTAACCAATTTGATTTTAACAATTTCGTTGATGATATCCATTCACGAATTAATGGTAGAATCGAAGAAACCTACAACTTTCACTTCAAAAGCTACTTAAATAATTTTGTTAAAAATGAAGATAGTTCTATAATATCTTTAGTCTTTCCTGCTGCGGAAAGAATTATTAATCAAGAATTCGATCTTTTAATTGATCTTAATGATGACATTGTTTTCAAAAGAAATACATTAAAAAAAGTTCCTGAATATGCTATCGAAGCTCTAGAAAAATTAAGTGTACCATCGAAAATTGAGGAGATATATAAAATAATTGAAAAAGATTATCCTGGAATCACAAAAAGTCATGATGCATTGAGAGGCAGTTTACAGCGTACATCTGAAATAATATACTTTGGAAGAAGCAGTACCTACGGTTTAAAAAAATGGGAAACTGAAAAAGAGGGAATTAAAGGAGGAACTATAAAAGATATAATATTAGATTATTTGGAGGATAATAATTGCCCCATTCACATATTAGAGCTAGTAAACGAGGTTCACAAATACCGTGAAGAGACAAATGCAAAAAACATAATAACTAATCTTAAACTTGATCCTCAAAAAAACTTTATAATATTTAATCAAGGTTTTATTGGATTAAGTCGTAGATCTTACAATTCAAAACTAAGCGACTTACCAAAATTTTTAGGTAAAAGCATAACGCACTTTATCAAGAAAAACGATAGAATTAACAGGTTAAAAGTTGAAGCATATTTTTCTAATCAATTAGATATAAGTCATAGAAACATGAAATTCATCATAGATTACCTCATTGAACAGCAATTTGTATTTATTGACAATCAAAACAATTTAAGCACATGAAAATAAAAGAAACTAGAGTATTGCAAGAGCAAAGACTGAATGAAATATCAACGGATAAAGGTGTTGATTATGATTCTTTAAAGTCGCTACTTGAATCTGTTAGAACAAAGAAGTTGCTGAAAAGAAATAATTATCATCAGCAAAAAATTAATGATGAAATTGAAAAAGCAACAAAATGAAATTTTCAAACATTGAAATAAATAATTTCAGGCAGTATTACAATTCTGTAAATGTTGACCTTGAAACAAATGATGAAAAGAACATCATAATTATTGGTGGTCGAAACGGATATGGTAAAACAAACTTTTTACTTTCAATCGTGTGGTGCTTATTTGGTGATAAGATTTCGCAGATAGATGAGAATTTCAAAAAAGAGATTCAAAAGGAAAAAAACTATTCTTCCTTTATGCAACAATCTATTAATTCGACAGCCAAAAAAGAAAATAAAACCAAATTCTCAGTAAGTATTAAAATATCAGATATTGAATTACCAGAATTAAGAACACTTAATTCAAATACAGATTCTATTCTTATAAAAAGAACTTTTGATGTTGCTTCAATGAATGAAACTCTTTCAATCATTGATGTCGCATCAAACCTTGAAATATTTGATGATGAAAGTGACAAAATCAATTTTATTAACGATTACATCATTCCTATTGACGCTGCAAAATTTGTATTTTTTGATGCTGAAAAAATAGCAGAAATAGCAAATTTATCAATAAAAGATGAAGGCAGTTTTATTAATGATGCTCTTGGAAAGATTCTTGGTTTAGATACATATGAGACTTTAATTGAGGACATTGAATTTTATATCAATAGTTTGAAAAAAGAAGGAGCATCAAAAAACCTTCAAGAACAAATTATCAATAATGAGAAAGCAATAGAAATATCAGAAGATCAAATAAATAATCTTGAGGAAGAAAATGCAGAAAAACTTAAAGAAATTGACGATTTAAAGAAAAAAATAAGAGAATATGACAATCTAATTTCTCAGCATAGCAAGCAAGGTAATTCTACATTTGATAGAAACGCTGTCATAATTGAAATCGACAAATTAAAGACCAAAGAAGTAGAACTCAATGAACGCTTTAATGAGTTAAGTGAAATTATCCCTCTTGCTATTCTAACTGGGAAACTAGAAGAAGTAAAAGAGCATTTGGAAATTCAAGAAAAAAACGAACTTTCACAAAACTCATCAAAGGAAAACTCAGATAAAATTGAAAACTTTATTGAACTACTTTTCAATAAACCTCCTGAACCAGACAATTCAACAATGTCTTTAAAGGACAAAATGTTTTATTACGAAAAAGCACAAACATTAGGTTCGCAACTATTTAAAGAAAATGGTGAATACTCAGAACTTGAATTTGAACACGACCTTAATAATTCTGAAAAGAAGCTAATAGCAGATGCAATCAATTTGGTTAATACACAATCCAAAGATTTATTTGAAACTATAATTGAAGAATTTAACGAGATAAAAGTAAAACTATCAGATTTAAAGAAAACCCTAAGCAAAGTTGACGCAGATCTTGAAGACGAATTAATTCTTGAGTATTCCTCTAAAAAAGAAACAGCAGATTATAATATTACAGAAAAAAACAGGCAAATTGGTGAGAACAATCAACAAATCACAAAGCTGAGAAGTGATATAGTAAGACTCAAACAACAATTAGTTACTCTAGTTAAAAAAGTTGATATTAATGAACAAAACAAATTGAAAATTCAAAAGAGTAATCAATATATTGTCGTTTTAAATCTGTTTCTTGATGAACAAAAGAATAAGCATAAAGATAGCTTAGAAGAGACAATTCTTTCTGAACTTAAAATTCTTATGCACAAATTGAATAGCGAGCCTAATCAGACTAAATTTATTGAAGATGTAAAGGTTACTATTCTTGCTTCAGGGCAAGGAATGAAAATCACACTTTTTGACCAAGATGATAATGAGATTAGAAAGGAAAGTCTATCATCAGGAGAAAAGCAAATTTATATCTCTTGTTTGATTAAGGCTATTTTAAAAGAATCAGTTAAAAATCTTCCAATTTTCATTGATACACCATTAGGAAGACTTGACGAGGAACACAGAGATAGTATTACTAAAAAATATTATCCAGCACTTTCAGAACAGGTTGTTTTATTCTCTACAAACAGTGAGATAACACCAAAAAGATTCAAAGAGATTTCAGGTAACATTTCAAAATCATATTTGCTTTTCAATGATGGAGTAAATACAAATTTAAAAAGCGGATATTTTAATACAATAAGCAATGATTAGATTCAAAATAGACAACGAAAGCATTGAAATTCTAGATAGAATTACAAATATCTATAATTTCAAAAGAGACACTATTACAGGTAGAATTGCCCTTGCTTTAAGTATTACCAAAGGTAAATTCTTTCACGAAAACGAAAATGGGTTACCGCAAAATGGACGTGAATACACACCAACAAGCAACATTTTTGGTCGCTTAGTAAATGATGCTGATAACTATGTTTTGTACAAAACAATGTTCGATCAACATTATGCAAAAGAGCTTTCTGAAAATGATTTTATTAAACTATACAAATTGCATTTAAGAGATGGTTTAGACCTATGGATTAATGAATTGGAAAAAGGTGATATTACAAAAGGTGATCATATTTCATTTTTATTGAAGCCTATTAAAAATGGACTAACATTAAGATCTAATTCTGTTAAAATAAGTAGTGGAAATGTTCAAATTAATTCAATGAAAGAAATCACTTCTTTACTCTGGTTTGAACTGGGTAAAACGGAAAGTGGTGAAACAATTGAAATTAGAATAAATGACCTAAGAGAGTTTGATAACAGAAATATGGCTATCGCAGGTATGGCAGGTTCAGGCAAAACCCAATTGATGAAAGATATACTTTATCAAATTTCTAAGAATACAAACAATGAGTTGAAGTTTATATTTTTTGATTACAAAGGAGAAGGTAATCCTTCACAATTAAAGCCATTTCTTGATGCAACAAAATGTGAGTTCATTGATATAGTAAATGACAATGGTGTAAAATTCAACCCTTTTCTATCAATTAGTTTGGACGAGAGACAACGACCTTTTAGCATTAAAGCTTTTGTAGATACAATTGCCACCTTTGTTCCAAGCGTTGGTGTTGCTCAAAAAAATATTTTAACAAATGTAATTACTGATCTATTTGATAGTAAAAACGGTTCTTATCCAAGCATTAATGAATTGTTTGAAGCAATAGGAGAATATTACGAAGAAAATAATCGAAGACCAGATACGCTTTTTGCAGGTATTCAAGATTTGACAACTAACATTTTTAATTGTGACCCAAATAATCCAAATATTTTAGACAAGAGCTTGTATTTAAATCTGCCCCCTGCTCTTTCAGACACATTGAGACAGCTTGTTGTGTTTTTGTTATTAAGATATTTCAATACTTATTTTAGCTCGACAAATGACTGCGAACCAGTTGATCATATTTTTCCACTTCGTTATGTAATTGTAATTGACGAGGCACATATTTATTTAAAAAACAAAAATGCAAGAAAAGCACTTGAAGAACTTTTAAGACTTTTAAGATCAAAAGGTGTAATAATAGTAATGTTATCACAAGGGGTTGAAGACTATAAAACGAAAGACTTTGATTTTGCTTCTCAAGTGAAATTACCAATTTGTTTAAATGTTCAGAACAAAGATTATAAGGCAATAAGCAATTTTGTTGGTACACCTAGCAGTAAATACAAACTTGAAACAGAAATCAAAAAATTAGAATCAGGAAAAGGATTAATCAATATTGGAGAACCCAAAATTATCGAGTTAAGACAATGGTGGAAAACGAAAAAAGAGGAAAACATTTAATGCCAATGCTTCACAGCCACACACATTGCCAAGCCGCTCATGCCAACGCTCAAACCCAAGCTTTGCAAAGAGTGTGTCTGTCCAACCGCACGACCCAAACAACCGACAAACCAACGGACGAAAAAGAACACCGAAGCGATAACAGCACCTACCCAAAAGTGGCGGTTCAGTGGTTAAATCAAGCTTTGTGCTTCTATCAAAGTTTGTGCTTGGTTGACAGTGAAGTGCTTCGAAATCGCCACCTTCGGGTAGCTGCAAAACGTCAGACTGTCTAATAACCTCCCATTAAAACATTTAAATTCTCAATAAATTTCA
>NZ_JBMOGQ010000125.1:0-6589 GCF_049318325.1 Flavobacterium sp. | reverse complement strand
GCAAGCTCTTTTAAAAACTTTGGTCTGTGCGGTTGCTTGTGCGGTTTTTAAATGTGCTTGCAAAATGCGTTGGGCTTTATTGTCGGTTCCTAAAATCATTTTACTTTCTTCTGCTTTTTTTCTTTTACGTCTTTGTCGTAACCGATTTGCCAGAAATACATATCCAGTATTTTCATTAGGGGATAATGTCTTTGTGTCTTGGCCGTAATTAGTTTTTGTACTTGGTCAATTTCTTTTTTGTTCTTGTATATGAAGTTGAAAAGTTCGTTTAATGACGCTTCATTGAATCCAGTATGTTCCATTTTCATTTCCTTTAAACCGTCAATGAAATACCTGTCGAATGCAGGAACACAACCTAAAGTGCCTAACATAATTTTACTCAATAGTGTGTCTGTCGGTGAAATGGGTTTTGGTTTGTCTGCTCCTTTGGTGAAAAAAATGCTGCAGTAATGTTTTGCCAATTCATCTTTCACTGCAAGAATAGCTTTAATATTTTCCGGTTTTATTTCGGTTATTTGATTGCATTTCAGTTTTTGATTGGTCTTTGAATACACAATGTCAACAGCTCCTTTATGGATCAGGTGATTCTTTTGGAGCAAACCGCCCGAACCTCTATACATTCCCCAACTTGCTAAGTAAAAAGCCAACTCTAAAACCTGAATTTCTGTTTGTTTAGAAACACTGAAAGCCTGAAAGCAATTATCCCAAGATTTGTATCTGTGGAATTCATCTGTTGTGATGCCTGATAAATATTTTTCTATGATGTTTACTATTCCCATTCGTTATTAAAGTTGTGCCTTGGCATCGTTAGTTGCAATATTATTTATTATGGTAGTAAGCGAATCAATAAAAGTCTGAAAATCATTTCCCGCCTTAATAATTTCTTGAGGTATTATACCCCTATAGTCTATTAAGTGTATTGATTCATTCTGTTTTTTTTCAGCAGCTAAATTATCTTCAATTAATGGTTTAATACTCCCGCCAATATTTGATATAAACTTTGTAATTGGTAAAATTTCCTCTGTGGAAAGATGATATCTGTCATTTGTTCCTTCGTATCGGGTAATGTCAACTGCACATAAAGCATATCGTTCATTCTCTTCTACGGCTCTTTGTAGTTGTAGTTTACTCATGGAAACAGAATTCCTAGGATCCCATCTTGACTTTACCTCAATAAAATAAACTGGATTTCCATCAAATAATATAACAATATCCTGACCTCCCTGAATATCTGTGGCTTCTAATGATTCACCTTTGTCAAACGAAATTCTGTCCTGCAACTCTTTAGAAAGCTTTTCACGGATTAGCCCTTCTATATAAGTACCAATCTCATGTTTATGCCTAAAGTCTGCATCGTTTTCAATTTTCTGTTGAAGTATAAAAGCAGCAGCATTTAATATCGCCTCGAAGTTATCTTCCTGAACTAACTTGCCCAGTTTCTTCAATTGCGATTCCTTTAATGTTACAATAGAAAAAATATCATCTTTTGTATTTTCGTTCGTAACTATTTCTAACATCAAATTCGCCTTTTTATCATCCAATCTTGGAAAAAGGTCAGCGTATTTTTTCTCTCTAAGTTTTGAAATAATATTTAGTATCTCAACCTTAAATGGGTGTTCGTTAATATTAAGAATGTCTGTATTAAAGAAGGTGTCTTCTATTTGATTAGTGAGATATTTGTTTGTTACGAATCTATCTTCGGCAACAAAATCATTAAACTGCTGGTAAACCAAATCTTCCCGAATCTCATCTTTTGTAACTTTATTATACAGTTCTTTTATCTCGAGGAGCACATCAATATCTCTTTTTAACTCTGTGATACACTTTAATTGATTAATCTGGTTAGGATATATTTTTGATGTAGCATACACTTCTTTTAGACTATCTTCATTGCAATTAGCAAGATCTAATAACAAAGGGATATTCTGCTGCACCCATTCGTCATTGTGATGTTGAAGCAAATTAAAAAACACTTGAACTAATATTTTTCTTGCAGAACGGATGTCAAGATTATCCTCTTGTACCTCAAGATTTGTCAATTGAATTAGATTCTCATCTAGTGCATAATATTTACTTAATATTTTTATTAGGGAAGCAGGCTTGCTTTGCGAATTTACATTGTTATTGAGCTTGCAATACTTCAGTAAACTAGAAAAGAAATTATATTCGAGGCTCTTCATTCCATCGAGAACTGTTGTGCTATATTTTGTAACATCAATGGATTCGGGCAGGCAAATGCAAGTTGAGGACTCTTTTTCATCTAAACTTGATTTTACGTTATTAGAGAAATCTTTTCTATTAAATTTCTCAAAGTGAAAATCAAAACAAAAATCTTTGTGTATCAACCTTTCGATTGAATGAGGGATTAATATTTTTCCTATCTCAATTAGTGTTTCATTTAAATCTTTAGGCGAAAGAAGGGAAGAAAGTAAGCAGAATTTTCCATCTAAATTTGGCAGTAAAGTGTGTTCTGAAAAAAAGTTTATTCTTTCTTCTTTAATAAGGTTTTTGTAATAATTGATTAAACAGTCATTATCGAATTCGGATAAATTCTCTTTTGAAATAGCAATAACCAAATCTTCATGCTCAATGAAACTAAGGCTTTCGCTTGTCCATTCGCCAACAAACTTGCTCCATAAAACCACTTTTTCCTTTACAGGGATGTTTTTATAAAAGATAGAAGTTAGTTTATAAATTTCATCAAAACACTCTGTACTGTTTAAAAGTCCTTCATCAAAGAAACAAACTTCGTTAACTGGTTTAAAGCCTTCCGATGTTTCGACTATAGGCAATAATTTAAACTCTTCTGTCCAAGATTTTTGTAATTCTTCAAAATACTCATTCAATAAAGCATTTTCTGAATTTCTTTTGAAATTTATTTGAGCATATAAAAGGGGGTTATCTACTTCAATTACATTGCTTTTTAGGAAATCAAATATTAACCGAGAAGCTTTTTCTAAAATCCTTCGATTTTCCTCTTCTTGGTCTTTAACTTGGTCTTTATTGCTTTTTAAATGAATTCCATCTCTTGGTTCGGTAGGAAGAAATTGATTGCAATTTATTATAAAGTTAAAGCCAAAATGTTCTGATCCAATTAATGGATAGTATAAAAACAATCGTGCAACCCTTTCAGGAAATTGGAATAGTTCCAATTTTTCATTGATGGGTAATATAACTTCTATCTGATCGTCTTTATCAATAATTGAATACAACACTTTCTCAATTCCGTTTTTAGAGATGGTTGTCTTAAATAAATTTATTGAATGGGTGTTGGAGACTTCTTCCTTATTAATTCTTTCAAAGTTTGTTTGGATGCCATTGTTGATAATGTTTACTTTTTTTAGTCGATCATTTATTGTTAAAACAATTGGAACGTAATCTTCTAAATCTTTGCTAGATTCAATAATATAGCTTAACTCCTGTTGTGTTTCGGGTATGAATGTAAATGTTGTTCTATTTACAGGATTACTGATAATTGCACCTTCCTTGATAAGTTTGTAAACATTCTCTTTTTGTCTCTTTATGTTTTCACTGAGCTCTTTCCACTCTTTAGGACTTCTGTCAATTAAAAAATCCTTTATTTCGAAAAAGGTGTTATTTGACTCAAGTACCGCATTAATTAAAAATTTACGCCCAAATGTATGAGTAGTTAAAAAGCCTGTTCCATATTTTCCAACTTCAGGTATATCTGATTCCTCACCATACTTCCCACTTACTTGTTTTATTAGAGAAATAAAAGCTTTAGTTGTAAAAAATGATCCATTATGTGTAAACGAAAACCCGTTGTTGCTATAATCAATAACCACATCACAATCTTTAGATAAATCGCAAGCATTTTGTATCAATTCCCATATAGCACGGTTCGAAGAAAAGCTATTAAAATTCTCAAACCCTCTTATCATCTTATCGGCATGTTGCTTTAAGTCTGATAATTCAGATTCGTTTATTGCATTAGTTAATATTGCGTCACGATTTATTTGATTTATTTCTTCCATCTAACAAATGTTAATTTCATCCATTACTAATATTTTTAGTGCAATCGCAACTTGTTTTCATAAATTATTTTTTCTTTTTGTATTTAGAAGGGTCTTCAGCAGCAAGACTAGGTGGAGAGTCTTGTTGTGAAACATATTTCTTGATTACTTGATTGACCTCTGGGTCATAGAGATAATCGTTAATTTGATTGCTTACAATTAAATTTATTGCGTCTTTGATTACATCGTGGCTGACTTTGAACCATTCTCTTGGCTTATAAATATTATTTCTATTATCAAATAATTCAATATCTAATTTTACCGCTGAGAAAAAATCGTGAATAGTTTGCTCAAGATTATATGATTGGATATTAAGGCATCTGTGAGTTGAAATAATATCTACATCGTAGAACAAATATGTAGCTTCCTTTTTCGCATTCTTAATTCTATCAGCTACAGAACCTGTGGTATGACCAATCTTATAAAGATTTTCAAAATCTTTTACATCCGGGTTCTTGCTTGCTAAAACATAAATGTATCCATTTAGAACATCTGATTCATCTATTGGTGTTGCATCTATGCTTGAATCATTAATTTTAGCACTAATAGAATAACCATCAAGTTGCATTGCTTTGTCCAATGAACGAAACAACATATCGGATTGTGTTCCATTATCAAAAATACAAAGAGTTCTACCGTCAAACCGTTCTCTCTCTCCGCTTTTGAAAACATATTTGTTTGTGTCCCCCTCAATAGACTTTAAGTAAAATAGAATTCCATCAAGTGCATAGAAATTGCCTACATTCAAATCAGATGAAGTGTATTTGATTAGTCTTCTTTTTTTAGAGGCAAGTTCTTCGTGCAGAATATTGAACATTTCTTTATACAATGAAAAATCTTTGCAAACCTTTCTTCTTGAAAGATAGTCGGGCTTAATTCTTTCAACTGACTTAACATGTTTGAGTTTGAAAATTTCGCTATTTTCTTCTTCCTCTCCTAAAAGTTTATAAGAATCGTCAGAGATAATATCTTCAATAGTAATTTCCTTTATGGCATTGCCTTTTAATAACCCGCCAAAATCATATTTTGAGAGGATTTTAATTTTTTTTGCATCAGAACGAATTGCTTTCAGTCTTGCGAACAGTTTGAACTCAATCATGTTTGATATATTAGATTGAGGTTCACAATTATGCTCTTCAACAAAAGATTGAATTTCTTCAAATGAATTAATCAATGCAGAATCATTTTCAGAAACCCCTTTTTTGACATAGTCACTTTTAAGAAGTCCGAATGGGTCATTCTGAATTAAATCAACAAGCTCTGATCTTTTTTTCATTGTGTAAGTTCATTTTTAATTTGCCTCATGTAGATTAATGCTTCAGCCATTCTCCTTTCAAGTGGGTCAATCGAATCTGCACTTGGTTGCTTACCTTTTACACGATAAAAGTCTTGAATCTTTGGCCACAACAATATTGCTTCATCATCAGTCATCTGAATTCTTAAAGCTTGAATACATTGTTGAACCGCTTTGAAAACTTTTGAACTTAATTGTTTTGACATTACTTCAAAAGCATTCTGAAAGGGGTTAATTGAATAAATTAAATCCATATTTAGTTCGTTTACATTTACCAACCTGTTGGCAAACGAGATTAACTTGTCGTTTCCACTTTGAACTATATTACTTGACCGTATAACCGAACTTGCTACAATATAATCTCCTAGTTCTGTAACTTCGTTTTGTTCCAAGTGAGGATATATTTCGTGAATTACTTTTGGAATAAGACCCTTGTTCAAGACTTCGGGATCAATAAGCCCAGGGAAGGAATTTTGAATTTCTGAAGATTGTAAAATCTTTGCTTTTAAATCTACAATGTCATTCTCAATAATTTCCTTTACATTTTTGGAAGTAGGTTCTTTGAATCCTTTAATGAAAATGTCTACACCATTGCTTTTGTCATTAGGGTTTTCTTTCGGTTTGAAATTAAATTTCGGTGCAATAACTTCTTCCATTAAAAGTGATGCCGCTATTGCTTTAAGGATACTATTAACACTCTCAATGATATCTTCATTTTCTGCATCAGGTTCAGCAATCAGATTTGTAAATTGTGCATGTGATTTGTTTTCACTGTCACGGGTGCAGCGACCTATAATTTGAATAATTTCTGTTAGGGAACCTCTGTATCCAATCGTCAATGTCGTTTCACAGAAAGGCCAATCAAAACCTTCCTTTGCCATTCCTAAAGCAATGATTATATCAATGTCTTCAACATTTTTAATGTTTCTCAAGTACCCAATAATCTTATCTCGTTGCTCAGAATTATCATTAACTAAGTCTGCAATTTTAATTTGCTCTCCCGCTTTCCCCTTTACATGTATGATTCCGTGGTCGTCTGTGTAGTCGTAAACACCAATATGGTCAATGATTGCATCAACCTCCATTATCTTTTCTTTAGTCGATTCAGATGCATTCACACTTGGGATATGAATTATCGTTTTCTTTTTGACATCAAGAATTTCAGCAATTGAGTCTAAGTATTTGCCATGATAAAAATGAAATCCGATTCCTAAAGATTTTAAATACTGGTATCCGTTTAATTGTTCGTAATAGTTGTATG
>NZ_JBMOGQ010000124.1:0-6597 GCF_049318325.1 Flavobacterium sp. | reverse complement strand
AAAAGAGGTAAAAAGTTTTTTGGTTCCATTAATTAATGGATTATCAAAACCTGATATTCCGTTTCCTTCAGATATGGTTACTCTATCTTTTATAATTTGTGCCCTATGATTTCCTATAACAAATATTGGTCTAATAAATTGTCTTATTTTCCAACTTCCTATTGAAAGTAAATTAGTAAAATAATTAGTTTCAATTCTTAGTGTTGTTTCTTCGGTTAGACCACTATTATAAAAACTTCCCAACTCAATATTGGTGCCTAAATAGCCAAACGAAAAATAATCGCCATAAGCAAATCGCCCACTAAAATAATTTCTACGGTTATTGTTTTTATCCTGAAATCCACCGGTTATTTCATAAACCTGACCATATGGAACATCTTCAATAATGTCAAAATTGAATAAATATTTGTCTTCTGCAAATTTTTGGTTATTAAGTCCAATAGAGGCTAAATATAATTTTTCTGAAGCAAAAAACATAGATGGATCATATTGTAATGTAGGTTTGCTGAAGTAAGCTACGTTTTTATATCCAAAAGTGGTAACAAGATTTGTAGTTCTGGAATCTTCACTTTTTCCTCCAAAGATTTTAAAAGAATGACCTATCCAATATTGCTGGGTTTGTAATTTAAAATTTTGATTTTCAAAAACTCCTCTTGCATCTGGTAGTGAATCTACATAAAATCTATTTTCAAAATAGGCACCACCTGCTAATCTTGTTAATGGAGAGAAAAATTGTCTTTCAATTCGTGCACTTCTAGTTATATTGTTATTCAAATCGTTTTGATAAGCAATGGTCGTTTTGATAAAAGTATTTTTGATATTATTTATGGAATACTGAGCATCGTAGGCTCTTTTGCCGTCATCAAATCTTCGCGTAAAATTATTTTTTATTTCGTGACCTAGACCTATAAAATTTCTTTCAGTTATTTCAAAATTTCCTTTAGCACTAGAAATAGCACCAGTCGGAATCAAACTCCATGAATCTAAAACGCGAACAGAAATATCCACAGAATCTTTGCAATTCGGAATTTCAACAGGTTTAATGATAACACTTCTGACAAAGCGCTGTCTTCTGATTAAACGCTCTGATTCTTCAGCGACAAGCGAATCTAATGGTTCGTTTTTTTTGAAAAGCAATAAATTTCGAATGATCCAATTTTTAGTTTTCAGATGTAAAGAATTTCCAAATTTTTCAAATCCTTTATTGGGAGCATCTTTGTAGTTATCAACAGCATATCCAAAAGGATCTAAAGTTTCAATCCTAATTTCTCTAATTATTTTGCCTTCGTTCCTGTCGAAGGTTTTTTTAATCAAAAATCGTTTACGGGCATTGTTTTGTTCACCAGAAGCGTTTCTTTCGGATTTGAATAGTAAACGATAAACAAATTTATTAAACTTATTTTTCTTGGAATAGTTTTCTATTTTTTTATAAATTTTAACAGAGTCATTACCACTGTTTTTCTCCTGCGCCGAACTGATAATGCACACAAAGAAAATAAGTAAAAAGTAATAGCGGTGATTATATTTCATGGCAACTAATCTGATTAAACAAATATAATAGCTTTTACTAATCTTAATTTAGATAATTCCCCATTTAATTTATAACATTTGGGAAATAAAAAACCCAACTGTTGTAACAATTGGGAATTTCATTATAAAAAAATAATTGTAAGCCTTCCTGCCTAAAAGCTGAATACTAACTTTTCTGTTCTTTATTAAAATACACTAGATAGTAATACATTTGTTTTTCTTCATCCCAACCTTTTTCAACATATCTTTCCGCACTTTCAGGATTAATGAAATCTAATTTTATTTGAATATTGGTGTCCAAATTAATCACATTTTTTATCGACCTTCTAGCATCAGAAACAGCGCCGTTGGCTATAGGAAAAGTGGTGACATCTTCAATACTATATTTTTCGCCTTTGTCTACTTTATAGTTTTTGAATTCCGGAATTAAATCTGGATTATCCAAAACTTCATTAAGAAAATTGCTCTCTTCAAACTGGTCGTTTTTGGCAAAGTAATTCACCGAACGATTCATAAACATCACCTCTTCTTTCTTATCTTCAGCAGGAAAAACTACATCTTTTGCAAATCCCTGACAGAATTTTAAATATTTTTTAGTAATATAGTTTTCATCCTGAAAGGCATCGACGGAAAGGAAATGTTCCAACCAATAACGCGTGTCATAACGATTACTATCAACGCTTAAGATCTTGTAACCTTCCTCTTTTTTGTAGTTAAAAATCAGGCAGCCTTTATCTAATTTGTTCAGATTAATGCCTTGTTGCAAAATCATTTCCAAAGACTTACCTTTTTCTTCAAACTGCATAAAATCAGACATAATTTCACTTTTGAAAACACCAATGGCGTCAACAACATTATTGTCGATGTTTAAGTTAGTCAAATATGCAACATAAACTTCACCGTTTTTAATATGAGGATGATTGGATTGCTCAAAGAGATGATTGGTAATCTTCTTTGAAACTTCATGAATATTACTTGGATTCGTAAAAATTTCTGATGCTAGATTGTACATATCGTTATATTCCAAATCAACTTCGTGTGCAAACTGAAAATAGTTTTCCTCTTTTTCGCGAAACGATTTGAAGAAATATTCCTTTAACAAAGGAACAATTTCGTCGTTCAAATTATATGGTTGTTCCGATAGAAAAACGGATTCATTTCTATTTTTGTTTCCAACTCGGTGAATGGATAATGACTCAATGTGCGTATTAAATAGGTTGATCATTTTTTTGTTTGTGTGTAGCTGAGTAACTGAGTGTCTGAGTTTATTTTATTTTTTTTGAAAAGGAAATAATCATAGCCTCAAGTTCTCGAGTTTCTTCATATATACTTTTAAATTCGTTTTCATTTAAGTAATTGATGTTTTTTGCAATCTCGATTTGTGTTTGAAATTCAAATAAAGAGCTGATAGCAATATTTATAAATCTGGAAAATTCTTTATTACTACATCTTCCAAAACCTTCTGCAATATTACTCGGGAGTGATATGGCGCTTCTTCTAATTTGAGATGTTAGACCAAATAATTCTTCCTTTGGAAATTTTTCTGTTATTTGATAAGTATTAGTTACTAAACACATTGCTTTTTGCCAAATAAATAAGTCTCTGAATGTTTTCATGTTGTACATTTTTTAGTTAACACAAACATAAGAAAAAACTTAGTTTCCGAGACGCTCAGTAACTTAGCAACTAAGCCTAATTCCAATTCTCTTCAAATCCGTAATCTTCAAAACTGTCATCACCGCCAAAAGCATCTAAATCATCTTCATCTAAATCATCTTCAAATTCAGAATAGAAATCTTCACCTTCAGCTTCAAACTCTTTTTCTGGAGCAATAGCAGGTAATTCACCATGAGAAAATAACAAACTCGGATACGTTTCTCCTGCTTCAGCTTCTTCAACAGCCGCAAGTTCAACTAGGAATGTCCACATGTTGATAAAATCATACACATAAATAATCTTAGTCTGGTCTTTGTCAAGTAATTGATTTAAAGTATAATCACTCATAGTTTTTTGTTCACCCGGAATATCACCTGTATCAAACATCGGAATTTCGTCTTCCTGATTCCAAGTATCATCACAAGTATAAAAAGAGGCAACTTCTAATCCGTCAAAACCAAAAGCATTAACGATAGCGTTATGTAGATCTTCTAAAGTAGCATCTTCCTTAATAGCAATATCTCTGAAAACATCTTCTTCTGCATCAAGAATTGCTCTGAATTTATAAATCATAGTCGTATTTTTTTATAAGCGAACAAATATAAATTATAAATTCAAAATTCTGAATGATAAATGTTAATTGTTGAAAAGATATCTATTACTTTTCTGCGAAATCAATATTCATAAAAAATAATAAAATAGTTCCAAATTTTAAGTGATTTGGAATTATAACTTATTTAGCAAATTTTCAATTTTGAATGAGTTGTTATAGAAAGTGAAACTTTAAATAATTTTAAGGAATTGGGTTAATTTTCTTTTTGATTAAAATAAGCAGTTAATGAACTCGATAAGTTCAATTTTTTCTTGAAATAACTTTACTGATATCTTTTTTTCGATAAAAAAGTAACCCAACAGTGTCTAACTTATTGAGGCATATTAATTTTTCTGGTTTTTTATTTGATGAAAACTTTTCGAATTCCTATTAATATAAAAATTAGTAAAGTGTATACAATAAAAAATGGTACTATCAATTCAATCCAACCCATTGGTAGCATTATTGCAATAATTAATAGCTGAAATCCTAATCCATACAAAGAAAGCAAAGTCATGAACCAATTTGGGAAGTTATTTACTTTATATGCTTGTTGATCTAAAGCGTGAATGATTTTGTCAAATGTTCCGTAAACGATAGTGTAAATTCCAAATAAAATGTTGACTGATTCTTGACTTTCGCCAGGTAATGCTATAGGTGTTTTGTATTCGAATATTTTACTTGTGCTATCGCCACCAACTGATTTGTTTCTCAAAATCACATAATAGTAATTGTATAAAGTTCCTTGCAACTGGATACAGATAAATGCCAAGAAAGTAAACCAAATAGAAGTTTTAGAAACATAACAAATCGCCATCAAAAACATGAAATTCAGAACGATATCAAACACACTGTCTAAATAACGTCCCGAATAGGAAGGTGTTTTTTTTAGTCGGGCCAATTCGCCATCTGCAGCATCAATTCCCGATTTTAAAAGGATAAAAAATCCGGCAAAAAAATAATAATTTTTCAGAATGCAATAAATAGCAATCAAACCGGTAAGACCAAATAGTAAAGTAACATGAATAGGAGTGAAGCAAGTATTCTTTAATTGATGAGCAAAAAACCTTCCGAACGATCTTCCGTAATCTGATAAATCTAAAAATTTATCTTTGGCAGCAAGTTTAGACATTTATGTTAGTAAACAAGAGAATGCGACAATATAGTCGGGCGGCAAATATAGATTATAAAATTGTTTTTTTACTATTAGATTCCAATACCATATAAAATTGAATTCCAAAAAGTAGTGTTGCCAGCATTACATGTATAGTTTGTGTCCCAAAAGGGAAATCTAAATAGTACATCATTATACCTGATAGTATTTCGATAAAAATCAAGAATACAATCCAATTTATTTTTTCTAAGTGAAGTTGTAATTTTCTATTTCTAAGAAACAGATAGAAATTAGCAAGCAAGACAATAATCGAAAAAGTTCTATGGAAATAGAAACTTAAGGAAGGATTTTGAAGCCAAAATATTTTAGGTGCACCTGTTTCCGATAGTATATCAACATGTTCTCTAACACTCGTTCCTAAAATGATTTGAATAATAGTTAAAATAATGGTTATGAATAAAATTATATTAAACTTGCTATCAAAAATAAAGGACTTTCCCTTTTTTTGAACTTCATAAATAAGATACAATTGGAAAGAAATTATTAACAAAGCAGCCAGCATGTGAGAGGTAATTTTAAAAGGATTTAATACTGAGTCGACTACTGTCTTTCCAAGCCATGCTTGAAAACCCATCAAAATGCATATAAAAAATGAAATATAAATAAGTTTTCTTTTTTCTTTCCAATAGCCAAATGAAAAAATAAAAGTTAAAAAACAAGCAATTCCTGCCAATGCGCCAAGCAATCTATTGATATATTCCACCCAAGTATGTAATGGATTGAAAATAGAATAGTTGTGTTTGGTATATTTTTCCCAATCAGTTGAATTAAAAGTTGATTTCGCTACAAAGTCTTTTTTTGCCACCAAAAGGGTTTCCTCTTTTATAATAACTTGCCCTTTGTTATATTCTTTTCTTTCTGTAAATAATAATTCTTGTTTTTCGGTTGGTGGAATGTAATAGCCAAAACATTTAGGCCAATCAGGGCAACCCATTCCCGATCCTGTTAGTCTAACAAAGGCGCCAGCAAAAATCACAAGATAAACAAGGACTAAAGCTATTTTTGCCGATTTTGGGAAATATTTTTTCATATTTTTGGTTCTAAGTGAAAGGTTTCTTAATTAATCCACAAACTTATATTGCTTTTATTTTTTAATCTTAGACAAATTATAATTATCCTATTAATTCATTTTCAAATTTTCAAATGGAATAATTTTCAAATTAAGTTACTTTTTTCAATCCTAGCTTTTCTGCTCGTTTTAAAACAAAATCATACGCTGCTTTAAATTCATTCGGAATTTCTCCCTCTAAAATAGCTTCTTTTACGGCTTCTTTTAATACGCCAATTTCGCGAGATGGTTTTAAATTAAAAAGTTCCATAATTTCTTCACCGGAAATAGGCGGCTGGAAATTACGAACATGGTCGCGTTCTTCAACTTCAATTATCTTCTTGCGAACAATATCAAAATTATTGTGGTACTTTTTAAATTTCGTTGGATTCTTAGTAGTAATGTCCGCTTCACACAACGTCATCAAATTGTCCACATCTTCGCCGGCATCAAATACCAAACGACGGACAGCCGAATCGGTAACGATATCTTCTGAAAGTACTATTGGTCGGGAACTCAGCATTACCATTTTGGCAACAAACTTCATTTTTTGGTTCAATGGCATGTGCAATCTTTCGAAGATTTTCTTTACCATTT
>NZ_JBMOGQ010000123.1:0-6628 GCF_049318325.1 Flavobacterium sp. | reverse complement strand
AGATGCTTATGACAATAACGCCATGGGAGTTTCTGCCGACCTATGTGCCTCCGAATATAAAATATCACGTGAAGAGCAAGATGCTTTTGCTATACAATCCTACGAGCGCTCAACTAAAGCTTGGAGCGCAGGCAAATTTAATAATGAAATCGTACCTGTGGAAATTCCGCAACGTCGTGGTGAGCCGATTATCTTTTCCCAAGACGAAGAATATACCAATGTGAAATTGGAAAAAATTCCGACTTTAAATGCTGTTTTTACCAAAGACGGAACCGTTACAGCAGCTAATGCTTCAACTATAAATGATGGAGCTGCAGCATTAGTTTTAATGAGCGAAGAAAAAGCAATGGCAATGGGATTAAAACCATTAGCATATATAAAATCCTATGCAGATGCAGCACAAGAACCAAAATGGTTTACAACATCGCCAGCAAAAGCATTACCAAAAGCATTAGACAAAGCTGGCTTAACTGTTGCCGATGTTGATTATTTTGAATTCAATGAAGCCTTTGCCGTAGTTGGTTTGGCCAACGCAAAAATATTAGGTCTTGACAATGACAAAGTAAATGTAAACGGCGGTGCGGTTTCTTTAGGTCACCCTCTTGGGTGTTCCGGAGCCAGAATTATTGTAACCTTAATTAATGTCTTAGAACAAAACAATGCCAAAGTGGGTGCAGCTGCCATTTGTAATGGTGGCGGTGGTGCATCGGCGATTGTTATAGAAAGAATTTAAATAATTAACAATTGATAATGGATAATTAACAATTAAAAAATTTCAATAATCCATTATCAATAATCCATTATCAATTATATTTGAATGTTTGCTATTTGTAATCTTGCAATAATTCCATTACGAGCCGAACCAAGCGATAGAAGCGAAATCGTTTCCCAAGTCTTGTTTGGTGAGCATTTTGAGATTTTGGAGACTCAAAATCAATGGTCAAAAATCAAATTACAATTTGATGATTATGAAGGTTGGGTCGATTCTAAACAATACCAGACTATATCTGAAAAGAGTTTCAAAAGTTTGTCAAATGACGCAATAATTTTGAACTCAGATTTGGTTGAATATGTAACAAATTCCTCTAATATATTATTGCCTATCCCATTAGGCTCTTCGTTATCATTTTTAAATTTCAGCGAAATTAATATTGAAAATTTTGAGTTTGAAGGCATGAGAACCAGCGGTATCAAACCAAAATCAGATTTGATTACTACTGCTTTTATGTATTTGAATGCACCTTATCTTTGGGGTGGAAAAACACCTTTTGGTATTGACTGTTCCGGATTTACACAAATGGTCTATAAGTTAAATGGGTATCAACTTCTAAGAGATGCCTCACAACAATCGACACAAGGAGATGCTTTGAGTTTTATAGAAGAAAGCGAACCTGGAGATTTAGCCTTTTTTGACAATGAAGAAGGAAAGATAATACATGTAGGCATTATCATGGAAAACAACTACATTATACACGCAAGTGGAAAAGTTAGAATTGACCGCTTAGATCACTTGGGCATTTATAATTCAGAACAAAACAGGCATACGCATCGTTTGCGCGTCATCAAAAAAATCATTTAAACCGAAACAATAGATAAATTATGTCTTGAATCCATGGCAATATTTTGTTTTGTACAAATAATTTTATACAAAAAAATCCATTTTAACTTCTTCCTAAAGTGTTTATTGTTGATAAAAGATAAATTTCTCATCATAATTTCCTAAATTTGATAAGGTTATTTGCTTAATTTCAATCTATGGATGACAATTCTAAAGTTGTAGATTCTTTTAGGAACTTATTAATTGAAATTGGTGAACTCTCCTATTTCAGCGCAAGGTTTTTCAAAGAACTTTTTAATCCACCATTCGAACTCAGAGAATTTTTCAAGCAATGCTACAACATGGGCAATCGCTCTTTGTTACTCGTTTCAGTGACTGGCTTTATAATTGGATTGGTATTCACCTTGCAATCAAGACCTACTTTAGAAGAATTTGGAGCCGTTTCATGGATGCCATCAATGGTAAGTATTTCTATCATTAGAGAAATTGGACCTATAATTACCGCTTTGATTTGCGCCGGAAGAATCGGTTCCGGAATTGGTGCCGAATTAGGCTCCATGCGTGTAACAGAACAAATTGACGCTATGGAAGTTTCTGGTACAAACCCTTTTAAATATTTAGTAGTCACACGGATTTTGGCAACTACTACGATGCTGCCGATTCTAGTTTTCTTTGGAGATGCTATTGCCATATTTGGTTCGGCTTTGGTGGAATACTTTAAAGGAAATGTTTCATTTTTGCTTTACTTCAATAACGTTTTTGACAGTTTACAATTCAGCGATTTGATTCCGACTACTATAAAGACCTTCTTTTTTGGATTCGCCATTGGATTAGTAGGATGTTACAAAGGTTATAATTGTAAAAAAGGAACCGCTGGTGTTGGATTGGCAGCCAATTCGGCTGTCGTATATACTTCAATGTTATTATTTATTATAGATTTTATTGCCGTTTTTGTAACTAATATTTTTTATGGCTAACCCAACAGAAAAAAAACCAATTATTGAAATCAAGAATCTAAAAAAAAGCTATGGTGATAACCATGTTTTGGAGGGCTTTAATATGGAATTGTATGAAGGTGAAAACTTAGTCATCATGGGCAAATCGGGTTCTGGAAAATCGGTAATGATTAAATGCCTGATTGGTCTGGAAGAACCCGACAATGGTACTATAACTATAATGGGGCAAAATATTAATAATCTGGAGCATTGGGAATTGGATGAATTGAGAACCGAAATTGGTTTCCTTTTTCAAGGAAGTGCTTTGTATGATTCGATGACAGTCAGAGAAAATTTAGAATTTCCTTTACGCAGACACACTAAAAAATTTGGAGTAATTAAAGATACTACACCAATGGTAATGGAAGCATTGGAAAATGTTGGTTTGGCCCATGCCATAGACTTAATGCCGAGTGAACTTTCAGGAGGAATGAAACGCAGAATTGCATTAGCACGAACCTTAATTTTACAACCAAAAATTATTCTCTATGACGAACCAACAACTGGTTTAGATCCAATAACATCAAAAGAAATCATATTATTAATGATGTCGATTCAGAAAAAATACAATACTTCTTCAATCATCATTACACATGATGTAGATTGTGCAAGAGTTATTGCAAACCGAATGATATTATTAATTGACAATATAAATTATGCCGAAGGAACTTTTGAAGAACTATCAAATTCCGACGACCCAAAAATCAAAGCATTTTTTAAATAAATTAGCTCATGGAAAAAACAGCGTCACAAAAAATCAGACTCGGACTATTTGTAATTATAGGACTAACATTATTTGTATTAGCTATCTATTTTATTGGCAGCAAACAACAAATGTTTGGGAAAACTGAGCATCTGAAAGCGGTTTTTAATAATGTCGCAGGATTGCAATTGGGAAATAATGTACGTTATTCGGGAATAAACGTTGGTACCGTTCGCGATATTGAAATTGTAAATGATACAACGATACTCATAGACATGCAAATAGACGAAGCTATTTTTTCGCATATCAAAAAAGATGCTATAGCAACAATTGGTTCCGATGGTTTGGTGGGAAATGTTATCATTAACATTATTCCAGGTAAAGGCAATCTCCCGACAGTTCAACCAGGCGATATAATTAAATCCAATAATCGGGTGCGAACAGACGATATGTTGGCGACATTGAACGTGACTAACCAAAATGCTGCGCAACTAACTATTGAATTACTTAAAATAACCAATGACATTAATAAAGGAAAAGGTACTATTGGAGTATTACTTCGTGATACGGTAATTTCAAAAGATTTAAAAGAAACGATTCGCAATCTGAGAATTACTAGTGAAAAAACGAGTCAAACTATGGATCATTTAAACAAACAAATTGCCAGTTTAGAAAATAAGGATAATGTAATTGGAGTCTTGAAAGATACTGTAGTGGGCAATAAAATAAGAAGAGTAATTACCAATTTGGATGCATCAAGTCAAGAAATTAATAAAGTGGTAAGCAATCTGAATGTTACCATTTTAAATATCAAAGAAGGAAAAGGCGCTCTTAATTATTTATCAAACGATCCTAAACTGGTAACTAAAATTGATTCAACGATGACCAATATTAATGAGGCCAGTAAGAAACTTAATGAAAATCTGGAAGCACTAAAAAGCAACTTTTTATTTAGAGGTTATTTCAAAAAACAAGAGAAAGCCAAAAAGAAAGCAGCAAAAAAGTAGTGCTACTTTAAATTTCATTTAATGCCGATATCAAACAATCAATTTCTTCTTTGGTATTGTGATGACTGAATGAAATACGCAAACTTGGCTTTTTTAATTCTTCATCGTTAAGCATTTCGGCCAATACATGCGAGGGTTTTGGACTACCACTCTGACAAGCGCTTCCGCGAGAAACTGATATACCTTTCATGTCCAAATTAAATAAAATCATGGCCGTTTTTTCCGGAGAAAAAGGTAACAAAACATTTAAAATATTGTAAAATGTATCAGCTCCATTAACACTGAATTCGGGAAATGCTTGCTGCAATTTTTGAAAACAATACTGTTTCAAATCAGTTATGTATTTTCTTTCCTCATTTAATAACTCAAAAGAAAGTTCCAGAGCTTTGGCCATTCCGGCAATTTGGTGAACCGATTCGGTTCCTGCTCGCCATCCTTTCTCCTGCTCTCCTCCAAAGATCATGGGTTGCAATACTAAATTTTTTCGAACATAAGCAAAACCAACACCTTTTGGACCATGAAATTTATGGGCACTAGCCACTAAAAAGTCAATGGCTAATTCTTGTAAATTCAACTCTGTTTTTCCAATTGACTGAACCGTATCACAATGAAACAAGGCTTTATTTTGGTGACATATTGCTCCTATCTTTTCAATATCATTGATAACTCCGGTTTCATTATTGACATGCATCAAAGAAACTAACGTCTTGATGTCATTGGAAAATAATGCTGAAAATTGAGCATAATCCATAGTTCCTTCACGAGAGACATTTACAAATTCGACAGCAATGTCAAATTCTTCCTGTAATGCCTGAACCGTATACAAAGTCGCATGGTGTTCAATTTTAGACGTAATTATTCGCTTAACACCAAAATCTTTTACAGCGCTTCTTAAAATCCAATTAGTGGCTTCGGTAGCTGTTGAAGTAAAAACAATTTCTTGTGCATTACAATTTAATTGTTTAGCAATTATTTTTCTCGAGGTTTCAATAATAGCTTTGGCACTTCTACCAATACTGTGTGTTGATGATGGATTTCCATACTCCAACTGCATAACCTTTACCATTTCATCAATAACTTCTTGACGAATTGGAGTGGTTGCTGCATTATCGAGGTATATATTTTTCATTTTACAAATATAAAAGTACTGTTCTTAATTAAATGATAAAAGGCAAAATTAATAGTATAAAAAACCTATTTTTGCTTTAAAATTTTTACTATTAATATGAAAAGAATTCTTTGTATACTCTCATTGTTGTTTTTTATTACTGCCTGTGATGATGGTAATTTAACCGTTGATGTTATCGATTTTTCGGAAGTAGCTGCACAAAAATGTAGTGATAAAGATGTCATTTATAAAGTTAAAGATGCCGAAATGCTTTTTATTGAAATTCCGGCTTCGACTTTTATAAATGATGTAACTGTTGAAGGTGAACCAATTGAAGTAACGATAAATTCCACTAATAAAGTAACATACAGAAAATATGACGGAACAGTAAGTTCAGCTAATATTTGCCCAACAATTCCAGATGCAACACCAAATTTAAAAGAACAATGGAATGCCACATCGGGAATAATTCAAATTACATCTACAGCAATTAAGTCGACAAATTCAACTGACAATTCCACACGAATTACTGGTTATACCTATAACATTGTTTTTAAAAATATAACGTTTCAAAAACCAACTGGTCCACAAGTGTATGAAACTTTTATTTTTGGAAATTATGTAAGAAATGTAGATCGTTTAGCCTTTGGATTTAATGAAGAAGTTGACAAGAGTACTTGCGTTAGTGACAATAGAATTTTTGATTTTAGTGTTGGTGAGGTTTTTACATTAGATGTTGAAAATTATGATACGATGTTTGCTAATGAAGTAACAACGACTCCTAGAACTGCCTTAATTAGTTCTTCTAATAAATTGTCCTACAGATTATATTCTGGTACAATAACGAATGCATATTTCTGTGCTAATACTATTCCAACAATACCAACGCTATTACAACAATGGAATGCTATTGATGGTATTGAAGCGACGAGCGGAATAATTGAAGTAAGTACAACAACCCTTACGACAACAACCTATCAGCATACTATTCGTTTAAAAAAAGTTACTTTAAAAAAAGGGAATAGTGAATTTTCTTTAGGCGATGATTATCTTTTTGGAACTTTGATCACCAATTAATTTTACAAAAATAATCATGCCAACTGACTGTATAAGCTATCAAAAATCAGGGTATTTTACTAAATTAATTGTAGATTATTTAGATAAAAAAACCGAATTAAAATCGCTTTACAATCGTTTTCCTAGTCTTGAAAATTTTCAAAGTCAATGTCTTTAGGAAGTTAAACCTAATTTATCAAT
>NZ_JBMOGQ010000122.1:0-6699 GCF_049318325.1 Flavobacterium sp. | reverse complement strand
ATGCCTTACCACAATCACCTCAAACGTTCAAACAATTATTGATGGTTGGTGGAATGGATAAATATTTTCAAATCGTAAAATGTTTCCGTGACGAAGATTTACGTGCCGACAGACAACCTGAATTTACACAAATCGATTGCGAAATGGCATTCGTTGAACAGGAAGACATCTTAAATGTTTTCGAAGGATTGACTCGTCATTTACTTAAAGAACTTAAAGGAATTGATGTTGCAGAATTTCCAAGAATGACATACGATTACGCCATGAAAACCTATGGAAATGACAAACCGGATATTCGTTTTGAAATGAAGTTTGGCGAATTGAATTCGGTTGCCCAACATAAAGAGTTTGGCGTTTTCAACTCAGCTGAATTAATAGTTGGAATTGCTGCGCCAGGTTGCGCATCCTATACTCGAAAAGAAATAGATGCTTTGATTGATTGGGTAAAACGTCCACAAATTGGTGCCTCCGGAATGGTATATGTAAAATGTGAAGAAGACGGAACCTACAAATCTTCCGTAGATAAATTCTATGACCAAGATGATTTAGCAAATTGGGCAAAAGCTACTAATGCTAAAGCTGGCGACATGATTTTTGTACTTTCTGGTACGGCGGATAAAACACGAACACAACTTTCGGCACTTCGTATGGAATTGGCAACACGATTGGGATTAAGAAATCCCGAAGAGTTTGCTCCATTATGGGTTGTTGATTTTCCATTATTAGAATGGGACGAAGAAAGTGGTCGTTACCATGCTATGCACCATCCATTTACCTCACCAAAACCAGAAGACATGAAACTTATTGAAACCGAACCGGGAAAAGTTCGTGCAAATGCATATGATATGGTTTTAAACGGAAATGAAATTGGTGGTGGTTCTATCCGAATTCACGATAAAGAGTTACAAAGTAGAATGTTTTCGCTTTTAGGATTTTCTCCTGAACAAGCCGATGACCAATTTGGATTCCTGATGAATGCCTTCCAATTTGGTGCGCCACCACACGGTGGATTAGCATTTGGATTAGACAGATTAGTAGCAATTTTAGGTGGACAGGAAACCATTAGAGATTTTATTGCTTTCCCAAAAAACAATTCCGGAAGAGATGTTATGATTGATGCGCCATCTGCAATTGATGATAATCAACTTAAAGAATTATACATTAAATTGGATTTGTAGTAATTTATATCAAATTCCCATAAATTTAAGAAGCAACTGTTCAAATAGTTAAAAACAGTTGCTTTTTTTACGTTAAAATTTAAAATTTCTCAAGTATTTCGTTATCAATATTTTAAAGTATGATAAAAAAATTAACAAATTTTTAATTATTTAACACTGAAATGTTTGTCATGTCATCAAAAAATTTATCTTTGACCATTATTAATTATTTTTACAATATAAAATGCGCACAGGAACAGTAAAATTTTTCAACGAGTCTAAAGGTTATGGTTTTATCACAGATGATGAAACTGGAAAAGACATTTTCGTACATGCTACTGGAGTTAAATCTGAAGGTTTAAACGAAGGAGATAAAGTATCTTACGAAGAAGAAGAAGGTAGAAAAGGTAAAGTAGCAGCTCAAGTAGTAGCTATCGAAGACTAATATATATTATTTTTTGATTACCTAGTTTAAAGACGTCCCGAAATTCGGGACGTTTTTTTTGCGCAAATTAGATTATTTATAATTGTTTTAAATAACTATTTTATAGTAATATTTGAGAAACCTTTATCCTTTGATTTTTGCGAATTAAATTATGCGATGTATATTTGTGCCTGTTAATTTACATCTAATCATATCCATTATGCAATCTAATCAATTAGATTATTTACCAATCCTTATGCAAGCAGGTTTAGCCATAGGATTTGTGGTTTTGACTATTATTGGCTCTGGCTACTTGGGCCCAAAAAGACACTCAAAAAACAAAGACAAAAACTTTGAATGCGGAATAGAATCTGTTGGTAATGCAAGGATTCCTTTTTCTGTAAAATATTTCCTTGTGGCAATTTTATTTGTTTTGTTTGATGTTGAAGTGATTTTCTTATATCCTTGGGCAATCAATTTCAAAGCATTGGGAATTGAAGGAATGATTAAAATGGTTATTTTCATGATGCTACTTTTAGTTGGTTTCTTCTACATCATCAAAAAGAAAGCCCTGGAATGGGAATAAAAATATAATTGCAATGAGCGATACAAAAACAAATATGGTTGCTCCGCCAGAAGGAGTTGTAGGTGAAGGCTTTTTCGCTACAAAATTGAACGATGTTGTTGGAATGGCTCGCGCCAATTCGCTTTGGCCATTGCCTTTCGCTACTTCTTGTTGCGGAATCGAATTTATGGCAACAATGGCTTCGCACTATGACTTAGCACGATTTGGTTCTGAAAGAGTTAGTTTTTCTCCCCGTCAAGCGGATATGCTAATGGTGATGGGAACGATATCTAAAAAAATGGCGCCAATTTTACGTCAGGTATACGAACAAATGTCAGAACCTCGTTGGGTTATTGCCGTTGGTGCATGTGCAAGTTCAGGTGGTGTATTCGATACTTACTCTGTATTACAAGGAATTGATAAAGTAATTCCGGTAGACGTTTACGTTCCAGGATGCCCACCAAGGCCAGAACAAATTGTAGATGGCGTTATGCAATTACAAGAATTGGTTAGAAATGAATCGGTTCGCCGAAGAAATTCACCAGAATATAAAGAATTATTAGCTTCTTACAACCTATAATATGGCTTTAGAAACTGCATACATACAAGAAAATATATCTAAAAAATTTGGTAATAATGTGCTGAATTTTGAAATGAAAAGAAATATTTTTTCCTTCGAAGCTACTCCAGATAATATCCATGAAGTAATTCAAACATTGAAAGAAGACGAAAGCTTAAACTTCCATTTTCTTACCGATTTGACTGGAATTCATTTTCCTGACAATGATGAAAACCATCAGTTTGCTGTGGTATATCAATTACACAATTGGGTTGAAAATGTTAGAATTCGAGTAAAAACATTTTTGCCCGACCCTGCAGAAGTTCAAACTATAACTGATTTATTTCTTTGCGCCAATTGGATGGAGAGAGAAGCCTGGGATTTCTTCGGAATCAATTTCAAAGGACATCCGCAACTTAAACGAATCTTGAATATGGATGAAATGGTTTCGCATCCAATGCGAAAAGAATTCACATTAGAAGACAGCGGAAGAACAGATAAAGATGATCGTTTCTTCGGAAGAACACCAGTCAATAATGGATAATTGATAATGAATAATTATAAATTGTAAAAAAGAATAAAATTTAATGGCATCAAAAAAACTAATTATTAATTATCAATTGTTAATTGTCAATTAAAAAATGTCAGATTTATTATTACCACCAGAGCATCGATATGCTAAAATCATAGAACAAAGCCGAAATGAAGACGGAAGTGAATTTTCTATATTAAATTTAGGACCAACTCACCCGGCTACTCACGGAATATTCCAAAATATTTTATTAATGGATGGCGAGCGAATATTAGATGCTGAACCAACCGTTGGTTATATTCACAGGGCTTTTGAAAAAATAGCCGAAAACCGTCCGTTTTACCAAATCAATGTATTGACAGACCGAATGAATTATTGTTCGTCGCCAATTAATAATATGGCTTGGTGGATGACCGTAGAAAAACTGTTAAATATTGAAGTGCCTAAAAGAGCGCAATATTTGAGAGTAATCGTAATGGAATTAGCTAGAATTACCGATCACTTAATTTGTAATTCAATCCTTGGAGTTGATACTGGAGCTTATACTGGTTTCCTTTATGTTTTTCAATTCAGAGAAAAAGTATATGAAATCTATGAAGAAATTTGTGGTGCTCGTTTAACAACAAATATGGGAAGAATTGGTGGTTTCGAAAGAGAATGGTCGCCAAAAGCATTTGAATTGCTTAATACTTTCCTTGAAGAATTTCCGGTTGCATGGAAAGAATTCGAAAATCTTTTTGAAAGAAACAGAATCTTTATTGACAGAACGGTTAATGTTGGTCCGATTACTGCCGAAAGCGCCATGCAATACGGATTAACAGGTCCAAATTTACGTGCCGCTGGAATTGATTACGATGTTCGTAAAGCGGCTCCTTATTCTTCCTATGAAGATTTTGAATTTGATATCCCTGTTGGAAAATCTGGTGATACGTATGACCGTTTTTGTGTTCGTAATGCCGAAGTTTGGGAAAGTTTGAGTATCATCAAGCAAGCATTAGCAAAGTTACCAGAAGGCCCTATCCACGCTGATGTTCCCGATTATTATTTACCTCCAAAAGAAGATGTTTACACCAATATGGAAAGCTTAATCTATCACTTTAAAATTGTGATGGGAGAAGTTCCGGTTCCTGTTGATGAAATTTATCATGCTGTGGAAGGCGGAAATGGAGAATTAGGATTTTATCTAATTACCGACGGTAGCCGAACGCCTTACCGATTGAAATTCAGAAGACCTTGCTATATTTATTATCAAGCTTATACTGAAATGATTAGAGGTGGAATGTTATCCGATGCTATCGTAATATTATCAAGTTTAAATGTAATTGCCGGCGAATTAGACGCTTAAAAAGAAATAAGATTGCAGAATACAGATTTTAGAAAGCAGATTGAAAAATCCTAAATCCTAAATCCTAAATCTCAAATTAAAAAATGGAAAGATCTCACATTAAACAAGAAATAAATATCACTGATACTTTGATGAATCGCATCAATGAGTTAATCAGTCACTATCCTGCAGAAAAAAGAAAATCAGCTTTATTGCCTGTTTTGCATGAGGTTCAGGATGCTCACGACAATTGGTTAAGCATTGATTTGCAAAATAAAGTAGCCGAAATTTTAGAAATACAACCTATTGAAGTCTATGAAGTGGTGACGTTTTACACCATGTACAATCAAAGACCTATCGGGAAATATATGTTTGAATTCTGTCAAACCTCTCCTTGTTGTCAAAACGGAGTAGAAGATTTGATGGATTATACGTGTAACAAATTAGGAGTAAAAGTTGGTGAACCAACAGCAGACGGACTTTTCGAAGTGCGTGGTGTTGAATGCCTAGGAGCTTGTGGTTATGCCCCAATGATGCAGTTGGGTGATTTCTACCAAGAACATTTGACAGAAGCAAAAATCGACCAATTAATCTCTGATTGTAAAGACGGAAAAATCACTTTACACGATAAGTAATATCATGGGAAGAAAAATATTATTAGACAAAATAAATGTTCCGGGAATTAGAACCTATGAAGTATACCGCAAAGAAGGCGGTTATGCATCGGTTGAAAAAGCCTTGAAAAAAATGACTCCGGACGAAGTAGTCGAAGAAGTAAAAACTTCGGGACTTCGTGGTCGTGGTGGTGCTGGATTTCCCGCTGGAATGAAATGGAGTTTTATCGACAAGAAATCAGGCAAACCGCGTCATTTGGTTTGTAATGCCGACGAATCGGAACCAGGAACTTTCAAAGACCGCTATTTGATGGAATTTATTCCTCATTTATTGATTGAAGGAATGATTACCTCAAGTTATGCCTTAGGCGCCAACCTATCTTACATCTACATTCGTGGAGAATATATGTGGGTTTACAAAATTTTAGAAAAAGCCATCGCCGAAGCAAAAGCTGCCGGTTGGTTAGGTAAAAATATATTAGGTTCAGGTTACGATTTAGAATTATACGTTCAAATTGGAGCTGGAGCTTATATCTGTGGAGAAGAAACAGCTTTGATTGAAAGCTTAGAAGGAAAACGTGGAAATCCTAGAATTAAACCACCATTCCCAGCAGTTTCAGGACTTTGGGCTAATCCAACAGTGGTGAATAATGTTGAAACAATTGCAGCTGTGCCTTGGATTGTAAATAATTCAGGTGCTGATTATGCCGGAATAGGAATTGGTCGTTCGACTGGAACCAAGTTAATTTCAGCTTCCGGAAACATCAAAAATCAAGGAGTTTTCGAAATAGATTTAGGATTATCTGTCTACGAATTCATGAATTCTGATGAATATTGTGGTGGAATGCAAACTGACAGACCATTAAAAGCATTGGTTCCTGGAGGAAGTTCAGTGCCAATTTTACCAGCGCATTTAATATACAAAACAGCTGCGGGTGAAGATCGTTTGATGACCTACGAAAGTCTTTCAGATGGTGGATTTGCAACCGGTTCGATGTTAGGTTCAGGTGGATTTATTGTGTATGATGACCGAGCTTGTATCGTTCGAAATACATGGAATTTCTCTCGTTTCTACCATCATGAATCTTGCGGTCAATGCACACCTTGCCGTGAAGGAACAGGATGGCTAGAAAAAGTTTTGTGGAGAATCGAAAACGGACAAGGACGTGAAGAAGATATCGAGTTGTTATGGAGCATACAAGCCAAAATTGAAGGAAACACGATTTGTCCTTTAGGAGATGCCGCTGCTTGGCCAGTCGCTGCTGCAATTCGTCATTTTAAAGATGAGTTTGAATACCATATCCGTTTTCCGGAAAAAATAAAAAATAGAGATCACTTTGTTACTGAACCTTTTGAAAAAGTAAAGCATTTAGTAGCAAAGCAAACAGTATAAAAGTTTACGGTTGATTGTTGATAGTCGATGAATATTCAAGAACTAACAACCAAAACCAAAAACTAACAACTATTATTATGAAAGTAACCATAGACGGTCAAGAAATTGAAGTAGCACCAGGAACAACAATC
>NZ_JBMOGQ010000121.1:0-6720 GCF_049318325.1 Flavobacterium sp. | reverse complement strand
TTAAAAGTTGTCCTACATTTGTTTAGCATTTTTAATAATTAATGTCAATTTGACGAAATAAAAAAATTACATGTCAAGCCGTAATATAATATCTTTTGACAATCTGTCACTACAAGAATTCGATACCGAAACTGATTTAATTCCGCTTTTAACTCCCGAAGATGAGGAAGAAATGAATAATGAAGAATTACCAAATTCTTTGCCAATTTTACCCTTACGCAATACGGTTCTTTTTCCAGGCGTTGTAATTCCAATTTCGGCGGGAAGAGATAAATCAATAAAACTTATAAACGATGCTAATGCAGGAAATAAAATTATTGGTGTTGTTGCACAAAAAAATGAAGAAGATGAAGATCCAACAAAAAATGATATTTATACCGTTGGAACTGTAGCTCAAATTCTTCGTGTTTTAAAAATGCCCGATGGTAATATCACTGTTATATTACAAGGTAAAAAGCGTTTTGCCATTGATGCTGTTAACACCGAAAAACCATATCTGAAAGCTACTATTAAAGAAGTTGAAGAAAAGCGTCCAGGCAAACATGACACGGAGTTCCAAGCAATTATTGATTCTACAAGAGAATTAGCTATCGAAATCATTAAGGAAAGTCCAAACATTCCATCTGAAGCTACTTTTGCGATAAAAAATATTGAAAGTCAATCTTTCTTAATCAATTTTGTTTCCTCTAATATGAATCTTACAGTTAAAGAAAAACAAGATTTATTGATGATTAACGCATTAAAAGAAAGAGCTTTAGAAACTTTGCGTTTTATGAACATCGAGCTGCAAAAATTGGAATTAAAAAATGATATTCAATCCAAAGTTCGTTTCGATTTAGACCAACAACAACGTGAATATTTTTTGCACCAACAAATGAAAACCATTCAGGAGGAATTGGGTGGCGTTTCAAATGATCAGGAAATTGAAGAAATGCGCTTGAAAGCTAAAACTAAATCTTGGGATGCTAAAACTGCAAAGCATTTTGAGAAAGAAATTTCCAAAATGCAGCGCATGAATCCGCAAGCACCTGATTTTGGTATTCAAAGAAACTATCTTGAGTTGTTTTTAGAATTGCCATGGAATCACTATTCCAAAGATAATTTCGATCTGAAAAGAGCTCAAAAAATTATTGACCGTGATCATTTTGGTTTGGAAGATGTGAAGAAAAGAATCATAGAACATTTGGCAGTATTGAAATTGAGAAACGATATGAAATCGCCTATAATTTGCTTAACCGGACCTCCTGGAGTTGGAAAAACATCCATAGGTAAATCAATAGCAGAATCTTTAGGAAGAGAATATGTTCGAATTTCACTTGGCGGTTTACGAGATGAAGCTGAAATACGCGGACACAGGAAAACCTATATCGGCGCTATGCCAGGAAGGATTATTCAAAGTTTAAAAAAAGCAGGAACTTCCAATCCGGTTTTTGTTTTAGATGAGATTGATAAATTATCAAATTCGCACCAAGGCGATCCTTCTTCAGCATTACTTGAAGTTTTGGATCCAGAACAAAACAGTGATTTTTATGATAACTTTTTGGAAATGGGTTATGATTTGTCTAAAGTAATGTTTATTGCTACTTCAAATAATATGGCAGCCATTCAACCTGCATTGAAAGACAGAATGGAAGTTATCAAAATGACTGGTTACACCATTGAAGAAAAAGTAGAAATTGCACGTCAGCATTTATTCCCAAAACAATTGAAAGAGCACGGTTTAAAAACAAAAGATTTAACTATTGGCAAAAGACAACTAGAAAAAATCGTAGAAGGTTATACTCGTGAATCAGGAGTTAGAAGTTTGGAACAAAAGTTAGCTCAAGTTATCCGGAATGCTGCAAAGTCAGTAGCAATGGAAGAAACCTATAACTTAAAAGTTACCGACGAAGATATTATCAAAATTTTAGGCGCGCCCAAATTAGAACGTGATAAATCCGAAAGCAATGATGTGGCCGGAGTGGTAACAGGTTTGGCTTGGACATCGGTTGGTGGGGATATTTTATTTATAGAATCATTAATATCATCAGGAAAAGGGAATTTAACTTTGACAGGAAATTTAGGAACTGTCATGAAAGAATCAGCAACAATTGCTTTGGAATATATAAAATCTAATGCCGATATTTTTGGATTAGATCCAGAAATGTTATCCAAATATAACATTCACTTACACGTTCCGGAAGGAGCAACGCCCAAAGACGGGCCAAGTGCAGGTATTGCAATGTTGACTTCGTTAGTTTCACTTTTAACCCAACGTAAAATAAAGAAGAATTTGGCCATGACCGGGGAAATCACTTTACGTGGAAAAGTATTGCCTGTTGGTGGAATTAAAGAGAAAATCCTGGCAGCTAAAAGAGCAAATATCAAAGAGATTATTTTGTGTTATGAAAATAAAAGCGACATAGACGAAATAAAATCAGAATATATTGAAGGACTAACATTTCATTACGTAAAAGAGATGAGTGAAGTAATAGATTTTGCCTTGACAAATCAGAAAGTAAAAAACGCAAAAAAATTGTAAATTGGATTTTAAAAAATATAGGCAAGGCATAAGTAATAACGCTTATGCCTTTTCTTTTTTACTTTTTTTAATACCATATAAAATAATATCTTCGCATTTCCGTTACAGTATATAGCATAAGTCAATTTTGATGTTTAAAAAAGTAATTTGTATTGGGTTTTGTCTAACTAATTTGTTCAGTTATGCTCAAATTGGAGGAAAGTCAATATACCAATTTCTAAATTTAGTAACTTCACCCAGACAAGCAGCTTTAGGAGGAAAAGTGATTACCTTTTATGATAGCGATGTAAATCAAGGACACTTTAATCCTGCAAATATAAATCCAGAAATGGATAATAAATTGGCTATAAATTATGGAAGTTATTTTGGTGAAGTTACCTACGGGACAGCTTCTTATGCTTATACTTATGACCGTCATGTCCAAACATTTTTTGGTGGCGTGAATTATGTAAATTACGGAAAATTTGATGGCTATGACGAAAACGGTCAGCAAACATCAAGTTTTACTGGAAGCGAAATAGCTTTGACTTTTGGATATGCCTATAATATTCCGGGTTCTGATTTTTATATTGGTGGGAATGCAAAATTGATCAATTCTACTTTAGAAAGTTATAGTTCATTTGGTGCAGCAATTGATATTGGTGCGATGTTTATTGATACACGTAACGATGTAAATTGGGCGATATCCATTCGAAATGTTGGTGTGCAAATTACACCTTATGCCGAAACGCGTGAAAAGTTACCTTTAGAAGTGCTGATTGGAGTATCGCAACTGATGGAAAATGTTCCAATTCGTTGGCATTTAACCTTAGAAAATATGCAACAATGGCAATTGGCTTTTTCCAACCCAAATAGGGCACAGGGTTCTTTAGACGGTGGGTCAACTCCAGAGAAAGTTTCTATATTTGGAAACGCATTACGCCATGTTATTATTGGTGCCGAATTGTTTCCTGAAAAAGGTTTTAATTTACGTGTGGGTTATAATTTCAGAAGAGCAGAAGAATTGCGTATCTTGGAACAACGAAATTTTTCTGGACTTTCAATAGGTTTCGGATTAAAAATGGGGAATATAAAATTTAATTATTCTTATTCTAGATATACCTTAGCAGCCAACACAAGTCTATTTGGCTTGACAATTGATTTTTCAAATGACAGATAAAAACTAATGAAACCGAAAATTCACGAACACCAAAAAATAAAATTGTGAGTAAAAAAATCACTATAGCCATCGACGGATTTTCTTCCACAGGGAAAAGTACACTAGCCAAACAATTAGCCAAGCACTTGGGTTATGTTTATGTTGATACGGGCGCGATGTATCGTGCGGTGACTTATTTTGCTATGCAAAACGGTTATATAACAGCTGATTTTTTTGATAAGCAAACTTTAATTAACAGTTTGCCTTTTATCAAATTGCATTTCGAATTTAATCCTCAATTGGGCTTTGCCGAAATGTATTTGAATGATGTTAATATAGAAAAGGAAATCAGAACAATTCAGGTTTCTAATTTTGTTAGTCTAGTTGCAGAGGTTTCTGAGGTTCGTGCCAAATTGGTGGAACAGCAGCAAGAAATGGGAAAAGGAAAAGGTATCGTTATGGATGGTCGCGATATAGGTACGGTAGTATTTCCGAAAGCAGAACTCAAAGTTTTTATGACAGCAAGTCTTGAAACTCGTGCACAAAGACGTTATGAAGAGTTAAAAGAAAAAGGACAAGAAATCTCTTTTGAAGAAGTCTTAAAAAATGTTGAACAACGCGATTATATTGATACACATCGAGATGATTCACCTTTGTTAAAAGCTGATAGTGCCATCGAAATTGACAATTCCTATCTCACTAGGGAAGAACAATTCAAAGCCGTATTGGAAATGGTGGAAGATGTGACTAAATCGTTGTAAATATTTGTTTATCTCGATATAAATAGTAGATTTACGTTCTATTTTAACAAAATAAAAACTATTTTTATGAGTATAAAAAACAGATTAATTACCATGAACTTCTTTCAGTTCTTTGTTTGGGGTGCATGGCTTATTACGATTGCTAACTTTTGGTTTGGAACCAAACAATGGGACGGAACACAATTTGGATTGGTATTCGGAACTATGGGAATTGCATCTTTGTTCATGCCAACTTTAACCGGAATTATGGCTGACCGTTGGGTTAACGCAGAAAAATTATATGGTGTTCTTCATATATTGTATGCGTTGGTTCTATTTTATCTTCCTCAAGTAACTACGCCTGGCAACTTCATTTATGTAATGCTTTTGGCGATGTGTTTCTACATGCCGACAATAGCACTGTCAAATTCTATTTCCTATACGGCTTTAAAAAACAGCGATAACAGTGATGTAGTCAAAGATTTCCCACCGATTAGGGTTTGGGGAACAATTGGTTTTATTGCAGCTATGTGGTTAACTAATTTATCTGGAAATAAAGCAACAGCTTATCAGTTCTATATAGCCTGTATTGCAGCAATTTTATTAGGGCTGTATGCTTTTACATTGCCAAAATGTAAACCACAACACGTTAGGTCTGAAAAATCATCCTTAGTAGAATCATTAGGATTGGAAGCTTTTAAATTATTTGGCACTTATAAAATTGCTTTGTTTTTTATTTTCTCAATGTTTTTGGGTGGTGCTTTGCAGTTGACTAATGCTTACGGAGATGTTTTCTTGGATGAGTTTAAGCATGTTCCAAGATTTGCAGATTCATTTGTAGTTAAATATTCAACTATAATTATGTCTATTTCCCAGATTTCAGAAACGCTTTTTATTTTAGCTATCCCTTTCTTTTTAAAGCGCTTTGGTATTAAACGGGTAATGCTGATTTCGATGTTTGCCTGGGTATTGCGTTTTGGATTATTTTCTTTTGGAAACCCCACCGACGCTCTTTGGATGATTATTATGTCTTGTATCGTTTACGGAATGGCATTTGATTTTTTCAATATTTCGGGTTCATTATTTGTTGAAACTTCTACAAATAATAAAATAAGATCTTCTGCTCAGGGATTGTTTATGATGATGACTAATGGATTTGGAGCTATTTTAGGTAGTTTTACTTCAGGTTGGTTGATAGATAAATACTTTACGATGGCATATACTAAGTCTACTCATTTAGCAGCTTATTTGCAGACAGAGGTTGATAATTCGGTAATGTTGAATTTGTTAAAAGAGAAAAACATTGAAATTTTAAATGATGGTAGTTTTTCATCTGTGCTGATGATTAGGGATTGGCATAACATTTGGCTAGCTTTCGCAGGATATTCTTTAGTGATTGCAATTCTTTTTGGTCTAATGTTTAAACACAAACACAATCCCTATGATGTAGCGAATGTGAGTCACTAAAAAAAGGCCTGATAGTTTTTTAAAAACTGTCAGGCCTTTTTTATTCAATACAATTTCTATCTAGTCCTGAGGGGAGTTGGCTACCGTATAGCGCGGATAGCAGGAATAAGGAAACCAAGAATTCCCAAACCCTTCGCTTCTAAACTATTTTCTATTTATCTATCCGTCTATTATCTATTTTCTCTTTATAATTATTTTGTAATTAAGAATTTATGCTTACTTTTGCCAACCTTTTGGCGAAGAAGAGTTTCCTTTAGGTATCAAACATTTATATATAAACACTGTTGTGTTTTTATCGCATTAAGAAACTCGAAGAACATAACATACAAATTATTTTATCAGCATGGCTGTATTAAACAAAGAACAAGAAGCGTTTTTAAATGATTTTAACTGGCATAACTATGCAGAAGGAATTGACGCAGTAGATCAAAAAAACTTGGAAGAGTTTGAGAACTTAGTTACAAAAACTTTTATCTCAACTGACCATGAAGAAGTAGTTGAAGGTGTAGTAGTTAGAATTACTGACAGAGACGCAATTGTTGACATCAACGCGAAATCAGAAGGTGTAATTTCACTTAACGAATTCCGTTACAACCCAAACCTAAAAGTAGGTGATAAAGTAGAAGTATTAATTGACATCCGTGAGGATAAAACTGGTCAGTTAGTATTGTCTCACAGAAAAGCAAGAACAATAAAATCTTGGGATAGAGTTATTGCTGCAAACGAAACAGGAGAAATCGTTCAAGGTTTTGTTAAATGTAGAACTAAAGGTGGTATGATTGTAGATGTCTTCGGAATTGAAGCGTTCTTACCAGGTTCACAAATTGATGTGAAACCAATCCGTGATTACGATG
>NZ_JBMOGQ010000120.1:0-6850 GCF_049318325.1 Flavobacterium sp. | reverse complement strand
TGTTTTGTAACAGATGATGGAGCAGAAACCGATCTTGATTTAGGTCACTACGAACGATTTTTAAATGTGCCGACTTCACAAGCTAATAATGTAACAACAGGAAGAGTATATCTTTCGGTTATTGAAAAAGAGCGTCGCGGGGAGTTTTTAGGTAAAACCGTTCAAGTTGTTCCTCATATTACCAATGAAATTAAAGAACGCATGCAATTGCTTGGTAAATCAGGCGATTTGATATAGTGATTACTGAAATTGGTGGAACAGTCGGCGATATTGAGTCGTTGCCTTATATTGAATCGGTGCGGCAATTGGTTTGGGAGTTGGGAGAACACAATAGCATAGTTGTACATTTAACATTAATTCCTTATTTAGCTGCTGCAGGCGAATTGAAAACAAAACCAACCCAACATTCTGTTAAAACATTAATGGAAAGCGGAATTCAGGCAGATATTTTGGTTTGTAGAACCGAACACGAATTATCAGATGAATTGCGTCAAAAATTGGCTTTGTTTTGCAATGTAAAACGAGAAGCCGTAATTCAGTCTATTGATGCTTCTACGATTTATGAAGTGCCGAATTTGATGCTTGAAGAAGGTTTGGATCTTGTGGCATTGAAGAAATTAAACTTGCCCAAAAAAGCAGCACCGGATTTGAAAAACTGGAACACTTTTCTTCACCGACTAAAACATCCTAAGCAAACTGTAAATGTTGGTTTGGTTGGGAAATATGTAGAATTGCAAGATTCCTATAAATCTATTTTGGAGTCATTTATTCATGCTGGTGCGGCAAATCAAACCAAAGTAAATGTTATTTCAATTCATTCGGAATATTTAGATGCTAAAACAGCAGAAGAACAGTTAAAAGACTTGGACGGAATATTGGTAGCGCCTGGATTTGGCGGTCGCGGGATAGAGGGAAAAATAGATACGGTTCGCTATGCTCGTGAAAACAATATTCCTTTTTTCGGAATCTGTCTTGGAATGCAGATGGCTGTTATCGAATATTCGAGAAACGTTTTAGGCTTAAAAGATGCAAACTCAACCGAGATGAATGAGAAAACCAAGTATCCGGTTATTTCCATTATGGAAGACCAAAAAACCATAACTGATAAAGGCGGAACAATGCGATTAGGAGCATGGAGATGTGATATAAAAGCAGGAACTTTGGCGCTCAAAATTTATAATAACACTCAAATTACTGAACGTCACCGTCATCGTTATGAATTTAATAATGAGTACAGAGAACAATTAGAAAAAGCGGGATTAATTTGTTCTGGAATTAATCCGGAAACAGGTTTGGTAGAGATTATTGAATTGGAAAACCATCCATTTTTTATAGGAGTTCAATACCATCCAGAATATAAGAGCACAGTTGCGAATCCACACCCAATTTTCGTTAGCTTTGTGGCCGCAATGGTAAAACATAAAAATAAATAATATATCGAAATTATCCCGAAACTTCGGGACAGCATTACTATGGAAGAAAAGAAATTTGATTTTAATACAATTATTGGTTTTGGTTTGATATTCATTATCATTATTTGGATGATGTACAATGGCCAGAAAACCTCTCAAAATGAACGGCTTGAAAAAGCAAGAATCGCCAAAGACAGCATTCAAAAAGCTAAACAAACTGCACCAAAAAAAGTTGCTTTAATTGCTTTAGATTCTACAGTTACAGATTCTGCTAAAATAAAACAATTGCAAGGAACATTAGGAAGTTTTGCCTATTCTTCAACATTGCCTTCTGCTAAAGAAAATTTCACCACTTTAGAGAATGAATTCGTAAGCTTAAAAATAGCCAATAAAGGTGGGTATGTTGTTGAAGCTACTTTGAAAAAGTTTGAAAAATTCAAAAAAAATTCGGGGAAATTAGTTGAATTGATTAAAGATAATAACTCAAGTTTCAATCTTCAATTGCAAACTAAGGACAACAGAGTTTTAAATACAAAAGACTTGTTTTTTGAACCAACATTGACCAAAGTAGGGGAAAATCAAATTCTTTCAATGAAGTTGAAAGCTGGTGTAAATGAATATTTGGAATACAAATATGTTTTAGCGCCAAACAAATATTTAGTTGATTTTGATATACAAACTCGGGGACTAAATACTATTTTAAATACATCAAAGCCGATAGATTTGCAATGGGGTTTGAAATCGTATCGCAACGAAAGAAGTATTTCTTATGAAAATCGTTACGCTGAGATTTATTTCGAGTATGAAGATGGAAAAATCGATTACGTTGCACAAGGAAATGATAAAGAAGAGAACCCTGAAAAGGCAACTTTTATTGCCTACAAGCAACATTTTTTCACGAGTATACTATTAACTAAAACACCATTCGAAAATGCAAAATTGTATTCGAACGACTTAGTGAAAGATGAAAAGAAAGATACCATTTTCACCAAACAGTATAAAGCAACAATGCCATTAGCCTTCAGTAATGGTGAGTTAGACTATAAAATGAATTGGTATTATGGACCGACAGACTATAATACCCTAAAAAGTTACGATAGAAATCTTGAAAAAATTGTTCCGTTAGGTTGGGGAGTTTTTGGTTGGATAAACAAATTTATTTTCATTCCGTTATTTGGATTTTTAAGTTCGTTTATGGGATTGGGAATTGCAATCATTATTTTCACAATACTGATTAAAATTGCAATGTCACCTATTACGTTTAAATCATTCTTATCGCAAGCGAAGATGAAAGTTTTGCGTCCTGAAATTACGGAAATTGGAGAAAAATTTAAAAAAGATCCAATGAAAAAACAACAGGAAACCATGAAGCTTTACAATAAAGCTGGAGTAAATCCGATGGCCGGTTGTATTCCGGCGTTGATACAAATTCCATTTATGTATGCGTCTTTTCAGTTTTTTCCATCGGCATTTGAATTGCGACAAAAAGGCTTCCTTTGGGCAGACGATTTATCTTCGTTTGACCAAATATTCAAATTACCTTTCCATATTCCTCTTTATGGAGATCACGTGAGTTTGTTTCCAATATTGGCTGCAATAGCGATTTTCTTTTATATGAAAATGACTTCAGGTGATCAAGCAATGGCACAACCACAACAAGACGGAATGCCGGATATGGCTAAAATCATGAAAATCATGATATATGTTTCACCTGTAATGATGTTAATTTTCTTCAATAGTTATGGGTCCGGATTGAGTTTGTATAACTTTATTTCCAATTTAATTACCATTGGAATTATGTTGGTTATCAAAAAATATTTTATTGACAGCGAAAAGATTCATGCGCAAATTCAGGAAAACAAAGCCAAGCCAAAAACAGAAAGTAAGTTCCAAAAGAAAATGAGAGAAATGATGGAACAAGCTGAAGCCCAAAAGCAATTGAAAAACAAAAAATAATTTTTTATAATACATTAAAAAAACGCTTTTTAAAAACATATCTTTAAACAGCGTTTTTTTTTAAAGTCATGAAAGTACTAATAATTGGTCGCGGAAACATGGGTAAAACATATGCCAATAGTTTTATCATTTCCCGATTTATCAAACCACAAGATTTTAGTGTTTTGGCTCAGTAATTAAAGCTCTATTAAAAGACTGCCATATTAGAAAGCGGAGCAGCATATGTTTGTTATTTTATGCAAGCTATGATAAAAGCGGCAGTCGATTTAGGATTTAATGAATCGCAAGCCGAGTTGTTAGTTAACCAAACTTTCATGCTCAGTAGCCATACAAAATAGTTATTCTTTATCTAATGTAGAATGGATAGCTAAAGTAGCCTCAAAAGGAGGAACAACAGAAAGTGCCTTAAAAGTTTTTGAAAGAGGAAATTTGGAACAAACATTTGTTGAAGCTGTGAAAGCTGCTAGTGATAGGGCTTTAGAATTAGGATCATAAAAAAAGCGCAGTTAAAAAACCGCGCTTTTCTCTTCTTCATAGCAATGTTTAAATTAAAATGGACGTAACACTTTATTAACTCCATGAATCACTCCATTTGAAGCTTGAATATCAGCTTGGAATACTCTTGATAAAATATTTTGAGTATCCTTAATATCAACAGTAACTGGATTACTTGTTCCAAGAATTACAGTTACATTTAGAACTGGACTTGTAAACATAGGAACCACTTGATTATTTGCCAATTGACTTGAACGAACATTTCCAGCAGTAGTTACATGATATTGTAACACTTTTGTAACTTGAGCAGCAGTTGCACTATAAGCAAAACCACCTGCTCCTAAAGCTGCTGTAAAAGCTGCATTATTTGGTGCAAAAAGAGTGGCTGGTGCTGTAGCAGTAAGTCCTGATAAAGCTCCTAATACTGCAGCTTGATCTGTACTTGTCACAACCGTTTGTAATGTGTCAAAATCAGGATTTGCAATAACATGATTAACTACCGTAGGAATAGCGATAACATTACCTACAACATGGATAACGCCATTACTAGCATCTAAATCTGCAGTGGTTACTGTAGCTCCACCATTTGCTGAACCACCATTTATTGTTACTACACTTCCAGCTTTCTGAACGAACATACTAATAGTTGGTGCATTTACAGAAGTATTAAAAGGTGATAAAGTAGAGGCGTAAGTAGCAGCTGGTAACTCGCCACTTTTAATTTCATCACCAATAACGTGATTTAGTAATATTTTTTTTAGTACTGCAGCATCTACATTTTCTACAGTCACTCCAGTGCCTAGAGAATTAAAAAAAGTAGTAAACGCTGCATTCGTTGGTGCAAATACTGTAAATTGTCCGCTCCCATCTAAAGTACTTACTAGATCAGTACGTTCTAATGCTCTTACTAGAATTGAGAAATCTGCATTATCTGATGCAATATCCACAATGGTTGGTTGACTTTCATTATCATCACTACATGATAATACACTTACCGCTAAAAATGCGATTCCGATAATTTTTGTTAATTTTTCCATAGTTATTTTGTTTAATGTTTAATGCAAAACTAAATTATTTTGTTTAACAAAAAACATAAAAGTTTAAACAAAATAAGTTTTATAAAAAATTTAACACTTTTGTTTAATTTGTATATCAGCTTATTTTAATAAATCCTTAGGTTTATTATTGGTTTTTTTATTTAGTAGCATTCCCATGAGTTAAACAAAACATCGTGATCAACTTAGGGATAATGTATATGATAATAAAATGGTATTTATTTTACAGGAAACAAAATCTAGTATTCTTGCCAAATGTCATGTTGTTGTATTATGATAGTGATTGTTTTTTGAAGTTAAGAAAACAATCATCGAAGCTATAAAAGAGACTAATGTTAGGTCTTTAGAATTAGGATCATAAAAAAAGCTCCTCGATTTGAGAAGCTTTTCATATTGTGAATTATATGATAATTATGAACTTGGCAATAAAACAGCGTCAATAACATGAATAATACCATTAGAGCATTTTACATCTCTAGCAAAAACTCTCGCACTATTGATAAAAACACTTGTTTCTTCAAAGTCACCTAAATCAGTATCATATTCAGGATAGAAAGCATTTGGAGATAAAGTAACTGTAATATTTTGCCCTTGTAATGTAGCAGCTTCTTGACCATCAGATAAATCTGAAGATGAAACTCTAGCACCTAAAACATGATATTTAAGTACATCAGCTAAAAGCACTGGATCAACTTGACTTAAATCAGTTATTCCTAAATTAGCTGCCAAAATATCAAAAGCGTCATTGTTTGGAACAAATACTGTAAGATTACCAGGTTTATCTAATTCTTCTGTTAATCCTGCAAGTTCTACAGCTTCGACAAAAGTGCTCAACTCAGGAGTTGCTTTTGCAATATCAATTATAGTAACTGATTTTAAATTTTTCTCTTCGGAGTCAGTTGAACATGAAAAAGCCACAAAAGCTAGAGCTACTAACGTAATACCTTTAATTAAATTTCTCATTTGGTTTAAGTTTTAAATTTTTCCAAATATAAAAAGAATAATTTAAATTCCCAATAATATCTTAAAAAACAAATATCAGTTAAAAAAATATAGTTATAATTAACTTCTAATCTGTTTATCATATTATTTGAATTTTATATCCGTAAATACTATTTAATCATATTTTTCGTTTTGTATATTAGTTTATTTTTGCAATAAAGTTCAATAAAAAAAATAGTATGAAATATATTTTAGTATGTTTATTAACTTCAATTTCAGTTTTTGCTCAAGACATCAATAAATTAGATGAAAACGGCAAAAAAAACGGATTGTGGAAGGGTGTTTATGAAGGGTCAAAGCGACCAAGATATGAAGGTGCTTTTGAGCATGGAAAAGAAATTGGCACTTTCAAATTCTTTGATGATACCAAAGCGGGAACAGTAATCGCTACTAGAGAATTTAATGCAAAAGACAATTCGTGCTATACTATTTTTTACAATCAAAATAAAAATAAAGTAAGCGAAGGGAAAGTGGTTAATAAACAATTTGAAGGCGAATGGAAATACTACCATGAAGATTTCCCTTCTATTATGACACTAGAATTATATGTAAACGGAAAATTGAATGGCATTAGAAAAGTGTTTTATAAAAGTGGAGAAATAGCTGAAGAAACTACCTACAAGGATGGAATTAAAAACGGCGCTTATAAAAGTTATGCCGAAAACGGAATAGTACTCGAAGAGTCAACATATAAAAATGGTGAATATGATGGACAAGCAATCTTTAGAGGTGTTGATAATCAAATTGCAGCCCAAGGTCTTTTTAAAAATGGGAAGAAAGTAGGAATGTGGAAAATGCTTGTAAAAGGAAAATTAAAAGATGTCAACATGAACTACCAAAATAAAAAATTCAAAAAACCTGAAATGCCGAATCAGGCTGATGTTAAGGTTGAGGTTAAAGATGTGGAAAAACCCAATCCAGACATTGATG
>NZ_JBMOGQ010000119.1:0-6905 GCF_049318325.1 Flavobacterium sp. | reverse complement strand
CGGTGTGGAATAGAAAGCACTAAAGTTCAAATTTAGTACAAAAGCTAATAGAAAGCACAAATGTTCAGCCTAGTACAAAAGCCACACTGACGCAAAGCCAATGTTAGGTGAAGTAAATTACTCGTCATCCTTTTCATCAGGTTTTTGGTCAATTATATTTTGTACAAATCCTGTTGTTTTAAATTCTGTAATTATTGATTTTTTTCTCTCAACAATAAATGTCTCATAATCGTCTTTAAGCAATGCTTCTACTGCGTCAGGATTAATACAATGACTTTGCATTATATCAATCAACTTCTTTTTTCCTGCAGTCTTACCACCGTATTGTGTAATTATTTCTTCTAAATAGACTGATGGCAATTTATCAGAGATAATTTTTCGATTTGTGTCTGAGTATATCCAAGTCTGATTTAATATCGAGTCAACAGAAAATTCAGTTTTAATAATTTTCTCTGCTTTTTCTTTGTCTTTTATACCTCTTTTTGCCATTATTTGCTCACGCAAAGCAGCTCTTGGAAATATATGATGTAAGTCGCAAGGAACAGCCGAGGCAGGCCCAACAGGTTTATCTTCATAAAAGTCTTTCGGTTCTTTGAAGTTAATCATAGAAATTACTGCTTTTCCTAATGATGCGTTTTTTGAAGAATTGAAGTCACTCCATAGTTCTTTTAACCAACTAGGTATATTCGCATCCATACTATCCGAGCTAAACCATAATCTCATTTCGTTAATATCCTGATTCTGTTTGGCATCAGTACCATCGCTATATCTGTCAGCTACTCCTGCACCAAAGTACCAGGCTTTTAATTTATGTTGTCTAAGTAGTTTTAATCTTCCATCCTTTATATTTATTGGGAATTCTTTAATTATGCATGCAGCTGAGGCTACTAGAGGTGAATAAACCAAATACTTATCTGTCCCTTTTTGTAAGGCAGATCCACAATTCATGTCAATTTGAGTACAAGCCTCTTCCAAAGCTTCGCAGGAATTATCCCAATAATCATTTATATGTTGGGGCTTGATCAATTCAGGTAAAGATGCAGTTTTAGGTGAAATTCCAGCCATTAATGCAATAGTTTGTAAAAGATATCTTTTTGATGTTTCATCAAGTACTTTTATTAGAGGATATTTATCAATTGCCTCATCAAACATTTGCTTAATGCGAATATCCTTAGGGTACATAACAGCAACTAACAAATCAAAAGCACCCAAGGCTATACCTGATGTGTTTATTTTAGTAAATACTTTACATACACCAGTAATTCCCATTTTTTCAGAAACGATAACCGATGGCATATTGTAATTAAAATAATTATCAAATAGTCTATTTATTGGTGCAGATAAGAACTTAAGCCAAGTAGTACTTTCGTTGACTATATCTTGCAACTCTTGCTTACTTTTCTTTATTTTTAATTTTGTATGATTTTTAATTTCATAATTCTTTTCGGTTACAGTTTGATTAATTTGGTCTCTTACTTCATTCAAGATTGTTGTAAATCTTGTTTTTTCAGAAAGAAGTGTTAAAGGCATTTTTCGACTTTTCCCTCTTAGTTCTTTTAATGGGTCAGAAGTTTTATTTTGTTTAGAAAGTGCACTTGTGATATCCAAACCTAACTCTATCCATTCTTTTAGGTCTTTTTCCGATTCTGGACAATTATTTTTCTCCCAACTTTCTTTAATTGTTTTTAAATTTAAGTACCATATTTTTTCAGAAGTTCCATTGGTCAATCTGCTGAGTGAAGTAAGTCGTTGTTGTCCATCTAAAACTAAAAATCTAGGCGGAATCTTATCTTTTCCTTTATAATCAAATTGCCTTGCCTCAGGTGGGATGATTTCACTAAAATTGACCCAAGCAAGTAATGGGTTTTCCTTGTTTAATTCCAATAGTAAAATAGAACCTATCGGATGTCCAAGCAGCACGGATTCAAATAGCCCCTTTACATTAGGATCTTTCCAAATATAATCTCTTTGAAATTCTGGAAGTTGGTATTCTCCTTCATAAATTTGATCAATGACTGAGTTTAATCTTAAATCTTTTGAGGTTGTTGTTGAATCCATATTTAATTGTTTTATTGTTTTGTCTGTTTTTATTTCACCTAACGTGGTTGCGCTTGGCGAAGGTGGGGATTAAAAAGTACTAAAGTTCAAAATTAGAACCAAAGATAATAGAAATTGCGAATGATCAGCCTAGCACAAAAGCCCCACTTGCGCCAAACGCATGTTATGCGGTCGTTGTTTCTGCTAAATGTTTCTTTACCACATCTGATATTGATTCCTTTGTTATTCTCTTAGTCTCACAATATTTGCTTTTCAGCCAGTCTTCTAGTTTCTTATTTCCCTTACTTGCATTGCATGAACCACAACAAACAGCAATATTTTCGATACCGTTAATTCTAATGTCGTTAATAATATGTTCCCAAGTTCTTCTTGTTCTTCGGTTTCCATCTTTATCGGTAAATGATATCCCACAATAAACACAACTCAAGTCTCGTTGTAAAACAATCATTTCTACTTCTTTTGGTATTCCCCAACGGTTCGACATATTGCGATTTACTTTTCGTTTGTTTCAAACTCTTTAAGTGTCTTACCGTCTTTGTTTTTCCATTCTGTTAGTCCATTTGCATTTCGACCCATTATCATAACAGCGGCTGTTGATGGACTAGAAAAAATATAGTCATCTGTAAATTCAAAGTACTCTCCTTTGTTAACTATAACTCCTTCGTTGATAAGTTTTTGTCTATATGCAATGAAATTAGGTGTCATTGAATTAACAATAGAGGCAGCTGCTTTGGAATTTTTGAAAACAACAAATCCATCGGAAGTTGGTTCCCCTTGTCCGTCTGCGCCGCGAACAGCCTTAATAAAAAATATTTCCTTTTTTTGTTTTGGTTGGAACTCTCTTTTTTCTTCAAATACTTTATGTCCAAGTGTATTAACTAACATTTTTATATACTCAATAAATTCTTCCATTTCTGCTCTATCTGACTCAGATATCGAAGATTGTGTAGGCACAATAGAATTATCAACGGAATATCGATTCGCAAATTTTGCAATTTCATGTAGACGATTTTCTAAATATTTAATATGGGCTTTATTTAAATTTTCATCTTTACTAATAAATACAATTGCTTCATTCCAAAAATCTTTTTGAGTTAATTGTTGATTAAGTCTTTTTAGAATAGATTCTGCTTCGCCAATATAAACTTGGTCTTTTCCAGTATCATCTTTTCCGAACAGTAAGTACACACCTGTACTAGTTAGATCTTCTCGGTCTGAACAGTCTTTGATCTTAATTCGAGGGATTTTGTATGCTTTTCCAGACCAGTTGGAAAGTTCACAACTCATTCGTCCGTTAGGTTCTCCGTCAATGAGAAATATTTTTATAGTCTTACCAAATTTCATGTGTATTCTGTCTTTTTACAATGCCGCATAACGGTTTTGCGCTTTGCGTTCGGTGGGGGATAGAAAGTCCATCAGTTTAAAGTTGGTAGATTGTTTTTAGAAAGTTCAATTGTTCAGCCTAGTACATCAGCCCCACTGACGCAAAACGCATGTTGTAGGAGGTTTCGTTTTGCTGTTAGCTTGTCATTAATAATTGAAATAATCTAATAAAAAGAACAGACAGATGAAAATTCGCACCTGCCTGTCTTATTATTAAAAATCATTTCTTACCAAATCTATAAGCAATGCCATTTTCAAACCAAATTGAATTTTTCTGATATTTACCACCTAGTAAAAAATTAATACTTCTTAATGTAGAAGTAATAAAAAACCGCTTATAAATTTTTATATTACAATTAACTCCAACATTCAGTGCTAACCCACCCACTTGGCTTGCATCTTGGTCTGAAATACTTTCAGACCAAGTACCATGTGAAATAGTAAACTTGTGTATATCTGAATAGGAAACTTTACTCGATAGACCTAAAAGTAATTTTACATCTCCCAAATTATTCTGCTTTAGATTATACACGTAGTCTAAAGAAAGGCAAAATCCATTCCTACTAATAACCGTGCTATCCTTTAAGTTTATCATATTTTTACGACTTATATAGGTATAGTCATACAACACTCCAGTAATTTGAAACCCTCTTTTATTCTTTATATACATATATGAAAGTGAAGGTATCATTCTAAGCGTTTGTTGCTTATAGGGTGTATTGAATTTATAACCTGCATAATTAAAAAAGTATGCCCCTGGTGTTATAATACTTACTTGATTATTCTGCGCAAAGGAATCTTTCAAGTTAACCAATGAATATATTAAGATTGCTAAAGTTACAATCATGTATCTCATAGTAGTAATAGTTTGATTTTACATTTTTGCAAACCTAAGGATTTGAATATTAGCACCTTTTTGTATAATTAAATTATAGGTACCTGCTACATAGTTGCTTACGTTAATTTCTGAAGGGTTATTCCCATTACTAAATATTTGTTGATACTTATAGATTCCATTCATATCTATAATACTATATACCCAATTATTTTCATCATTAACATTGTCAAAATTTGTGTCAATATGTAGAACGTCTCTTACTGGATTAGGATATACTTTCGCTAATGAATTAGTCTGATTTGGTCCTTCATGTGCAAGTCCTAAATCTACAAATGTTACATTTTTTGAAATGCTTGAACAATGGTCAGTAACTTGAATATTTGATGTATTGAAATTTCCATTAAAACTGGTTATTGAGAACACTTCACTATTTGTGCCACTAATGGAAAATTGCCAAGGTGCTGGACTAAACCATGAATACTGAAATGGAAAAATAGTTTTACCTCCGCTTGCTGTATAGTGCTTAGGCATAGAACCAAATGGTACTCCATTGATATGATAAATGACAGAAGGGCCAGAAAGTGTTAAGGGAGATCTTACATCACCAATTCCTACGGCCGCCCATGCATTTTGTGTTTGGGTAATTTCGTTATTACAATGGCCTCCAAATAAATTAAAGGCCGAATTTATGCTACCCCATCTTGAATCATTATAATCCGAATTGCAACCTAAAAAATTAGTCAGGTTATAATATGCAATTCTAGAGGCGTTAACTTCACCAATGCCTGTAACTTGAATGTTGTTAAAAGTTGGATTTGTAGAACCTACAGACAAGAGATGAAACCAATAGTTTTGCACACCACTATTGGTATGGACGCCACACCAGTCGTTTTGTTCAGATGGTACACCACAGTTTGTATTTGCCCATAGGTTATTATCTTGATATATTGACGGCTGACCAAGTGCTGGTGGAAATGACATACTTCTTAAAATAATTGCATCTTCTCCAATATTCCAGTCATTTGTAACTCCATTTTGTGCATATCGCTCTATCATGAAGCCGAAAATGTCTGAAAACGATTCATTTAAAGCCCCTGATTCTCTTTCATACTCCAAGTCTGCTGTAAATTCAGTGACTCCATGAGCAAATTCATGCCCTAAGATATCAAGAGTAGCTAAACATTGATTGCCCAAAAAACCAATTTTTAGTCTATCAGCACCTGGTATGTTTGAATAGTTTGCATTACCAAATCCAGTCATATTTGCCCAAACTTGAATATTTCTTCCATTACCTTTACAACCATCTCTGTTAAAAGACTGCTTAAAGTAATCCCAGGATTGACTTGCACAATAATGTGGAGTAGTTACAAATCTGTCAGACCAAGGCCAACTATCATCACCATCATCATAATGCATTCCATAAATGAAAGCTATTTCCATTGCCAGGCTCTTTGGTTTCTATATTTCTACCTCCATCATTTGTTAGAAGGATATTATCTGAATATGGCCATCCTCTATGTTTGGTATCTATTGTACGCTGTCCGTAATAAAGTAAATCTGCGATTCCGTCTTTATGTATATTTTCAGATGTTTTAATCACTGAGCCATTAGAAGCATTAATATAAACATTTTTATCTATACCCGCTTGTTCACTCTGTAAACGAAATTTCCAAGCGAGAATAAAATTGCTATTTGAATAGTCTTTTTGTTCACCAGTCTTTGCAAATAGTAATTCTCCTGTAGGATAATATGTTGCCAAGGAATCTCCTGTAAGGATTTTTGCTTCGTTTTCTAAATTTGAATCTAGCCAAGAGTAAATGATAGAGTTTCCTAAGTGATTTATAGCATTTGTCAATGCATTACTTTCGTTAAGAACAGGGGTAGTTGTTGTATTTAACCCTTCGACTACTTTACAATTAATGCTTACTAAGTTGCCATTTTTATGATGTATAAAAAATTCAGCAAACTCAACTTTTATTCCATTGTAAGTTTGAATATACCTCTCATGTGTAACTTTATCTTCAGGTCTCATGAATTCAAAATCATCTGTAGTAACTTTAAAAATAGAAAAATTATCATTTATACCCATTCCAAAATGTTGTTTGTTATTCTGTAAAAAATTCAAATCAGTAATATTAACTCCCGGTCTTATTAGAAACCAACCTGAGGAATCTTGTATTTCAAAATTTTGGGTGATATAATCGTTTGTTTGAAGTAGATAGTTTGGAATATAACTTTGTGCAACTGAATTTGTGTGGATTGTAAGCAAAAGTATTGCTAACATCAGTAGTTTTGAAAAATAAGTTTTCATATTAGTAGAATTTATTTTGTTCGTGTCAGTTGGAAGATCCTTAGTGTCTGACCACCATACAGGTTGACATTTTTCGGTTGTCTGTCTGTAACTCAACCGCTGTATCAGATTACATTCTTACGAAAGTATCAAATATTTCTCAGTTATTTTTGCTTATGCGTTTGAATTTGTCATGCTATTTGTTGAATAGTTTTAATGACTGTTTCAAATTTCTTTCTGCTGTTGAATAATGAACTGTTCGCTCGTCTGAAATCTCCTACAACGTTTTCGGGCTTGGCGAAGGTGGCGATTTTTACCACAAATGTTGATGCGGAG
>NZ_JBMOGQ010000118.1:0-6913 GCF_049318325.1 Flavobacterium sp. | reverse complement strand
GACAAAGCTTCTCCATTAAATGATAATTCTCTAACCAACCAGTTGTTCCCGAAACTATCGGAATTCCATGATTAATAGCAGCAGAAATATTTTCAACCGCAACTTTTGGTGCACTAAAATCAATAGCAACATCTGCTGAAGCTAAGCCATCAAAAGTGTTAAATTCGTCTTTTTTTAATACAATTTTATGACCTCTTTCTAAAGCAATCCCTTCGATTACTTTGCCCATTTTACCATATCCTAATAAGGCTATTTTCATCTAGAATTTGTAGTTAAAAGTTAGTCCTAAGTTTGGTTTGTAATCAATATCATTCATATACACATCAGGTTGAAATGATAGTTTATCACTCACGTTGAATTGTATTAAGTGTGCGTCAACATTAGCGTCAACTATATTTAATACATAAAAACCAATAGTAACTAAAAGTGATAAATCTCTATTTCTTTGATAGAATCGTTGTGCTTGTATTAATCTGGAATCATCAAGATATTGATATTGATCATCGTCAAATCCTAATAATCTGCGTTTGTAAGCATCTCGATAGCTATGGTATTTTTTACTGTTATCAATATAAAAATACAAACTTGTTCCAATGGCACCGTAAACAATGGGGATTTTCCAATATTTTTTATTGTATGCCTGACCTAATCCTGGTAATAAAGCAGAATAAAAAGCAGCTTTTGTTGGTCGGAGTGGATCAATTTCTTTTTGTTTTAAAGTGTCTTTTGCTTTTAAAGCTTTACCAATTTCCTGAGAAAAAACACATTGATTTCCAAATAGAAATGAGAGTATTACTATGTAAAAAATCTTATTCACTAACCTTTTATTAGTTTGATAATGCGATTAAAATCTTCTTCGGAGTGAAATGGAATCGTGATTTTTCCTTTACCGTTTCCGGCAACTTTTACGTCAATTTTTGAACCGAAGAAATTTATGAATGCTTTTTTCTGGTCATCTTCAACTTTAAATGAAGCGGTCTTTTTAGCTTTTGAAGATTTAGGTTTAATGCTATCTTGGTAATTTTTAACCAAAGCTTCAGTCTCACGAACTGAAAGATTTTGACTTACGATTTTTTGGTAAATATCGGTCTGTACGTCCTGATCTTCAATATTGATAATTGCACGACCGTGTCCCATACTGATAAAACCATCACGAATTCCGGTTTGAATGATTGGGTCTAACTTTAACAATCTCAAATAGTTGGCAATCGTAGAACGTTTTTTTCCAACGCGTTCGCTCATTTGTTCCTGTGTCAATTGAATTTCGTCAATTAATCTTTGATACGAAAGCGCAATCTCAATTGGGTCTAAATCGTGACGTTGAATGTTTTCTACCAAAGCCATTATCAATGATTCATTGTCATTGGCAATTCTAATGTAAGCCGGAACCGTAGTCAAACCAACTAATTTTGAAGCACGTAAACGACGTTCACCAGAAATTAATTGGTATTTATTGAATTCTAATTTTCGAACGGTTATAGGTTGAATTAACCCTAACTCTTTGATAGACGACGCTAATTCTTGCAGCGAATCTTCATTGAAATTACTTCTTGGTTGAAATGGATTTATGGCAATTGCCTCAATATCTAATTCAATAATATTGCCTACAACTTTGTCAGCATTTTTATCACCAATCGATTTTATATCATTATCAGGATCTTTTAATAAGGCTGATAAACCTCTTCCTAATGCTTGTTTTTTTATAGCTTTTGCCATGCTTTAATTGCTGTTTTTCTTGATAATTTCTTGGGCTAAACTCAAGTAGTTTGTTGCGCCTCTGCTAGTTGCATCAAAGTTAATGATACTTTCACCAAAACTTGGTGCCTCACTTAATTTTACATTTCGTTGAATGATTGTTTTGAAAACCATATCACTAAAATGTTTTTGCACTTCTTCAACCACTTGATTAGACAATCGCAAACGGGAGTCAAACATGGTTAATAAAAGTCCTTCGATATCCAAATTTGCGTTGTGTATTTTTTGAACACTTTTAATCGTGTTTAATAGTTTTCCTAAACCTTCTAAAGCAAAGTATTCACATTGAATAGGAATGACCACGCTATCGGCAGCGGTTAATGCATTTAATGTTAACAAACCTAAAGATGGGGCACAATCAATTAGGATATAATCATATTCGTTTTTGATGCTTTCCAAAGCTTGTTTAAGCATGTACTCTCGATTTTCTTTGTCAACCAACTCGATTTCAATGGCAACCAAATCAATATGCGAAGGAATTACCCAAACATTTGGTGCGCTGCATGGAATAATTGCTTCTACAGGTGTATTGCTGTGTTCCAGAATTTGATAGGTACCAGTAGTCACATTTTCCACATCAATACCTAAACCGGAACTCGCGTTTGCTTGTGGATCAGCGTCTATTATAAGCACTTTTTTTTCTAAAACTCCAAGTGATGCTGCAAGATTTACAGAAGTTGTTGTTTTTCCAACACCACCTTTTTGATTGGCAATAGCAATGATTTTACCCATTTAATTTTTAAAAATATAGAGCCGTAAAAATACAATTATTTATGGCTTAGCCAACTGAATTTTGTTAACATTCTTGTAAAGTTTTGAGTGTTTTAGTTTTAAGTACTAGTTGCAGTTTTCAGCCAAAAAAATCTACCTACTGAGGTTGAGACTGAGACTTTGGATTCTAACTATTTACTTCCTTTATTCTTAATCATTGTTTCAAGCATATCCCACATTTCTTGCGGAATCTTTTCTAAGATGTTGAATTGCCCTGCGCCTTGTAACCATTCACCGCCGTCAATGACAATGACTTCACCATTTATGTAGGCAGAAAAATCAGAAACTAAATAAGCTGCTAAATTGGCTAATTCCTGGTGGTCGCCCACGCGTTTCACTGGGACTTTTTTCGCCATATCAAACTTTTCGGCTAAATCTCCGGGTAATAATCTGTCCCAAGCACCTTTGGTTGGAAATGGTCCGGGAGCGATGGCGTTCATTCGAATACCGTATTTTGCCCATTCTACTGCTAAACTTCTGGTCATTGCTAAAACTCCGGCTTTGGCGGTAGCACTTGGCACCACATAACCCGAACCTGTCCAAGCATAAGTTGTTACAATATTCAAAACATTGCAATTGGTTTGTTTTTCGGCAATCCAATGTTTACCAAAAGCGAGTGTGCAGTTTTTGGAACCTTTTAAAACAATATCGATGATAGTATCGAAAGCGTTAGCAGAAAGTCTTTCGGTAGGCGAGATGAAGTTTCCGGCTGCATTATTTAGCAATACATCAACTCTTCCAAAAGTTTTCAATACTTCAGCAAGCATAGCTTCAACTTGATCATAATGACGAACATCACATTGAATTGGAAGACATTTAACTCCGCTCAGTTCGGCTTCGTCTCGGGTTACACTAGTTTCCTTTTCCAATTCGGAAGCAGTGTTTTTTAGTTTTTCTAAATCGCGCGATGTAATAGCTACTTTGGCACCTAATTCAAGAAAATATTTGGTCATGGCTTTACCCAATCCACTTCCGCCTCCGGTAACTACTATTACTTTATCGGATAATGCATTATCCCGAAGCATTTTTGCAGAAAAATTCATAAGGTTTTATTTTTTTGGTAAATATAATTATAGTTTTATTAATCTTTCAGCAGCTTGAGTTAGTGTTGCGTCATCTTTGGCAAAGCAAAATCGAATGCATTTAGTATCTTTCCCACCTGCATAGAAAGGAGAAATCGGAATGGCTGCCACACCAAATTCGGTTACCAATCGCTTGGTGAAAGTCATATCATCTTCACTTGAAATATTGGCATAAGAAGCAACCTGAAAATAAGTGCCCTCGCAAGGTAAGAGTTGCAGTTTGGTTTCTTTCAATAAATTACGGAAGAAATCTCTTTTTTCTTGGTAGAAATTCCCAAGACTATAGACATCAACAATATCAAGATATTCCGAAATGGCAACTTGCGAAATACTATTCACACTAAAAACAAGGAATTGATGCACTTTTTTGATTTCTTTCATCAAATGTTCCGGTGCAATGACGTAACCAATTTTCCATCCTGTAATGTGAAATGATTTTCCAAAAGAAGAAACTGTAATGCTTCGATTCCACAATTTTTGACGATTATGTATTGAAATATGTGTCTGTTCAAAAGTAATATATTCATAAACTTCATCCGAAAAAATGAATAGGTTAGGGAAGGAGTCAACTAATTTTTCTAATTGATCAAAATCTGCTGAAGTCCAGGTTTTACCTGTTGGGTTATGCGGATTGTTGATCATGATAAGTTTTGTATTCTCGTTTGTTGCCGAATTTATATTTTCCCAATTGGGTGTGAAATCATCATTAAGTGCCACCCGAATTGGTTTGGCGTTGCTTAACAAAATTGGAGCTTCATAACAATCGTAACTTGGATCAAGAATAATGACTTCATCGTTTGTATTTACTAAAGCTTGTATAGTAGCAAAAATTCCTTCGGTCGCGCCAGCGGTGATAAGGATTTCACTCTTATGATTAACTATTCTTCGATATGATTGTTGGGTAAGTCCAGCAATTTTTTCTAAAAGCGGGGGATATCCGCTCATTGGACTATATTGATGTACGTTTTCAGATGCCAGTCGGGCAAAAATATCACTTAATCTTTTGTCAACCGGAAAATTAGGGAATCCCTGTGAAAGATTAATAGCATTGTGTTCGGTTGCCATTTGCGACATAACAGTAAAGATGCTCGTGCAGATATGAGTAAGTTTGGACATATACTTTTTTAGAAATTTAAAAGTACAAAAAAACCACTATCATATTTATGTACTTTTAATAGTTTTATCTCAATTTTTATAAGCTGAAGAATGAAAACCCATCGACAAAATTATTTACAATAAAAAAAATACTTATTTGCAAGTATTATGGTCAGGAAAATTTTATCTTTTTTTAATTCTTTAAATCATAATTAAAGAACCTAATTCATAATTCTTATATTTGTATCCCAAACTACACTATCATGAGTCAAAAAGTATTGCTCACTTCCAAAGAAGTCAATATCATACTCCATCGTTTGGCTTGTCAGTTGATTGAAAATCACCTTGATTTTTCCAACTCAGTTCTTATTGGAATTCAACCCCGCGGTGTTTCGCTCGCTGAACGATTGAAGATCATTTTAGAAACTGAATACAACATCAAAAATATATCTTTAGGGTTTTTAGACATCACTTTTTTTCGTGATGATTTTCGTCGTGGCGAAAAACAGTTAGAAGCAAATAAGACACAAATTGACTTCCTAGTTGAAGATAAGAAAGTTGTCTTTATTGACGATGTACTCTTCACAGGAAGAAGTATACGAGCTGCATTGACTGCCATACAATCCTTTGGAAGACCTTCAGAAATAGAACTGTTAGTATTGATTGATAGAAGATTCAGTCGTCATCTGCCAATACAACCTGATTATAGAGGTCGCCAAGTTGATGTTATTAATGATGAAAAAGTAAAAGTCTGTTGGAAGGAGAAGGATGGAGAAGATGCAGTATACTTGATTTAGGAATTATGAATTAAAACTATAAACAACTAACTACAAACCACAGACTCAATTGGAACTATCAGTTAACCATTTATTAGGGATAAAGTATCTTAACAAGCAAGATATCGATTTGATATTTGAAACGGCTGACCATTTTAAAGAAGTCATCAATCGGCCTATTAAAAAAGTACCATCGCTTCGCGACATTACCATTGCCAATATCTTTTTCGAAAACAGTACACGAACCAAACTTTCCTTTGAGTTAGCTCAAAAAAGATTATCCGCGGATGTTATTAGTTTTTCTACAGCACAATCTTCAGTAAAAAAGGGAGAAACATTGATAGACACGGTAAACAATATCCTTTCGATGAAAGTAGATATGGTAGTTATGCGGCATGCAAATCCCGGAGCTGCTTACTTCTTATCACAAAATGTAAAGGCAAGCATCATCAACGCTGGAGATGGAGCACATGAACATCCAACACAAGCACTTTTAGATTGTTATTCCATCAAAGAAAGATTGGGCGAAGTAGGAGGTAAGAAAGTGGTAATCGTTGGTGATATTTTACATTCACGAGTAGCATTATCCAATATCTATGCACTCCAAATGCAGGGTGCGGAAGTAAAAGTATGTGGGCCAAAAACCTTAATTCCCAAACACATTGAAAGTCTTGGTGTAACTGTGGAACCAAACCTGAGAAAAGCACTAGAATGGTGTGATGTAGCCAATATGCTTCGCGTTCAAAACGAAAGAATGGATTTTAATTACTTTCCATCAACACGAGAATACGCACAGCAATATGGTGTTGACAAACAACTTTTAGATTCTTTATCAAAAGAAATTGTTATTATGCACCCTGGACCAATTAATAGGGGAGTAGAAATTACTTCAGATGTAGCCGACTCTAAACAATCAGTCATCCTAGAGCAAGTCGAAAATGGTGTTGCCATCAGAATGGCGGTGATTTATCTTTTGGCTTCTAAAATACAACCATAAATCCCATCTTTTAAATTGATGGGATTTTCTTTATTTTTTAGTTGGTTTTTTTTGTAAATTAGCACTATCGGTAAAGTGCTTGATTTCAATTTTTATGGGTTCTCCATACAATTCTATTTCACTATTTCCGGAAGCATCTAGAGTTGCTATATTACTGATATTAATATTTGTTTTGGAATAACCTGAAGTTTCTACTAAAGCATTTGTAGCTTTAAATTTTTCACCAGTGAAATCGGTGTTGTTATCCAATCGGAGTTTTAAATCTATTGCATCACCTTCTACTTCCGCAGTTGCTTTTTGATACATATCAAATTTCATTTCGCCAGAGGAAATAAGTGCTTTTACATAAGCGCTTTTGCTTACATCAACAGCTGTTTTTTCAGATTTTAAATTGAGTTCTACTTTCGATTTATCGTTGGCCATCAACGTGAAGTTTT
>NZ_JBMOGQ010000117.1:0-7092 GCF_049318325.1 Flavobacterium sp. | reverse complement strand
TTGATTCAAAGGTAAATTAGCAGGAATTACAATTGTTGTTATTCCAGTTGAAGCAAAAGCATCAGTTGTTACACCTTGATCTGCCAAACCCGCTGCATTTGCTGCCGGATTCCAATCTATACTGTAAGAAGTTGGTGAATTAGCAACTGATGAAAAAGTCAACAAAGGATATTGAATGGATGCACTAGAACATAAAGATTGAATACTGATACCTGACATGACAGGCTTATTAACTACAGAAACTGTAAAAGTTGTTCCTGGGCTTACACATCCATTGGCATTTTTCACCGATATAGTACCTGTATAGGTGTTTTCAGCCGTATTAGCAGGTATTGAAATGGTTAATGGACTTGCCGTAATTGAAGCATCAGTAACTCCAACAAAACTATTAGCAGGAACTGAATTCCATGCAATACTATATAAGGTAGGCGTGGCAACAGGATTGGAATAAGCTAATGTTGTAGTTTGAGCTGTTGCACTAAAACAAGTTGACGCTGCAGATGCTGCAGGTGTTATAGATGGCTGACTAATAATTAGTGTAATTGTTCTAGGAGCTGCACCAACACCACAACCTGAATTTCTTGGTGTCACTGTCCCAGTATACGTACCTCCCGGTGTTCCAGCAGGTACATTAATAGTTATAGAACCTGAACTACTTGGAAACGGAATATTTGAAAAAGTTTGTAATGAATTAGCTGGCGATGCATTCCAAGTAACATCATAGCTGTTTGCAACATTAGCTCCAGAATAATTATAAGTTACCGTTTGACTTGAAGCACTGAAACATCTAGTTTGAGATGAAACTGTCATGGTTACAGCAGGCGAAATATTAACAGCTAACGAAAAAGAATAGCTTGCACTGATGCACCCTTGCGCATTTTTAACCACTATTGTTGCGGTATTAAGAACTGAATTGTCAGCACCTGGTGGAACAGTTACATTTATAGTACCTGAAGCTCCTGCTGGGAATGGTGCATCTGTCATAGTTACAAAACCTGATGGCAAATAACCCGCACCCCAAATAATACTATACGTTGCAGGAGAACCTGATGTAGCAGAATAAGCCAGAGTAGTAGTTTGACTAGCAAAATTAAAACAAACTGATGCAGCTGATGCAGCAATAGTAACAGTAGGCGGGATTATTAATGAAATAACCGCACTTCCTGTCCTATCAGCTGGTCCCGAAGAACATCTGCTATCACTTAACGCACTTATCGTATAGGTAGTTGTTGTGGAAATCGCAGGTGTAGTAAATGTGTAAGGGCTCGTCAAAATTCCAGTTACTGTGGTAGACGTTGTACCATTTGTATAGGTTAAACTCCACGGAGCAACTCCTGTTAATGCAACGCTAAGGCTAGCTGTTGCACCGTTACAAACCGACTGCGAGCCACTTATAACCGAGGTTGGTTTAGGACTTACAGTTACTAAAACACTATCTGAAGGGGAACTACACCCATTAAAAGAAGTAGTCACTGTATAGGTTTGAGTTGTTGTTGGAGTTGCAATTGGATTTGCAATTGATGTTGAGCTTAATGATGAATTAGTATTCCACGAATAATTTAAAGTTGGAATACCCGTTACAATTAGATCATCAATGTACCAAAAATCTATATTGAAACTATTTCCGCTAAGTCTATATCTAATGTAAAAACTTGTTCCGTCAAGTGCACCAAGATTCACACTTACAGGGCCTGCTGCAATATTTCCTGTAGGCGCTACATTCCATCTAGGTGTCCATGTTACCCCATCTGGAGAAGTATCTACGTATAAATTGAAAGTCCCTGAAAACCAGTCTACAGCGCTATTGAAGGTTAAATTCAAAGAAGTATAACCTGTAGTATTGATTAATTGATTTGGATAAATCCAAAAGTCATCTGTACTGGAAGGAGTCCAATTAAATCTTAATTCACCACTTGCCGCACCACCCGCTAAATTAGTTGAAACGGCACTCCAATTTGTATGGCTAGTAACTAAGCCAGCGCCCGATGAAAAATTATTTTGATAAATAGGCTGAGGACTTATAACCCCTGCAGCATTTAGAGTCAAAGGTCCTCCTGTACATATGTTGGCATCAGCACCTGCGTTTGGAGTAGATGGCCTTGGGTTTACGGTAAAAACCGGGACAGTAGCTAAAGCACTATTTCCACTTGCTGTTGCTGTAGAAACCGTTACTAGTCCAGAAGTTGCTGTAGCAGGTAAATTTACTGTTACGGAAGTTGCTGTAGTAGCGGTAGGAACGGCAGTAATACCATTAAATGAAACTGAGTTAACAGCTGACATATTCGTTCCTGTAATTGTTACGACAGTGGCTACACCTGCGCACGCAGATGTTGGTGTAAAACTTGATATTGTTGGAACTGTAACACAAGATAAACTAACATCCCAACCTGCTGGAGTTACAGAAATATCTGATGTAAATCGGAATGTTAATTCACCTCCTGGCGCAGTGGAGAAAAAAGTTTGGCCAGCAGCAATTTGAGCATTGGTGTAAGTCCCAACTAAATTAGCTGCTGTAGCTGTTGTACCATTATATATAGATAGAAAATCATAATTATTTTCTAGTGCAAATGAATTAAATACAGCTTTAAGTTTTGATCCTGCTGTGGCTGGAACAAAAGTATAGGTATAGGACTCATTATTTGTATAAGGAGCTGTAGGCCCTCCACTATCATAAAACTTAGCAAAACAAGTGGTTAAACTTCCACCATTTGTTGTAGCGTTCAAGTTTACTACATCAAGCACACCAGTAAAAAAACTAATTGGCCCAACCCAAGCACTCTGGTTTGATCCACCACAATTGGTTCTCACCCAAGCATAGTAGGTTACTCCATCTGTTAGGCCTGTTAAATTCGCTGATGTAGCACTTGTAATTAAAGTACCCGAAGTTGGAGTTGCACTTGAAGTTGAAAAAGCATATTCATAAATACTTCCGAGTGTATTTGAAGCATCCGACCATGAAATTGTAGCAGATGTTCCAGTAACAAATGAAGATGCTAACCCAGTTGGCAAAACAACGGCACAGGGTGGAATAGGTAAAATGTTAACTATATAATCCTCAGTTTCACCAAAGATACTGCCTGAAGCACCACAAGCCATAGCTGTCGTTAGTGCCGCATTATCACCCCCTCTAACTCTCATTCTAGTGTTTCCAGTTATAGCTCCTGCTGGAATTACAATTGTAAGTACTGATGTTCCGTTTGAACCAGCATTATTTACAGAAACGACACCTTCGGAAACTTCAAACAAACTGTTCTGGTTGTAATCTATCCAAACTCCAACATACTGTCTTGACTGAGTACCGAATGAAATTGAAATAGTAGAAGTTGAATTTTGATATAAAGTAGGAATTGTAACTGAATTATAGAAGGTGTAAAAAGCAGGTCCTGCAGACGCCCCAGAAGTGTTGTTAAGTGCGCCAAGAGTTACATTTGTAATTTCATCTCCTGTAGCACTCCCCGTTGCGTAAGTGGGATTACAATATGATATAGAACCAGTAGTTATAGTTGTTGTATTGGAATCAGAACTTGTTGCACATGAATTTATTGCTCTCACTCTATAATAGTAAGGTGTGTTTATAACCAAACCAGATACTAAATAAGAAGAAACATTACCAACTAATAGATTATTATAACCCGGTAAAAAAGTGGCAAAAGTATTTGAAGTTGAAACATCTAAATAATAACCTGTAGCTCCGACTAAAGCAGTCCAGTTTGCAACAAATGAAGAAAAAGATGGACCCGTAGCTGCAGTAGTAGTGGTTGGCGATAGCGGGCCATTAATTAAAATTCCTCCTGATACCGCACTATTGGTTACACAACCAGCTGTATTTGTAACTTGACAAAAATAATAAAGTGTTCCAGAGGTCGTGGTTAAAGGAGGATAAGAGTTACTAGTGGCTCCACTTATAGATATAGCCCCTGAAGTAGACGATACAATATTGCTAAACCACTGATAAGAAGTAATAACACCCGATACAGTGCTAGCTGTTACTGACAAAGCTGAGGCTGTTGCATTCAAACAATAGGTTTGCGCGAGTGTGGTATTTAAAATGACTACAGGTGCATCTATGACATTTACCGAAGAAGTAACTGCATTACAACCTGTAGTTGAATTATTAAAACTAAAGTTTACACTCCCAGAGGAAACACCTGTTACAATCCCTGCATTGGTTATAGTAGCTATACTATTGTTGCTACTTGACCATGTTCCGCCCGTAGTTGGTGATAAAGTAATAGTACTTCCTACACAAACAGAAGACCCTGCACTTACTACTGGCAAAGCATTAATGGTAACCGCTGAAGTGGTTGCGCTACAACCAGTAGTGCTATTTGTAAAGGTAAATGTTGCGCTACCTGCTGAAATACCAGTAACTATGCCTGAATTAGTCACCGTAGCCTTGGTAGCATCACTACTTGACCAAGTTCCACCTGTGACAGGCGAAATTGTAATTGTACTTCCAACACAAACAGATGACCCTGCTGAAACTGTAGGCAAAGCATTTACTGTGTAATTGGTTGGACTAATTGCGGTACCTCCATTAGTAAGCACCACGGCTCCTGAAGCAACCGCCGTAGTTGGTGTAATTGTTATAGTTGTTCCATTAACATAAGTTGCTGTTGCAGCAAAACCGCCGACAGTTGCAGACATAGCTGTATTTGTAAAGCCAGTACCTGTAACCGTAAATGGCGTTCCCGAACAACCGCTTGAAGCACTTAAAGAGGTAATGGATAAATCTGCAATACACTCTACATTAACATCAAATCCTGACAAAGGCGTTAAGATCGAGGAAACAAATTTTACCGTAATAAAACCACTCGGGTCTGTAGAAGTGAAACTATTGACTGGTGACTGGGCAGCACCTGGTAAAAGAGAAGTATTTGTATAAGCATTAGAATTAGCAAATTCGTTACCTGCTATTGCACCATTACCATTATAAACTGTTATATTAGCTAACGCATCCAAAGCAAATAAATTCACAAAGGTTAATCTAACTTTTTCTGATGCGTTTGTAGGTTGAAATACTACAATCTGAGTTTGAGGAGGAGTTCCTCTAACCACAGCCCCACTTAATGCAGTGGTAGGCGCAACACTGACGGTAAAGCTTGTAGCATTTAAAATGCTTGTTACAGTTGTTCCAGCAGCAAAAGCTCCCGTACCGCTTACCATAGCAATTGACATTCCTACTACCAAATTAGCAGTAGTAGCAACTGTAATAGTAGTACCAGCAGATGATGCCCCTGAAGATACATAGGGCGTAGTAACTAATGTTCCAAATACAGTAGCCGCAATTAATGGTGTGGTAGGTGCAACACTGACGGTAAAGCTTGTAGCATCTATTATATTTGTAACAGTAGTTCCTGGCGAAAAAGCACCAGTTCCTGCTTGAACAGTTAAAAACATGCCAACAACTAAATTTGTAGTAGTACCCACAGTGACTGTTGTGCCTACTGATGTTGCAGTAGCCGCAGATTGATAGGTTCTGGGGCTGCTGTAGTTATCCGACAATCCTCCTTGATCATAAAATTTTAATACCCCTGATCCAGCAGCAGGAACAGTAACTGAGCTGCAGGTTGAGTTCCCACGTTCGGGAACAACAATAGTATTTTGGGATGCGATGGTAGATGTCCAAGAAATATCATCTAATTGTAAACCAGGCGCTCCTGAAGCACCAGAAACTGCATCATATGTTATTCTCACTCTAATATTAGTAAATGCCGATAAATTAACTGTATAAGCAGAATATGCAGTTGATGTTGTCGTTGCTGAAGCAAATCCTAAAACAGTAGACAAATCAGAAGTCAACCATTCCACTTTAATAACAACATCTCTAGTTGTGAGAGTACTTCTATGATAAAACTGAAATATGTTTGGATTTACAATTATTGGTGTAGTTACATTGGCTCCTAAGGTAGCACCCATATTTAGAAAATTAGAACCAGACCTACTTGCTGCAGCACTTGATGCTGGTGTAACAGCTGCGGCACTAAAAGCCCAACCATTAGTTATCATTGTTGGTCTAGTAGCGGCTGCTCCAAAACTCTCAAAAACTTGATACGGCCCAATGCATTGCGCATTAATTTTGCTCGTAATTCCAAAATTCAACACCAGCACTAGAGTCAGCACCAAAATATAAGACTTTGTTTTAAAAGAGGCAAACAAACTACTAATTGGGGGTAGTAAATTTCTATTCATAATATTTTTAATGTTATAACTAAATACAAAAAAGTAAATTCAAATTCTAAATGGTCATAAAAGCTATATTACTTAAAAGTCTTTAAAAAATAACATCTTTTTCAAGCAATAATAACACAACCACAAAGAAAAACACACACTAACCAAAGCTGTCAGCAGGAATACTATTTAGGTAAACAAGGGGGTATAAAAATACACAAAAAATTAATTAATAATCAATACATTGTAAATAAATTAAAAAACCAACATAAAAACCAACATAAAAACCAATAAAAAATAAAGGAAGAAAATAATTCTTATAATAGACCCTGCGTTCTTTTCATAAAAAACTTTGCTGTCCCTAGGCTTCGGGAAGCGTAAAAAACTCAAAAAACAACATAGCATATTTACTTCGTCTGTTCGCTATGGTTGTGAGTAATCCTTGATAGATAACGCAGAACAAATCATATAAAACAAAGTAATCAATGTGATTTAGCTGCGCTCAACCCAAAGGTGTCTCATATGACGAAATGACACAAGAGATGCCAGGAGAATAATTTCAGACACTTCAATGTTTTTCTTATTTGGAAATTACTAAAAGAGTAATTAATAATAGTCAACCTTCATAGGAGCTATTTTTAATCTTTACAAAAATAAGGCATTATTTTGAGTAGAAAATCTGAAAAATTCATCAAGTTCCATTTTACCAAAGAAATCTCATCAGCTAAATTAACCAATGGATTTCTATGGTATATGGTAGGTAAACTAATTTTTGAATCAGTTTTATATTTCTTCTGGAAGGTTAACTAAATAATCAGTTTTTGACTTATTAGTTGAACACGTTTAATTTATAAATGGATTAAATTTTATTATTATGGACGTGAAATTTCTATACCTGAATCCGAATTATTAAATAGTATT
>NZ_JBMOGQ010000116.1:0-7268 GCF_049318325.1 Flavobacterium sp. | reverse complement strand
TTTAATTTACTTATATTTAAAAAGTTTTTGTAATAAAAAGTAATCTTTTTTTTCAAAATGAAACCATTATTAGCGTTGTGGTCCCCAAATTTAAATAAATAATTTAGAAATAATTATTTAAACATTCTTTTATTCTTTCTTTATCACGAACTAATAAGTTTGATCCTGACGGTAAACAAAGGCCATTTTTAAATAATGTTTCAGAAATATTACCGCCATAATATGGAGCATGTTTAAAAATTGGCTGTAAATGCATTGGTTTCCAGAGTGGTCGGGTTTCTATATTTTCTTTTTCAAAAAGTAATCTTAATTCTTCTGGGTTCTTTTTGGTATCATTAAATATAATTGTTGATAACCAAAAGTTTGAAAAATAATTTTCATTAAATTCAGAAAAAAGTGACGCTTCCTCTATTTCTTTAAAAATACTTTTGTAAAAACTATGCATTTCTCTTCGTAATGAAACATGCTTGTCAAGAACTTCCATTTGTCCACGACCAATTCCTGCACAAATATTACTCATTCTGTAGTTATAACCAATTTCGCTATGTTGATAATGTGGAGCATTATCTCTTGCTTGAGTAGATAAAAATACAGCTTTTTCTATATGTTTTTTTTCTTTACTAACAATTGCACCGCCACCAGAGGTTGTAATAATTTTATTTCCATTAAATGAAAGCACGCTAATATCGCCAAAAGTTCCGCATTTTTGTCCTTCGAAACTACTTCCTAAAGCTTCAGCACTGTCTTCAAGAATTGGAATTTCATATTTATCAGCTATTGCTCTAATTTCTTTTACTTTATAAGGCATACCATATAAATGAACTGCTATTATAACTTTTGGTTTTTTCCCTTTTGCTATTCTATCTTTAATTGCAGTTTCTAATGCTTCAGGGCATATATTCCAAGTGTCTTTTTCACTATCTATAAAAATAGGTTTTGCGCCCAAATAAACTATAGGATTTGCCGAGGCAGAAAAAGTCATACTCTGGCAAAGTACTTCATCTCCTGGTTTAACATCTAAAAGTATCAATCCTAAATGTAAAGCTGCTGTTCCTGAACTTAAAGCTCCAACATGCACTTCATTTGACAAATAGGAAACAATATCATTTTCAAAGCCAGTTACATTTGGTCCTAAAGGTGCTATCCAATTACTAGAAAATGCATCATCAACATATTGTTTTTCATTACCGCCCATATGAGGAGAGGAAAGCCAAATTTTAGGTTTATCCATTTGGGAATTTTTTAATGTTCTTTATGAATTAATTTTTCTCAAAATTCAAATAAAAAAATAAATTTTAATTTGAATTCATGTTTTTCAAAAAAAAATATTTTCAAGCAATATTACAAGGTTAAGTTTGTTAATACAAGGAATATTGAATAAATTACTTTAATTTTGGGCTCTGAAACCTTATCAACTATGATTTCCCTATTTAAAAATAAACCAAAGTTGGTTGATCTCATACCTACTGGATATATTGATATTCACTCTCATATTTTGCCAAATATAGATGATGGTTCAAAATCAATACAAGAAACATCCTCATTACTCGAAGAAATGGCTTTGCTTGGAATAAATAAATGTATAGCAACACCTCATACAATGACTAATGTTTGGGATAATTCAACTAGTTTTATTCAAGAAACTTTTTTAAATACAAAAAGTCAATTGCCAATGAAACTTGCCCAAATGTTACACAGAGTAAGTTCAGAATATATGATGGACGAGTCGTTTATAGAACGTTTTCAAAACGAAAAATTATTGGCATTAAAAGATGACTTGGTATTGGTTGAGATGTCTTATTTAAATCCAACTGTAGACTTAAAAAATATTTTATTTCAATTGCAGATTAAAGGTTATACTCCTTTACTTGCACATCCTGAACGTTATTTATATTATCATAATTCAAAACAGGATTATTTTAGATTAAAAGAGCTTGGCTGTTTATTTCAATTGAATTTATTGTCTACCGTAGGATATTATGGTAAATCAGTTGCTACTATTGCAGACTTTTTATTAGCTAATAATTTAATAGATTTCGTTGGCTCAGACATTCATCATGATCGTCATGTGAATGCATTCTATCAAAGTATAAAAATTAAATCTCAAAATGAACTAATTGATGCTATGAATAAAAATAGTCAATTAGAATAACCATTTCTCAAAACATTTATTAAACAGCACTTCTTTTACTTCTCTTTTGTTTTATTCTGTTATAAATAGATGAAATCAGAAGGAAGGTTACTCCAGTTATAATAATAATGGTTATTTTATCATTTTTAGTCAAAATGTAGTATTCAATGTAGAATACTTTAACTAATACACAAAAGGCTACAAAAACTGAAAACAAACGCAAGAATTTGTTGTTCTCAACCAAACCAATTAATAAAATAATTAATAAACTTACCAATAATATTATTGAATAAGGTAAAATTTGATTGTTATCTAAGATATTTAAAACAGTATTTTGATCAAAATTATGCTTGCTAATTGTATTAAGCAATACGGTAATATAGTCAAATTCTTTGCACAATGTTATAATTCCAAACAGGCAAGTTATGACAATAATTAAATCTTTAAAATAGCTATTTTCAGATTCTGTGTTTTTGATAGAATTTAAAATTCTATAACCTAATCCTATTTCTAGTATAAATTCTATATAATGAAATATTGTTTCAGTTGATATAATTCCGCCATAAGTTAAATCATATTTGAAAGTATATGGGAATTCATAAAACCCTATAAATGTTAATGCAACAAAGAATAAATATGTTAAAAATTGGATTTTTTGCTTTTGATTTACATAAAGGTTTTGATGATATTTTGGAATATATAAAACTAAAAAACTAGAAACAATTACAAGAACTCTAACTGCATAATATAAATCTCCAACAAAATAAAAAAGAATCGAAAAACTAATCCATATTATAAAAATAAAAAGACTTATTAAGTTGAAAGTATTTAGAAATTTTAAAAACTTCTCTCGGTTCAACCATTTATAAGATACATGAAACTTCGTAGATTTTAAATTGTTTTTTACTATCCAAATAGCTAATAAAATGATACCGCTATTTATAAATCCTATACTTATAAAATCTTCATCTATACCCTTAACTCTAGTTATGATCAATGATAACGATATGATTAAATATATTAATTTAAGAATTAACATAAATGTGAATAAACCTGAAAGCCAAATAAAAAATCTGTTATGACCAGCTATTGCATAAAAAATTAAGCAAACAGCTAATGTTCCAAAAAATATTTCAAAACTATAATCTTGAAATAGTAAAGTAAATAAAAAAGCGAAAAGCAATAAAGTTGAAATTTCTATTGAAGCGATTTTTCCTTTTAAATAATTGTATTTTTTATTTAAAAATATTGAAAAAACATTAGTTCCTATAACACCAATTATTGGTAAAATATTATAAGTTACAGTAAAATATTTGTTTAGTACAATAGAATTTAAGAATAAAAATAATGCTAAATTTATCCAATAAAATAGTTTGTAGATTGGTTTTTTATCTTGAAATAGAATAGACAAACTAATAAAATAAAACAATAAAAAATAAATAATACTAATGCTAAAAAACAACCAAAATGAAGATGTGTTTGAATTATAAATTAATTGACGAATTAAAAAAATTGCCAAAAAGCCATAAGCAGAAATTGCATTTACAATATTATTATAAGTATCATTTTCTTTCTTTGAAATCAGATATATTATAACAGTATATAAAATTATACAACAAAATACATAAGTGTATGTAAAACTATACCTAATGATCAATAATTCAAAGAGTAATACATAAAAGTATATGGTTGTATAAGTTAAAATGGAACTTCTCTTTAAACTTAAATAATTTATTAGAAAAACAGCAATTGGGATAAGAATAAAACCAGAAACGATATAGTAATTATAGTAAGAAAAAATATAGTTTGGCAACCAATTGTTTACGAAAATAGTAGCATGAGCAATCGTTAAAAAGACGATGATAAGATTGCTTAACTTATAAAACAATGAATTATTCTTTTTGTGATAAAAAATTGAAGCAACAAGTCCAATGAGTCCAGGAATAAAACAAGCTAAAAGTTGGCTAAATATTTCCCAAGAAAATTTTAAATTATCACCATTGTGTACTCGGTTTGATTTACCAGTTAACATTTTTGAAAGTTGAGAAACTGTATTACCGCTTCCTGTGTCTAAATAATAATAGACAGCAAGGAATAAGAGCGTAAAACCAACTATTTTGAATAATATTGAAGAGTAACTTTCAAGGCCTCTTATTTTCTTTTTATAAACTCGTTTAGTTTTTTGTTTGTCTATTTCCATTATAGATTTGTAAATAATAAGTATACTTTCTTCAATTTTAATCGGCAAATATAGTTAAAACCTTGTTTTTAGGTCTATTTTGATAGATTGAATTATTACTTGATTTATTACTACATTAATTTTTACCATTAAATTCTTCCATGGTGTATTTTTCAGTGGCATTAATACCTTGAGGAATCAATACTTTTTTTACTGTCAATAATAAAATTTTCATGTCTAATAAAATAGAAGCATTGTCAACATACCAAACATCATGTTCGAATTTTTTAGTCCAAAGAATTGAATTTCTACCATTTATTTGAGCCCAGCCCGTTATTCCTGGTTTTACATCATGTCTTCGTTTCTGATTCTCATTATATAATGGCAAATATTCTGGCAATAATGGCCTTGGTCCAACCAAACTCATATGACCAAGAAATACATTTATCAATTGAGGAATTTCATCAATAGAAGTTTTGCGAATAAATTTACCAACTAATGTTGTTCTTTCAAAATCAGGTAAAAGTTCTCCAGCTTCATTTTTTTTATCATTCATGGTTTTAAATTTTATAATCCTGAAGATTTTTTCTTTATAACCAGGTCTGTTTTGAAAATAAAAAGGTTTTCCATTATTTAAAATAAATAGAAGAATGGTAATAACAATAATTAGAGGACTTAAAACAATTAGTCCAATAAAAGCTGCTATAAAATCAAAAAAAGATTTCACATAATTTAGATACATATTTTTTAAATTATTGAGGTGAAAATAATAAATAATTTCTTCTAACAAACTTACTACATATATTGATATTTTTTAAAGGTATCGATTATTACTTATTATTAATTTTAAATTTAAATAAAATAAGTAAGTTTACAAAATATAATCGCCGAACATTTCACTTTAAAAAACATACAAATTAATACTTAGAAATGCAAAATTCAAAAATCGCAAATGATTGGGATTTAGTCATAAAAGGGCATACCTCGCTTTTCGATATTAAATTCAAAGACCTTTGGCATTACAGGGATTTATTGTTACTATTTGTAAAAAGAGATTTTGTTAGTTTTTATAAGCAAACGATTTTAGGACCATTGTGGTTCTTTATTCAGCCTATTTTCACCACCATAGTTTTTACTTTTGTTTTCGGAAATTTAGCCGGAATAAGTACTGATGGTTTGCCACATTATCTTTTTTATTTGTCGGGCATTACAGCTTGGAATTATTTCTCTGATTGTTTGACCAAGACGAGTACTGTTTTTAGAGACAATACCAACATATTTGGTAAAGTTTATTTTCCAAGACTAATAATGCCTTTAAGTATTGTTGTTAGTAATTTAGTTCGTTTTGGTGTGCAATTTTTGCTATTGCTATGCATGATGATTTACTTCTATTTCTTCCCGGTTGAAGGAACTAGTTTTCATGTCACTATTGGTATTTTATTATTTCCTGTATTGGTTGTTTTAATGGCACTTCTTGGTTTAGGACTTGGGTTAATAATCACTGCAATGACAACAAAATATAGAGATTTAACTTTTTTAGTAACTTTTGGAGTACAATTATTAATGTATGCCACAACAGTTATTTATCCGCTTAGTTATGCACGAGAAAAGGGGTATAGTATTGTAGTTGAATTAAATCCGATGACGGGAATTATTGAAAGTTTCCGATATGCCATTCTTGGAAAAGGAGAATTTACCTTTTGGAGTTTAGGATATTCAACCATCGTGACCATTATAATTTTATTTATCGGAATTGTAATATTTAATAAAACTGAGAAAAACTTTGTTGATACGATATAGAGGTTAAGATCGAGGTTGAGTTTGAGGTTGAGTTTTGGGTTTAGAATGTAGTTTATTAATTTAGAATGAGTTTTTATAGTTTTGAGGATATGAATGTTTGGAAATTGGCTATGGAAATAGCGGAGCGTGTTTTTCATTTGACAGCAAAACTGCCCAGATCTGAAGATTATGGATTGACAAGTCAAATACGAAGAGCTGCTTTATCAATATCAGCAAATATTGCTGAAGGTTATGGTAGAAGTACTTCGTTAGATAAGAAAAGATTTTATATAATGGCCAGAGGCAGTATTTTTGAAACTAAAAGCCATTTAATTTATGGGAAGAATGTCAATTATTTTGATCAATCAGAAGTATTAGCGATTCATGAATTAGTTGATAAAAATGTATTAGAGTTGAATAAATTAATTAAATCGTTGCAACCTCAGCCTGAATCTTAACCTCTATGAAACCAATCATACATGTTGAAAATTTATCAAAGGCTTATCAAATAGGCCAAATTGGAACTGGAACAATTTCAAAAGATATTGAGCGCTTTTGGATTACAAAAGTTCTTGGTAAGGAAGATCCGTTTTTAAAAATCGGAGAAACTAATGACAGACGCAAAAAGGGAGAAAGCAACATCGTTTGGTCTTTAAAAGATATTAATTTCGAAATTAATAAGGGAGATGCAGTTGGAATAATTGGAAAAAACGGAGCCGGAAAAAGTACGTTACTAAAATTGCTTTCTCGTGTAACCAGCCCAACCACAGGAGAAATAAAAGTTAAAGGTAGAATTGCAAGTTTGCTCGAAGTTGGTACCGGTTTTCATCCTGAACTATCAGGAAAAGAAAATATTTATTTGAATGGCGCAATACTCGGCATGCGAAAAAAAGAGATTACGCGTAAACTGGATGAAATCATTGATTTTTCTGGAGTAGAACGCTATATTGATACACCAGTAAAAAGATATTCATCCGGAATGTATGTTCGTTTGGCTTTTGCGGTTGCGGCACATCTTGAAAGTGAAATTTTAATAGTTGATGAGGTACTAGCGGTTGGCGATGCAGAATTTCAGAAAAAATGTCTCGGAAAAATGGGAGACATCAGTAAAGGAGAGGGTAGAACGGTTTTGTTTGTAAGTCATAATATGGATTCAATAATGCGATTGTGTACAAAAGC
>NZ_JBMOGQ010000115.1:0-7298 GCF_049318325.1 Flavobacterium sp. | reverse complement strand
ATTTTAAATTTCTCAACATTGAATTCTAAATTGTAATCATCATCAAAATGCTCAGTATTTTGTACCGCTAACTTCAATATGTTATAGAACTTTCGCTCAGGGTCTATTCCCAATGTGAATGATTCATTTTTTATTAATTTGTTTACATGAAATACTGGCCGATCATCAAAATGGTCAATTAGTAAATATATTGGAAATTGCTCTTTTCTTTCATCGATAAACTTATCTTCTGAAACATCGAAAACAACATATTTCAACTCAGCTATTAATTGAATCTTTGAAATGAAATCAGTCCATTGGTCTCCTTTGTCATTTTTCGATGTTAGGTGAATACTTTGGATGAGTAAATGGCTATCTGCTGCATTCAAGGTAAATTCTTTTACAGGATTTTTTGTGTTTAGGTTTATCTGGTTCAATAGTTTATAGTTTTATTTTACTACAATTAACGGTTTCGGGCTTGGCGAAGGTGGCGATTTTCACCACAAAAGTTGATGCGGAGAACCAAACTTTGATTAACCACTAATGTGTCTGCGGAGCACTGAACCGCCACTTTTGCCAAACCCGTGTTATAGCCAGTGGTTGTTGTCCGCTGTCCTTGAAAACCATTGTCAATATTGAGTTTCTGTGTCATTGGCGTGTCGGCTGTGCGTTGCGTTTTTTATTTTTTAAAGCGTTGGAGAAAAAAATTGAAATTCTCTTTTGGGCTGATGAGGTGGAAGCTCTTTTGCAATTTTTGGTCTGTGCGTTGGCTTGTGCGAATTGCAAATGTGCTTACACCAGTGCGGTTGGATATATTCATTTTCTATTAATTTTATTTTAGTTGAATTTTATACTTTTCTATTTGTTTTATCCATTTGTCATTATGTAAAACCTCCTTAAATGGATTTTGAATAATTATTGGTTTGTAACCATCATTACTCATTTGGTTTCTGTCAACTAGATATAGAAAATAATGATCACCTTTAATTCTTGAAATATCAACCTCATTTCGTGACCAGAAAAAGTAAGGGGTACCTGAATAAGACTTTACCTCAATAAAACAATCATTGTATTCTGATTCAACTTGCTGAAAGGAAGAAATGTCGTAGCCTTCTGCGATAGAATATTCCGCTACCCAATCAATCCCTACCTTGTTTTCTAATCTCTCTCTCTCAAAATTAAGGACAAATATTTCCGCCTCTTCTCCATGAATTTGCTGTTGTTCCATAGATTTTTTCAGCTCATCGATCCCAATTTTCCTTTTCTTAATTTCAGGAAGAATTATTTTATCAAATATTTTTTTGTACCGTGAATTTAAAATATACTTACTTAATTCTTTGGTTGGATGGATTTGGATTACATTAAAATCAATTAGTAATTGTTTAAAGTTTGAATATTTAAAACCGAAGGCAGAATTATTAATTTGTGTGGTATGATAAATAATATCGTATGAAATATGCTCTAAAGAAAAAATGGTGTGAAAGATTTCATCTTGGTGCAAAGCCTGAAATAAAAATTCTACAAATTTGTCACACATTTGATTTTCACTAAGTAAAAAATCTTTAAACCTGTGATTTATAGAAATTTTTTCAAGTTCATCAAGTTCGACAATTGAAATTTTTAAAGCTAAAACAAGACAACCATCGAAAATTGTTCTACCGTTTATATTTTTATTATAAAACAATTGCTCAGCGTCTCGAACAGTCCAGACTCCTGCTTCATCATTTTTTAGTGAGCTAAATAACTCGAAGAAATAATGAGGGTCACCTAAATTGTCATATGTTCTAAGATCGTTTAGCATAATTTTCAATTAGGCCTTTTATTATGTCAGTTTCGTCATCGTCATTAATTCTATTAAATAAAGGAATGTCATCATTAATGATTTTTTCCATTCTCTCAATTTTGACATTTAATCTATCATTAATTACTTCATCAATCGAGTCGTTTGATATAATATAGTAATAAGTTGTAATTTGATTTTTTTCTAAACCAACACGATGAATGCGATCCTTTGACTGCAAAAAATTTGAACAATTATAATCACGTTCCAAATAGATTGCATTATGACAACCCTTGTGAAGTGAAATTGACTCAGCAACTGAAAATGGATTTGCTATAATAACTTGAAATTCTTCATTCTCAGGATTATTGAATTTTTCTATCGTATTTTCTCTTTCAGATTGCTCAATTTCTCCAATTAAGAGTCTGGAATTAATATTATTCCGCTGTAAATAATTCATTAACTCTTTAGCGTTTTGAATAAATATTGTCCAGATAATTACCTTGCCATTTATTGGCAAAACATCGTGCTCAATAATTTTTTTTATTTCTGTATACTTTTTCGGAATTTCAAAGTTTTTATAATTGCATATTTTATTAAAAAATTCGGAATCATTAACGAACTCATCATTATAAGTTGTAAATTTTGCGTTAGGATCATACTCGCCAGTTATCTCATTGTTTTCTAGCGAATCTTTTAAAGTTTTAGATAACAATGATGGATTTGTTGATGCTTGTCGCAACCTAATTAATTTAGCTTTATTTAAAATATCTTTTATGGTTGCTGACTCATTGTGTTTAAATGAATTTATATATGTTGTTTCAATAAAGTCGTAAATTTCTCTCTGATAAGAATCCATATCAACTTTGATAATCTTTTCTTCAATTGGAGGGAGCTTCAAATCATCCTTTTTTATTCTAATAAAAAAAGGGGAAAGATTTTGTTTTAACTCTTGAACTCTGCTACTTTCAGTAAGACTATTATAAGTCAAATCCTCCAAATTTTGATAATGAAATTTTAGGATTTCCTTGTATTTAAATGGATATATAAATTTATATAAATTATAAATATCTTGATAACCATTAGGGACTGGTGTTCCAGTTAAAATTACTCTTGCTTTTGCTTCTTTTGAAATTTCCACAACACTTTTACCCCAAATTCCCTCAGGATTTTTTATCCGATGAGCCTCATCAACAACTACCATCGTCTTGTTTTTTTTCAAAAATTCAATTATATCACCCTGAAGACTATCAACACCTCCATGAAAAATCAATGTGATTTCTGCAGGTGATCCTGAGTAAAGATGTTCTAATTTCTTGTCCTTCGAAATATTGATATCACCAGATAATCGCTGAAAAGAAGTTGTTTTCCCAAAACAAGAAAAGTATTCGTTAGTCCAAGGTGCAAAAGATGATAATGGGCCAATTACTAATAATTTGTCTATGTGTCTTGGATCATCATTAGGTAGGCTTTTTAAAAATGAGTATGCTCCGTAAACTATTGATGTTTTACCAGCTCCCGGCACTGCGAAATTGCATGAATTTTGAGCAAAAGACATATGAAATGCAGACAATTCTTGTAATGGATATAAATTTCTAGCAAGAGAATTATTAAGAACTATTTTGAATGCTTTGTAGTCCTCAACTAGTTGTGGATATTTTTTGAACTCGTCATTTCTTATAGACCTTGCCTTTTCAGAAAACAAATCAAACATTTCATTTTCTCGATTAAAGCTTTCAACATCTTTCTTAGTCTGACTAGATAATTTCGAATTGAAGCCGTATTTATTTAGTAAGTTTTGAATTTCTTGTAAAACGTGAATTTGATTTTCTACTCTAAATGGTATATGTATTTTGTCTCCAACTGATTCATAGTTCAATCTTTTTAAAGTTAAAAGCAGTCTTTTATTTGAAATAATATCAACATAAGAACCGCTTATTACAAAAAATGAATTGTTGTTAATATGTTGAACATCTATAGTAGTATTTTCCATTATAGTTGCTTATTTATTTCATAGCCCAATTTTTGAATTCTTTTTGTTTTTTCCTCAATTTCCGCTACGTCCTTCTCATCAATGTTTTTAACATCAAACTCCTCCAATAAAGTAATTATATGTGATAATATTCTGCCTGGAGATCTTTGAGGAAGCATACTAAAAACTTTTTTTGCTAGTTCCTCCATTTGCTCTTGCACTTCATTATTTGAGAAAGATTTATGTCGAGTTTTAATAGCACTCAAAGCATCGTATGCTTTGTCAACTAATTTTTGAGGTTCATCAGAAGCTCGATTATAACCAAGCTTTTCTTCATGGATTTTAATATTTTCTTCTAAAAAACTTTCCTTTCCATCAATGACAGTGTTTTCTAAAAACTTTGCATCTCTATCATTTAAATGTTGGTAAAGATTTGTAGAAGTATAGTCGATTGGGATTTCTTCAATTTTAGCAATTCTTTCGTTATGGAATTTGATAAAACTATTCCATATTTCTTTATCGCCAAAAAAGTGATTAGGTTTTTGTCCTTCAGCCAAAAGTCTAAATTCTTTCCCTTCGTATTTTGCTCTTATATAATCAAAAGCTACTGCTTTCAAATCATCAACATCATCATCGCCATATCCATCAAAGGCCTTCTTACTTGATTCACCATAATATGTTTTAAGCCATTTTGTTAAATTTAAAAATTGATCTTCTCGTTTGTCAAGTTGCGTATAAATACCATCGTATTCGAGAAAATTCAAATATTCATCCATGACTTCCATCGTGTTCAAATATTTTAACACTTCTGATTTGTCTTCACCCATCCATTTTGCAATCTTTTCAATTGTTTCTAAATCGGGTTTGTGTTTGTTTGGATTAGATGAATAAGTTTGTTGAGTTAACTTTTTGTATAAAAGTTTAGACTTGATATATTTTTCTGTTGCATTATATCCAACTTTTTCATCTTCGCCCATCTGATAAGTTGTCTCCAACTTTTCAATTTCCAAAGGATTCTCTTCTAATGTGACATCTAATATTACTGCTTTAAAATAATCATATTTCTTTCCACGTGTAAGAAGCATTGCTCTTCTATTTCCGTCTATGATAATGCCGTCCTTTGTGATGATACCAACTTTTTGTTGACCATAGTCACTGATATTTTTTAAAGTTGATTCATTTCTTTGTTTATTCGAGCCCCAAAGTAATTCTTCGATTTCTGCCTTTCCTTCAATGGATTCCACATCAATAATGTGATTTTGCCTTTCTAAGGATTGGGTTCTGCTTAGAATTCTTCCGTTATATTTATTATAAACTAACAGTTCTAGTGGAATTTTAAAAACATCCTTTCGAACAAGTACGTCTTCCCATGGGATTTCCATATTACCAAAAGGTTTTTCTCTTGCAATAATTTCTTGAATTTTTTGTATGCGAGTTTCTTTATTCATGTTATTTTATTTATTGGCGATTGATATGATCTTGTTCAAAGCATAAAGAGCATATAGTTGTTTTTTCGGAACAACCTCCTTGTCAAATATCTTAGATCCATTTTGAATAAACAGTTCATTGTTTTTATCAAAGCGGGCAACAATTTTAGTGACCTCTTCAACTAATTTTGTTGGTTCTAAGAATCCATTCAGGGATTTTTGCTTTTCATACATTTCTTGAAGTAACTTAGTGGTTGCTATTTTTTCGGTAAATCCATTATTAATTACATGAATAAATTTTTCCCCATCACTAAAGTGTTTTAAAATTGTTGGCTCAAGCTGCTTATAGTAATTTTCTTTATAGCTTTTAATTCCAAATCCTTCTCCTGTACCGTAAAATGCTGTGACACGCCATTTGTCAATTTGTTTATCATTTTTTTCTATATCAAAGTTGGATAAGGCAATTGTCATATTGCCACTTTTGAATGGATGTCTTCTAAATCTTGATCCCTTATTTTTAATAGGAGGTTTATCAAATATTTTAAGAGAGTAATTGTTTAAATTTAATACTCCTTCGAGATTTGGCTGTTCTGATACTAAAATTGGTGTTGCAGAGTTAGATCTAATTGAGTTTTTGACTAGTTTTGCTAAAGCTCTGCTAACACTGGGGCAAACAGCATTACCTACCAATCTCCATTTGGTGTTTTCTTTTCCTAAAAATTGGTATGTAATAGGAAATCCCATAATAATTGCAGCTTCTCTAATAGTTGGAGACCGATACTCTCCATTGCCAATACGATTAATTTCTGTTTTGAAAATTAATGATTCTCTTGAATTTGCAATTTTTGTTGCAGTAACCGTTCGACTCGGATTGTCTAAACACTCTGGGAAAGACATTTTACCCATATAAGGATGATTTGTCTTGAGGTATTTTGAGTTTTGCCAATCGCTTTCATAAATGCCAGTATCATAAAAATGATCAGATATTTTATCCTTCTCAATTGAGAAATAATAAAGAGGATCATGAATTAGTTTAGTTGATTTTCTTTCAAATGGGTTAGGAAAGTTATCTTTCAAATGTCGAAGAGTTTTGTAATTTGGAAGTTCACCCTCCATATTACTAGGCTTATTGGTTTTTACAGGTAATAAGAACTTATTATATTTTATTATCTCACCTGAGATTAATCGTTTTCTTGCTTGAAGTGACCCAAAATCTGCAGAGTTGATTATTGTGCTATTTTCTTCTAAGGCAATCGCAATTTTATTGGGATTAATTCCATTTTTCCTTGCCCAAGAGGAAAGGTTTAAGTCATTGAATGTATATGATGGTTGGAGATGTTTTTTAGAATTCACTACATTTTCCATAAACCATGCTTTAAGTTTTGAGTCTGGTTTATGTTTTTTTACTGCTACTATTCTTAAAAAAGTTTCCGTAAGTTGTACTCCTAATGATTTGTCAGCTTTGCCAGATTTATTGGAGCTTGAAAAACTTACGCAGGGTGGACTCCCTATGATTACATCGCTGTCTGGAAGATTTTCAATTTCATCAACGGACTTGGAAAAGTCTAAAATATTTTTAGTGTTAAATTCTTTTTTAAAGTTATGGTTAAATGTGTCGATTGCTGGTTGCCAATGATCTACACCTAGGAGTATTTCAAATCCATATTGACGAAATCCTTCGGAGAAACCACCTGCACCGCAGAAAAAATCTATTATTGTAAGTTTGTCTTTGCTCATTTATTAACTAGTCCTATTCGGTTTGTAAATTACGTAAAAAATATGCTTAAAATATGACTCAACAGTCTTTTGCGGGTTGAAGAATTGGCTCTTTTGCAAGCTTGGGTTTGTGTGTCCGCTTGTGTGGCTTGCAAATGTGCCAATTGTGTGTCGGCAGAATTTCAATTTTTTTTGTGCGGTGGGGAAAAAATAAAAAACATAGCGTTGGTCAGAGTGTCGGTTTAGATGCTGTCCAGTTGCAATCTGATCTGTATGTTTTTGGTCACCTGTCAAAATGGTTTGTCTTTGTTTTAATGTTTAAATTTTAGGTTGTCTGGTCGTTGTTGCACTGTCGTCCTACCATTGGCTATAACGGTTTGCAGCTACCCGAAGGGCGGGACTTTTACCACAAAACTTGATTTGA
>NZ_JBMOGQ010000114.1:0-7320 GCF_049318325.1 Flavobacterium sp. | reverse complement strand
GCATTATTGTTTTCATCTAGCACTTCACCGCTCAACTTTATAAAATCTAATGATTGAAAATCATCAATTGCACCAGTAATTGGCACATCATTAACTTTAGTTAAAACCACTTTTGGTTTTGGAATTGCTAACATTAATGCAGGGTCGCCTACATAAACTACAACATTTGTTGCGGAGTTTGGACCAGCATTTTTTGATACTCGAAGCGCTTCTGCAATTGATGAATAGGTATCACTACCGTAGTTAAATAAATTCTCGGCCAATACCTCATTGAAATATTGAGCGGTTGATTGACCAATTGAACGAATAGTGGTTATCATTGAAATTGCTCCGCCTTTTGGATTCCAATAGGTAAATTCGCCAGCAGTAGGGCGATACGGATTGTCATATCTTGTAAATTCGCAAGTAATGGTAATAAATAAAGGATATCTGAAACGATTTGCTAAGTTTTGTCCGTCTGATTTTTCCCAAATACGTTCTTCTGCTAATCCGTCTTCACCACCATGACCTAAATAATTGAAAACTAGTGCGCCTTTTTCAAATGCGGCAAAAATTTCTTCACGAGCTTTTGGATAGCGTTTACCTCCAGCAGAGGTTACCTGAACAAAAGAGTCTAAAAGTATTTTTTTTACATTAATGAATGGTTTTTCAAAAGAAATTTTATCTGCTAGACGGTTTTGATAATACTGCAATTGATTATCGCCAGGTTTTTCTGGGTTTGGATCATCGCCAATACATACATAATTATTTCTCCAATTTCCATAGGATTTTAAATCGTGGTATTCAACTACTTTGTTTACCATTTCCTCAGCTTGTTGGGTTGAACTTACAATCATTCTTCCTATTGCTATGTCAATTCCTCCAAAATCATATGAAAAGATAGTATTGCCATTTGGTGGAGAAAAACCTGAATCTAATCTTCCTTCATCGGAATCCATCATCCCGAAAAAATCATCAGATGCAAAAGAGGTTTCGCCTCCTGTATAACTATTGAGTGCCTGATAAATTGGAACAATATTGGTGTTGTTTGCAATTCGGTCTTTAAAATCATAAGATGCATCTCCAAAAAGGTTTAAATACTTAACTCGTTCACCTACCGGGGCATTAAAATAAACATATTTCACAAAATTTCTAATGGCACCAATATCTTGTTTTCCGGATGAAAATTCAGGATAAATGCTTTCTAAATTTACTACTTTCACATTCAGATTAGAGTAACTTCTGTGAAAAGCTGCTAATTTTTCAGCTTGTGCATTTAAGAATTTTGGTGTAATAATTAAATAATCAATTTTCTGCCATTGTCCCTGAACGTTATTAAAGACAGTTCCTTTTAAATTTTGGTTATCCACTTTTGATTTCGAATCTTTTGAAGGCAAATAATAATCAGTATTGTCAATGGCAACATATTTCCGAACTTCACCTAAATTGGCCTTAAAAGAAAAAGCACTTTGGGTTGCGTTTTCTACTTTAGTTACATTAAACCTGTCGGTTACATCCCAAACTTGTGATATTGATGATGCATTAGAGAGTTGGTATTCGCCAATGCCAAGTAACGTATTTGCTTGGTCAAACTGAAAGGGGAATTGTTTTCCAAAGGCCTTAAGATTTCTTTTTGCTTTGATGTTAATGTAATTTAAATAGCCTCTTGAACTTGGCACGCCACCATTATCAAAAGTTACTTTAATGGTAATATCTTCAGCTGACACAGAAGAAGTAGAAGAAAAATTCTTTTCTATAACTATAGCATCGCTGCTACTTCCTGGATCGAGGGTAATGTTACCAACAAATTGGGTGTTGGCTTCTATTTTAAATAAATTGGTAGTCGAAGTTATAGAGGCAACGTGTGTTTTAATCTCAATAGGAGATGAGTTTACAATGTTTGGAAATTTAAATTTAAATTCTTGGTCATTGTCCACGCTAAAACTCTCTCCAAACCAAATTCTGCCTAATTTTTCAACATTGACTTCGTCAACTTCGTGAAATTGATAATCATCAAAAGTTGATATTGTTGTTGTCGTGCTTCCTGTGGGCTGTGTCATGTCAACAATTCGCTTTCCAACACCGCCTTGCGTAGTTACATAATAATAAGACTTATCAGCATAAATATTTAAGCTGCTTTTGTAGTCTTCATTCCAGTTATCCATGCCTTCGGCATAAAAAAGAATAAAATCTTGATTGTCAAAAACACCATCACTTTCACCAACTACCTGAATAGCGTTTTCGCTTAAATCCATAGGATAATCAACAGAATTTAGTAGTGGTAACATTCTTCCGCCGTTGCCATAGATTTTTATTTTTCTGGGATCAGCGTTGGTATCAAGCCCTAAACTTTGAAGAAAACTTTTTGTGATTTTGTACACGCCTGATTTTTGGATATAAAAACGATACCAATTTCCACTACTTAAAACAGAATTTTCGATAGCGGTTACATTGTTGTTAAAGGCTTCTTCTTTTGCTGCATTTTGTTGAATTGTATAGCTAAATGAAATTAGTTTTTTAAACGAATTTCCTTCTTTAACTATTGGAGTAAGCGTAATTTTTCCAAAATATTTTTCTCTGGCATTATAACTTTTAAACCTTGATTTAAAAGTGGTAGGGATATTTTTTATTGCAATATCACCAAGTTGACTTTCTAAAATGGGTTCAAAAATCAGGTTGGATATTTGAATTGTATTTTCATTAACCATACTGTTTAATGGTATCGTCAAAGAATAGGATACGGTTTTGGAGTAAATATCAAATTCGTAATTTTGAGTATTAAATTGGGGCACAATATAGGAAAAGCGTCCATAAGACAGTTCCTTTTTGTTTGTCCAATTCAACGAAACATTTTTCTGTTCTTGAGCAATGGCTATGAATGTACTCAGGAACAGTAAACAAATAGTAAAAATTCTTTTCATAGTATTCACTAAACGTGTTTTTTTGAAAATTAGTATAAAAAATCAAAAAAAAAATATTTTTGGCACAAAATATAATAAAACTACTAATTTTGCGTTTTACATAAAATCAACTTACAAAGAACAAATTTAGTATTAATTAAAAAAAGGTGTTGCAATTTAATGTTAAATACTTATATTGCGCCCCGAAATTTATACCTACTATGAATATGAAAGTAAACAAAATTATAGCAGTAAAATTATTACTATCCTTAGTGATGATGGTCGGCTTTACTAGTTGTAGTAAAAAATCAGAATCAAAAGGTGGTTCTAGAGCTACAGGATGGAAAATCAACGATAAAAAAGGCGGGTTCCAATACGCTTCTAAATTTAAAAAGCAAGCAACAGGCCCTGGTTTAGTGTTTGTTGAAGGTGGAACATTTACTATGGGTAAAGTTCAGGATGACGTAATGCATGACTGGAATAATACGCCAAATCAACAGCATGTTATGTCTTTCTATATGGATGAAACTGAAGTAACCAATGTGATGTATATGGAATACTTAAATTGGTTAAAAACCGTTTTTCCACCAGATCAAGAAAACTATAAAAACATTTATGAAGGCGCTTCTCCCGACACTTTGGTATGGAGAAATAGGTTAGGTTATAACGAGACTATGACAGAAAACTATTTGAGACATCCTGCTTATGCTGAGTATCCTGTGGTTGGAGTTAATTGGATACAAGCTACCGAATTCGCTAAATGGAGAACAGATCGTGTAAACGAGAAAATTCTTGAAGATCAACGTTATTTGAAAAAAGATTCTAAAGTTACAGATATGACTGCTGATAAAGTTTTCAGTACTGAGGCATATCTCGCTTCACCATCTACTGCTAAAGGAGGAGATGATAAAATTGTCTTGAAAAAAGGTCAAGGAAGAGGTGCTGCTCCCAAAGCAAGTAGTACTCCAGGCGCAAATAATACAGCTGGGAATAGTGCTAAAAATGTATACGCTCAAAGAACTTCTGGTTTAATTTTGCCAGAATATAGATTGCCAACAGAAGCGGAATGGGAATATGCTGCTGCTGCTGATGTAGGACAAAGAGAATATAATCAATATAAAGGTCAGAAAAAATACCCTTGGTCAGGTACCTACACACGTTCAGGGAAAAGACAAGTTAGAGGTGATCAATTGGCTAATTTCAAACAAGGAAAAGGAGATTACGGTGGAATTGCAGGATGGTCTGATGACGGAGCGGATATTACTAATAAAGTTAAATCATATCCACCAAATGATTTTGGATTATATGATATGGCTGGAAACGTAGCCGAATGGGTTGCCGATGTTTACAGACCTATAGTTGATGATGAAGCAAATGATTTCAACTATTTCAGAGGTAATGTTTACATGAAAGACAAAATTGGTGAAGATGGAAAAGTAGAATTAGTAACTGCCGAAACTCAAAAATTCGATACTTTATCAAATGGTAAAATTGTGTCTAGAAATTTTCCTGGTCAAATTGCTAAAGTGCCTGTTGATGATAATGAAACGTATTTAAGACAAAATTTTGATAAGTCAAACAACATTAACTATCGTGACGGTGAAAAACAATCAACTAGATATTTTAAATTTGGTGGTTCAGAAGAAGGAGATGAAAAAGGAAAATTGAGAGATGACCAAAGAATGTACGATTCTCCAATTCATAATGTTTCTACTGATAGTTTAGGAAACATGGTTAAAAAATATGACCGTTCCAACAAACGTTCGACTTTGGTTAATGATTATGTAAGAGTATACAAGGGCGGTTCTTGGAGAGATAGAGCTTATTGGTTAGATCCCGCACAAAGAAGGTATTATCCACAAGACATTGCTACAGATTTTATAGGTTTCAGATGTGCTATGTCTAGAGTTGGTTCAAAAGCTGACAAGAAAAAAAGAGCCAGAAATTAATTTTAGTTTATAAACAATACCAAAAAAGCCCTAATTTTAAGGGCTTTTTTGTTTTAACTATTTTGCCCAATGACTATTCAGAACATTCATGATTTATTTTTAAAATGCAGTAAAGTTTCGATTGATACAAGAAAGATAGAGCCAAATTCCTTTTTTGTTGCCATAAAAGGAGATCGCTTTGATGCTAATACTTTTGCTAAAGAAGCGCTTGAGAAAGGGGCAAGTTATGTTATCATTGATAATAACAACTATTATATAGACGAAAGAACTATATTGGTTAATGATAGTTTGGAAACACTACAGGAATTAGCCAAGTTTCACAGACAATTTCTAAATCTTCCTATAATAGCATTAACAGGAAGTAATGGTAAGACCACTACAAAAGAATTAATCAATGTTGTATTGTCTAAAAAATTCAATACAAAAGCAACAGTTGGAAATTTAAACAACCACATAGGTGTTCCGTTAACTCTTTTATCATTTACAAAAGAAACCCAAATCGGAATTGTTGAAATGGGAGCTAATCATCAAAAAGAAATTGAATTCTTGTGTGAAATCGCCGAGCCTGATTATGGTTATATTACTAATTTCGGCAAAGCACATTTAGAAGGTTTTGGTGGAGTAGAAGGTGTAATAAAAGGGAAAAGTGAAATGTATACCTATCTAAAATTGAATAATAAATTAGTTTTTGTAAATCTGGATGACGAAATTCAAAATCATAAATCAGTAGCTTTTAAAAGAATAACCTTTAGTCAAAAAGATAAAAGTGCTACTGTTTTCATAGAAAACATTATGGCAAATCCTTTTGTTGAAATCAAAACATTAGGTGTTGAAATTAAGTCTCATTTAATTGGTTTGTATAACGCTAATAATATAAATGCTGCAATTACTATAGGTTGTCATTTTAATGTTCCTATAATTGATATTAAGGCGGCAATTGAGAGTTATGTACCCGAAAATAATCGTTCTCAATTATTGACAAAAGGAACCAATGAAATTATTTTAGATGCCTATAATGCGAATCCAAGTAGTATGCTCGTGGCGCTTGAGAATTTTATACAATTGGATAAAACAAACAAATGCGTTATCATTGGTGATATGTATGAACTTGGCGAGGAGAGCTTGTCTGAGCATAAAACGATTGTAAATTTTTTAAATAGTAATAGTGATTTTGATTGTCATTTTGTTGGGAAAGATTTCTTTGCCAACAGTATTCAAAAAGACAACTTCCATTTCTATATTACATTTGAAGACTTTACCAAATACCTTATTTCAGTAAGACCGGAACATAAAACAATTCTTATAAAAGGTTCCAGAGGTATGGCTTTAGAACGAACTTTGGAATATTTGTAGAAATACCCTTTATGAAATTGGAGTTTTTTTGATTGTAGAAAACTACGTATATCAAAAAATGGTGTATTTTTAATTTTTTAAATATAGCCAAATGAAAATTCAAATTATAGTATTATTCATGATGTTATCAACTTCAAGAGTTGGTTTTAGCCAAAGTCAAGACGGCAAAATTACAACTCTTGAATCTTCGGGTATAAGATTGTCGGAAACCAACTATCATCCAACTTATACTAAAACACTGGGTTCGCCCTATCCTAATAAAGCTTTTTTGCATGCCAAAGTGGGAGATGTTGTTCAGAACGCTTTATTGCGTTACAATGCTTGCTATGATGAATTCGAATTTATAAATTCAAAAAATGATACTTTAGTTCTAAACAATGCAGCAGCTTTTTCTACGATTACAATTACTTATCCAAAGGCTTTATACCAATACGTAAATTTTACAGAGAAAAGTGGAAAATTAAATACAGGATACCTTGTTAGTCTTTTTGAAAAGAATGGCTATTTACTTTATAAAAGACAAAAGATAAAATATTATGATGCAATACCTGCCAAATCATCCTATGATACGAGTACACAAGCAAGATTTGTTCCGCTAAAAGATACTTTCTTCATAAAGATAAATGACGGTGAAATTTTTGAGTTACCAACGAATAAAAAAGAGCTTTTGAAATTATTTCCTGAAAAGAAAACGGATATAGAAATTTTTATCAAACAAAATGAAATTGATTTAGAAAAAGAGCCAGACGTAATAAAACTAATTGAATTTTTTACTGTAAATTAAATCTTTTTGTCTTTATGTTTTTTTGTCGGTGTGTATTAACTTCGTTTTTCCCTTAAAGCTACGTTTAAAAAATATCAAATCAGCTAAATAAAAAAGCAAGCTATTTTTTAGCTTGCTTTACTATTTATTTGTTGGCGATGAGGGATTAACTACGTTTTTCCCATTTAGGTTGTTTTGAAACAAGAAAACCCATAGGCTGCTACTTAGCCATGTTTTTTTATTTTGTGCCACTAACAAAATCGCGCTTTTGAAGTAGTTTTAAAATAAAAAAACCGATTAGTTTCCTAATCGGTTTTTTTGGTGGGCGATGAGGGATTCGAACCCCCGACCCTCTCGGTGTAAACGAGATGCTCTG
>NZ_JBMOGQ010000113.1:0-7480 GCF_049318325.1 Flavobacterium sp. | reverse complement strand
TATACAACCAATTTGGCGGATAGGCGAAGGATTATAGCGGCTATAAATGAGTTATCGCTCAGTGTAGAAGCCAACCGCACAAATGGCACATTTGGTTTTTTTCCGACACACAAGCCAACGCTCAAAAAACCAAAAGAGCCATTTTTTTCCAACGCTCGACAGAAAAACACAAAATAATTTATTACATTTGACCAAAATTAGACAAGTACAAAAACAGACAATGACACTTGGACAAAAAATAAAAGAACTAAGAGAAAATGCAGGTCTTAAACAAAGAGAACTTGCATACAGTCTTGGCGTTGGTGAGGGATTTTTAAGTAAAGTAGAAAATGACCAAAAGCCCTTAAAAAGAGAAGATTTGACGAAATTAAATGAACTTTTTAAAACTCCAATTGAAGAACTTGAATCTTTATGGCTTGCAAACAAAGTTTACTCAATTGTAAGAGATGAAGAATCTGCTTTATCAGCTTTGAAAGTAGCCGAGGAACAAGTAAAATATAAAAGTCTTAAAAATGATTAATACAGTTTGTGAGCCATATAAAGAATTAGAAGAGGTTTTGCAAACCTTTGAAGAGCAGTTGGAATTGTTCTTTTCAAAGGATTTCGAGACTAAAACTATAAATCCTAAACAAGATGAAAATTTAGGACAAGTTTTTACATCGGCAATTCTAGCAAAGTTTATGATTGGTTTATTGAGAGAGACACTAAAACAAAATTCTTCTATACTTGATCCTTGCATCGGTCCAAATACTTTTTTTAAAGCAATGTCTGAGAACTTTTCAAATTGCAATTTAAAAGGAATTGAAATTGACATTAACCTAATTACGGAAGAAATAAAAAAATTCTATGTAAGCCCAAATAGGACTTTAATTAATGGGAGTTTTTTTGATTTGCCATTTAGCGAAAAGTTTGACCTTATAATCCAAAACCCTCCATATGTAAGACAAGAACTATTAGCAGACGGTGCAAATTCAAAAGAAAATATCAGATATAATGTATCTTCTATATTATCAACTATTCCATCGCAATCAAATTTATATATCTACTTTTTATTAAAGTCCATTTTACATTTGAAGGATGGAGGTGCAATGGTTGCAGTGATATATGACAGTTGGCTTTATAGCAGTTTTGGAAAATTCTTAAAAGAATCTTTCCTTAAATTAGGACACTTAGATAGTATTTATCATTTCAAAAAAAGTGCCTTTGATGATGTAGAAATAGGCGCTACAGTGATAAAATTTGTAAAAGATAAGAACCATAAGAAATCTATATCATATTATCCCTTGAATGACTTGAACGATTTAAGAACTTACAATGGTTTAAATGCAAATTGTTTAAAATTAAAGCAGCAAGAGTTATTGACTTATAGTTTTAACAACCACAGCATAATCAATTTCAAATCCAGCCTATTTAAAGAGCTTAGAACAATTGTTTCCCAACCAATACAAAGAGGAACATCGGCTGTAGTAAATAGCCATTTTATTTTCTCAAAAAATGAACTACCTGAGTTAAAACCTATTGTAAAAGATGTTTCACAGATAAAAACTTACACTGTAAACCAAGAGAACGCATACATTTTAGCAGTTAATGGGTCAATCTCTAATGAAACTAAGCAATATTTAGAATCAGTCAAAAATGAAATTTTAAAAGCACCTTCTCAAAAGTTTTTAGCAGTAAAAAGAGATATTGAAACTAAAAGTGATTGGTATAAAATCAATTTGAAAGCAACAGGTAATTTTATTTTTAATTATTACTTACGAAAGAATATTGATTTCATTTATAACCCAAACAAGTTTTTGTCTTCGGATAACTTTTATATTCTCAATATCAAGAATAATGAATTAGCCAATTTTTCAATTTTAAACTCATCCTTTACGAGATTAAATACACTAAGTAATTCAAGAAGTCAAGGAAATGGTTTGAGAAAAATACAGCTTTACGAATTTAAAGAAGTGAAAGTAATAGACATAAATAAACTTTCAGAAGAGAACATAAAAAAATTAGAATTACTTGGAAAAGAGTTGATGAATGTTAGCAGATACGAAAATGGGCAAAAGCAAATAATTGAACAAATTGATTTGTTGCTGATTGACGAATACAATAAAATAAACAGCTCATCAATAACAGTTGATGAATTAAATAATGAAATAAAAGAATACTTGAATTAATATGATAAATCTTTGGTATAATTCTGATGAAGTTACTGGCTTTCATCCTGTTGTTGAAAATGCAATTAAGAATGCAATCACCAATTGTGGCTTTGACTCTGTGATGGAATTAGTTCATCATCCTGCAATTCCCAATAGCACAATAATTCCTGACTTTGCCATTAAGTTAAAATCTTCAAATAGATATATCTTTGTCATTGAGGTCAAAAAAACAGCACGTGATGTTACATCGCAAAGATTTCAAAACCAATCTAGGTCTTATGTTTCGGATTTTTCACCTTACTGGGAGCCAAATTATCCAAAGTATTTTTGCTTAACGAATATTGAAGAGTTAATCTTATTTGCAGAAAGACAGGGTCCTATTTCAACTTGCATACTGAAAGGAAATCCAAAGTCACATACTCCATTTAATCCGCAATATCGGGACGCAACACAAACTAGTATTGAATTTCAAGCAACGTTTGAACAAATTTTACAAATTATTTATAATCGAACACAACCTGATTGGGATAATAATTGGCAACCTATTATTGATACGTTTGTTCAAAATTATCAAAGTGTTAGTAACAGTTTGACTCTAAACAAGGACTTAGCAGATGAAGTTACGCTTTATGAGTTTTTCAGGCTATTGGCTTTTGCCTATCTAAAAGATTATTACAATCAAACAAGTAATCCAAATCAAAGCTTTTTCCGAACTTTTCCACTAGCGAACGATAATCTACAAACATTCATTACAAAGCTAGCAAACAACTACAATCGTGTATTACAGTTAGATTTTAATCAAGTATTTTCTAATCATCCGAATTCAAACGATAGAATTTTTCCTGAAAATTTAAGTGCATCGATTATTCAATATTTTAAAAATACTATTCAAGCTTTAAATAGCTATAGTTCGCAAGCTGTTTCCGACAACCCTTTGCCTCAGTATATTTTCAACCTTTTGACTTCAAAAGTTTATGATAAAAATACACTTCATAAAAAAGGAAAAATAATGTCCGACACAGAGTTATCAATTTTATTGGCAACAGTGACAATAGAAAACGAAAACTCAACTGTAATTGACCCTTGTTCAGGTGATGGTGCTTTATTGGATGCTGCTTATGATTTCTTGAATATACTTACCCTTTCAAATGCAATTATAAAAAGCCATAATCAATTATTAAATCAAGTTACTGGAATTGAAATTGACCCATTTTTAGCTCAATTAGCAACTTTCAGATTGGTTTCAAAAAATCTTTCGGGAGTAAATAACACCACCAACGCGAATATTATTTCTGGCAATTCTTTTAGCAATCCAAATAGTTCAGGGTTTGATGTTTTATTAATGAACCCACCTTTTTTAAGAAATGACAATCCTGAGGCACCGATAACAGTTGCAGATAAGGCTCTAATGAATAATGCAATTACCAACAATGGGCAAACGAATTTCGTTACACTTGCATCGCAACCTAATTTATATTTTTATTTCGTAAATTATTCTTGGCACTACTTAAACTCTCAAGGTAGAGCTGGATTAATTTTAATGGCTAAATTCTTAAACAGTGAAGAAGGCGAACATTTAAAGCAATTCGTTTTAGATAAAGTTGAATCTATCATTTTGTACCCAAGAAATTACTTTGAAGATTTCAAAGTAACTACTGTAATTATTGTTTTAAGTAAACAACCGTCTAACCAGATAAAATTTTTAAGGATTATTGATTCCGACCTGTTATCAAGACCAAATGATGTAAAATCAATTATTGCTTCAACGAATAATTCGGTAATAACTGCAAATTACACCTTAAAGGTTACGGATAGAAATATAGACCCTTCTGCAAATTGGAAAATGTATTTCAATGACCCAGAAGAAAAATTTCAGACTTTAGATTCTCTATCGTTCTTAGAACCATTAGACACATTTTTTGTAAACAAAAGACGTGGTGGGGCAGAAAACAATGGCGGATCACAAATTATCTTTCCAAATTTCAATATAGCGCCATATTCTGGAATTTCAAATTCAAATAAAGGTTATGGTATTAAAAACAGCAGAAGTGCTAGAAAATTAATCTTAGAACAAACGAATTTAGAAGAGGAGCCAGCAATACATTTTCCAACTCAATATGACGCCAATTCGCCAAATGGATTAGACCCTATTCATCAAGCAGATGTTTCACTTAATTCAATATTTACTGCCAATAATGCAACAGATTCAGATAAGTGGAGACAAATTGTAAATGCGGCATTCAGAAATAGGATTTCTTTTGATATTCTAATTCCTAGAGCAGAAAGGACTAAACATACTTGTTATTACAATCCTTTTTCTGCACCAGTAGTACTTTCTACTAATTTCTTTTATTTAGCTGGTTTTCAAAATGGCAACACGAATACATCAATCTCAAGTTCCAGTCAAATCAAATTTATTACTGCATATCTAAATTCTTGCTTTGGGCAAATTCAATTTGAAATTCATTCAAATAATCAAGAGGGTTTAAGAAAATTGGAAGGTTTTCACATTAATGAATTAAAAGTACCTGACTTAAGACAGCTTACACAAGCTGAAATAGATTCTGTTGTTTCTGCCTTTGAAAATCTTAACAGTTTAATTGTATCAGTAAGTGGAGACGAAGGATTATCATCACCACGAAGACAATTGGATGAAGAAGTTGCCAAAATTATTTTTTCTAAGAACAACTTAGGATTTAATTCTAGCACTGAAATGACAAATTTCTTTGAACTCTTTTTAGCAGACCTAGTAGAAGATAGAAGATTATGAAAAAAAATAATATTAAAGTAATAGGTTTATTTTCAGGATGCGGAGGTTTAGATTTAGGATTTAAACAAGCAGGCTATGATTTGATTTGGTCAAATGATATTTTGAAAGATGCTTGTGATACTTATAGATTGAACATCGGAGACCATATTTTGAATGAAGATATTACAAAAATTGATTTAGATACAATTCCAAATACTGACCTAATAATAGGTGGTCCACCTTGTCAAGGTTTTTCAGGAATTGGAAAAAGAGACCCAAATGACAATAGGTCAACTTTGGTTTATTCTTACTTGGATGTTGTAAATAAAGTTCAGCCCAAAATATTTCTATTTGAGAATGTTACAGGAATTAAATCTTCTAAAGCAGCTGATGGCTCAAAGGTAATTGACAACTTAAAACAAGCATTTGAGGACATTGGATATCATATTAATATTTTTACTCTTAACGCTGCCGATTACGGTGTGCCTCAAAGAAGAAAAAGAGTATTTATAATTGGAAACAAAATAGGAGTTGACATTTCAGCACCACCACAAACCCATTTTGAGAACAAAGAAGGAAAGAGAAAATGGATTTCTTCTTTTGAAGCAATCTCTGATTTGGATTCACCGACAGAAAAAGGAGAAACAAAATATAAACACCAGCCAAAAAATGAATATCAGACATTAATGCGAAAAAAAGCTGATAAAACAACTTTACATATTGTTCCTTATTCAAGTCCAACAGACAAAGAAATAATTAGCCACGTCAAACCAGGAGGTAATTATATGGATATTCCAGATAGTGTTTCAACAAAAAGGATTATGTATTTCAAAAGTACAGGAGGTAGAACTACTACTTATGGAAGACTTGACCCAGAAAAACCAAATTATACAATAAACACGCATTTTAACCGCCCAAATATTGGGTGTAACATACATTATGAAGAAGACAGAATGATTACAATTCGAGAAGGATTGAGATTTCAGTCATTCCCAGATGATTTTCAACTGATTTCAAAAACTCAAAGAAATTATTATATACAAGTTGGAAACGCAGTTCCTCCTTTACTATCAAAAGCTTGGGCTGAACATTTATTAACCTATTTAGTAGATATTCCCTCCCCAAAAGCCATACACATTGCCAAGTCGCACGAAAACCAACCGCACAAGCCAAAACTTGTCAAAGAGTATGTCTTCGCCAAAGCAGAAAACGATACCGAATGAAAGAACACCGAAGCGATAACAGGCGTTTGGCAAAAAAGCGGGTTCAGTGCTTGAATGAAGCTTTGTGCTTCGTATCAAGTTCAGTGCTGGCAGACAGTTTAGTGCTTCGAAATCCGCTTCTTCGCCAAGCGCCAAACCGTTAGCACCAATAATAAGACAACATTCAACAATTTTAAATTAACAACAAAATGAAAAAAACTGCACTAATTACAATTATCTCTGTTATGGCTGGACACACGCTATTAGCACAAGTAAAAGCAAATTTGACAATCCGAAATTACATAAAATCGGATATGACGATTAACATAGAATCCTACGATAAAAAAGGAAACCTGAAAGTTAATGAATCATATATTGTTGACAAAAGCATTGTAAATCAAAGTAATATTACCCCAACTACCAAACTTATTGTAACAAAGGGGTATAAAGGAGGAAATATTAAAATTAAATATAACCCTGCTGAATCAAATACTAAATTTACATTAGACCCGATTCAGATACCTGATAACAATTCTGACGTAAATCAAACCATTCCTCTTACCGGATTGACATTATATGATGTTAACGACAATAAAAAGCGATTAGTTTCACTTGGTACTGATTTGAAATTTGACTCCTTAACTGTGTTCACTAGATTAGTTGATGTCAAACAGCAGTTAGGTACATTAGTTATTGGAAAAAAAGAAAATAATAAATTAATAATTGTTGATTTAATTCCTCTGAAAAATATTGATATTACTTATGACAGAACATCTACTCTGCAAGAATCTACAGTAATTGAAAAATCTATTGTTTCGCAACTAAAAGTAGCAGTACCCATATACGGGAGTGTTGAAGCTATGATGTCGAACTCAGATTTAAACCAAGTTAAATGGGAAATATCTTACTACCCATTCTTAAATAATACAAGTTTTTCACAATTAGTTGTTGATTTGGATATTACTAATAAGTCATCTTTATTAAAGAAATTAAAACTTAACGATACATCATTAAGTGTTTTTCTGCTTAGAAGCTTTGATGTTATTGAAAGTGGAATATTTTCAATAACTAGTGGGACAAAGATTAATACAGAAGGTAATGCTGCAATTGCATCTGTTTTTACCGCAAGTGCAGCATATGCATTTAAATCTGACGACTCAAAGTTTGTTTCAATCCCAAATAAAGCATATAACTTGAGTTATGAAAAGTGGCAAACGGTTGGACAGCTAATTCAAAGTATAGAGAGTAAAATGCTTACTTTGCCCGCTGACGGCAGACTTACTCCAACGATTTTGACCCCGATGAACACTCAATAATTACTGGTGCTAACAGCACATTGGCAATAGGCGGGGTTTCGTCTCCGCTTGACAGTTTTGTGG
>NZ_JBMOGQ010000112.1:0-7608 GCF_049318325.1 Flavobacterium sp. | reverse complement strand
TGGTCAAGCTCAAGAGGAATTAAAAGATTTGGTAAAACAAAAAGTAGATGGAAAGTTTAATCCTGATAATCAAATAATGATTAATGGTAAAAATTACGAGGTAACTTCCACAATATTAGATAGTACTTATATTGATGTTAAAGGAATAAAGAGAAGTTATTTTTATAAGAAAAAAATCAGAAATGAAAAAAGAACAACATCTCAATTTGTTTTTGCAGCTGGTGTAAATAACTTGGTGACCAATGGAAGTGTTGCCAATTCAGATTACAGATATTGGGGTTCGCATTTCTATGAATGGGGAGTTACATGTAATACCCGACTTTTTAAAAATGACAATCTATTACATTTAAAATATGGAGTTTCTTTAATGTATAACAATCTTCGTCCAACAGATAACCGATTATTTGTAGTAAATGGAAATCAAACCAATCTAGAAACAAGCGCTGTAAACTTGAAAGATTCTCGATTTAGAAATGTATATCTAACTGTGCCGCTACATTTAGAATTTGATTTCACTAAAACAAAAGAAAAAGACAGCAAAAAAATATTCAGAACCCATAAAAGTGTTCGTTTAGGAATTGGAGGTTATGCAGGATTAAGAGTAAAATCAAAACAAAAATTATGTTTTGAAATAGATGGAAATGAATTCTCTACTAAAGAAAAAGGAGATTTTAATGTGAATGATTTTATTTATGGAGTTAGCACTTACATAGGATATAAAGAAACTAGTTTATATCTAAAATACGATTTAAATCCAATGTTTAAAAACAATGCGGTCAAACAAAACAATATATCACTAGGTGTTCGTTTTGATTTCAATTAATTATTTGTTTTAGTTTTTACTTCGAAAAGATGTTTCAGCAATGAAGCATCTTTTTTTATTTTTATGTATTTTTACCCTCATTCAATTTTAAATATTTTAATCTACTTTGATTACTCGCGAAACCATAGATAAAGTTTTTGAAACCGCGCGTGTGGAAGAAGTCATTGGCGACTTTGTTCAACTCAAACGTGCTGGTAGTAATTACAAAGGATTGAGTCCGTTTTCGGATGAACGCTCGCCATCGTTTATGGTATCGCCTGTGAAACAAATTTGGAAAGATTTCAGTTCCGGAAAAGGCGGAAGTGTAGTAACTTTCTTGATGGAGCATGAGCATTTCACGTATCCTGAAGCAATTCGTTTTTTGGCTAATAAATACAACATCGAAATTGAAGAAACCGAAACTTCTCAAGAAGATAAAATAGAAGCTAATGAAAAGGAAAGCATGTACTTGGTTTCTGAGTTTGCCAAAACCTATTTTCATGATACACTTTTAAATACTGAAGAAGGAAAAGCTATTGGTTTATCCTATTTCAAAGAAAGAGGTTTTACCAATGAAACGATAGCTAAATTTGGTTTGGGCTATTCACCCGAAACTTGGGATGTTTTTACCAAAGAAGCTTTGTCAAAAGGCTATCAATTAGATTACCTTGAGAAAGTTGGTTTGACTATACTCAGAGAAGACGGAAAACATTTCGATAGATTTAAAGGAAGAGTAATGTTTCCAATTCAAAGTTTATCCGGAAGAAACTTAGGTTTTGGCGGAAGAATTTTGACTAATGATAAAAAAGCAGCCAAATACCTAAATTCACCCGAAAGCGAAATCTACCATAAGAGTAAAGTGCTTTACGGAATTTTTCACGCCAAGCAAGCTATTGCTAAACAAAACAATTGCTATTTAGTAGAAGGCTATACCGATGTAATTCAGTTACATCAGGCAGGAATTGAAAATGTTGTAGCATCTTCCGGAACGGCTTTAACTCCCGATCAGATTCGATTAATAAACAGACTAACCAAAAATATAACGGTACTATTTGATGGTGATGCAGCAGGACTTCGCGCATCTATCCGTGGGATTGATTTGATTCTCGAAGAAGGAATGAATGTAAAAGTCTGTACGTTTCCAGATGGTGATGATCCGGATAGTTTTGCCAAAAAGAATTCCTATGAGGATTTGGTTTTGTATTTAGAAAATAACGCCAAAGATTTTATCCAATTCAAAGCTTCATTATTGATGGATGAAGCAAATAATGACCCAATTAAGAAAGCCGATTTGATTCGGGATATGGTTGTTAGTATTTCTAAAATTCCGGATCGAATAAAAAGAGAAATTTACATTCAGGAATGTTCGCGAATTATGGATATTTCGGAGCAAGTATTGTTGAATACCTTGGCCCAATTGGTTCAAAAAGACATTTCAGAAGCCGGGAAAAAGCTTAAACAAGAACAAAAGGCATTTGAAGTTGTTAAAAATGAACCGTTGATTCAACACGAAAAAGTCAATATTGTTTATGAATTGGAGCGCAAGCTTATTGAAATGTTGTTGCTTTACGGATCTCAAGAGGCTGATTTTGATGATTTTATTTTAAAAGCCAATGACGATGGAGAAATGATAGAAGAGAAAGAATCTAGCACAGAAAAAGTGCATCGTCGAATTTATTTAAGTTTGCAGGAAGATGAAGTCGAATTGGCGAATCCTTTGTTTAAGGAACTTTATAATGACTTAATTTCATATTATAATCAGAATGAAGAATTTAATATTGAGCACTATTTGATGCAATTGTCTTCGGAACATTCAGCAATCGTTACAGATATTTTGATGCTTGAGGAAAAAGAGTTACTTCATAACTGGGAAGCAAAAAATATATATGTAAAGAGTAAAAATCAAAACGTAAGTCAATATGTTTCTGAAACTATAGTTTCATTAAGAGAATACCTAATCAATAAGTTGATAATGGATTTAATGCAGAGTTACAGTAGTGAAGAAGAAAATGATTTGCAAGAATTGATGACAACCATAAATGATTATAACAAGCTTAAAGTCAACCTTACCAATAAAATAGGAAGAATACGCTCTACTTACCTATAAAAAAACCCTGCTATTGCAGGGTTATGTTTTTAAACGATTTCTAACGTCTTTGCTTTGTTAACGAGATCAACCAAGTTCGTTACGTTTAGTTTCGTCAATAGGCGAAGCTTGTATGTACTAATAGTTTTTTCGTTAAGCGCTAAAATTTTAGCAATTTCGTTGTTTTTTTTGCCATCACTTAGGAAGCGTAGTACTTCGATTTCTCGATTAGAAAGTTTGCGATACAAACGCTCTGATTTGTTTTGTTTAGCAATCAATGCTAAACTTTTCTTGATTTCATCATTAAGGATAATTTGCCCGTGACTCACTTTTACAATGGCAATTCCTAAATTTTCAAGCTTTGATGTTTTGTGAACATATCCTGCACAACCAGCTTTAATTGCATTTGGAGCATAGATTTGTTCAGGCAAACTACTAAAAACAATAACTTTAGTTTTTGGGAAGTTTTTAATGATCGACTTGAGTTCATAAATACTTTTTAATCCTTCAAGTTCTAAATCAATGATTAAGACGTCAATTTCTTTGTTTCTTAATGCATCTGGAACCATAAAAAAATTACCTACGTTTGAAACAACATTTATTTCAGGATGATCCTTAAAATAAGCCTTCATTCCAAAGTGTACAACTGGAAAGTTATCAGCGACACATAGATTTATCATAATTGTGGTATTTGATAAAAGTTAATAAAATTACGAGTAAAGGTAAGAAAACATATTTGAAAATTGTTAAAAAATCAACAATATTTAATTTCTATTGGGATTAAACATACAGGAATTGGCTTCATCTTATGTTGGTTTATTGTGTTTAACTTCTTATAAATTTGAAACACTTCTTTTTCTCTTTCAGTATAATTTTCGTTTTCCCCTTTTTTATCAGCTTCAAGCATTGCCCATTCTAATTCATCATAACTTGCTCCTATTTGTTCTTCATCTGTTCTTGAATCGCCAAACAAACCATCTGTTGGAGCGGCATTTTGGATAGACTCAGGAATTTCCAGATATTCCCCCAATGCATAAACATCACTTTTCATTAAATCGGCAATCGGACTCAAATCAACACCACCATCACCGTATTTTGTAAAAAAGCCAACCCCAAAATCTTCTACTTTATTTCCGGTTCCAGCCACCAATAAACTATAAATTCCAGCAAAATAATATAATGTAGTCATTCGTAACCTAGCTCTTGTATTGGCTAATGAAAGATCCAATCTTATGGTATCATTACTAAACGGAACTTCATTTTTAAATGTTTCAAAGACAGATGTAAGGTTTGCAATTTCGCTTTTTACATTTGGAAAACGTTTTTTCAATTGTTCAATATGTTCTCTCCCACGACTTACTTGAGTGCTGTCTTGATGAATTGGCATTTCAACACATAAAGTTGTTAAGCCCGTTTGAGCACACAAAGTTGACGTTACTGCCGAATCCACACCTCCTGAAATTCCGACCACAAAGCCATTCACATTTGCATTTTTTGCATAGTCTTTTAACCATGAAACAATATAGGTGTTGGTTTCCCCTACCTTTATAGTACTTTTTTTTGTCATTTGTTATGAAAATTTTTAGAAACTGCACTGTATATTTGCAAATGTAAAAAATCAGATGTTTTTAATCGATTTAACCCCGTTAATTTTATAATGAACAAATATTTAGTTGCGATAGTCCTTTTAATTAGTATGCTTTATTGTGATAAAAAATCAAAAGTAGAAAAAGCAGTCGAAAAAATTCCGCTTAAACTTAAAGTCTATCGATTCGAAAAGGCTTTTTTTGAAATAAAACCAAATGAGCTGTCAAACATAAAAGCTGAATATCCCTTTTTCTTTCCCGAAGGAGTTTCGGATAGTGTTTGGATAGAAAAAATGCAAAATCCACAATGGCAGGAATTGTATCAGGAAGTAGAAAAAAAGTATTCCAATTTCGGTAAACAAACTTCAGAGATAGAAGATTTATTTAAACATATAAAGTACTTTTTCCCAAATGCTGTAATGCCAAAAGTTTATACCGTTATTGCTGATATGGATTATAACAATAAGGCTATTTATGCCAATGATAAACTTGTTATTTCATTGGAATTATATCTTGGAGCCAATCATAAATTCTATGAATTCCCTAAATATATAGAACAAAATTTTGAAGAGAGACAAATGATGCCAGATATAGTCACGAGTTTTTCCTTAGGAAAAATTCCACCTCCTAGGGAAAAAAAATTACTTGCGGAAATGATATATTATGGAAAGCAATTGTATTTAAAAGATGAATTATTACCAGAATATAATGATGCCGAAAAAATTGGTTATTTGCCAGAACAAATTACTTGGTGCCAAGAAAATGAAAGCTACATTTGGCGATATTTTATTGAAAAAGAATTATTGTATAGTACTGATTCTAAATTGCCTAATCGATTTACCAATATGGCACCGTTTTCTAAATTTTATTTAGAAATTGACAATGAATCTCCGGGAAGAGTTGGGCAATGGATTGGATGGCAAATTGTTCGTTCATTTATGCAAAATAATAAGATTAGTATGCAAGAAATGATAAAAATGGACGCCAAAGAACTATTTGAAAAATCAAAATACAAACCAAAAAAGACAGATGAGTAAAACAATCACATCCGAAATAAAATTTCTAGTTGAATTAGATGAAAACCGTGTTCCTGAAAAGCTAACTTGGTCCGCAGAAGATGGTGGTGTTGAACTAGAAGAAGCAAAAGCTATGATGCTTTCTATTTGGGACAGTAAGGTTCAAGAAACGCTTCGAATAGATTTGTGGACAAAAGATATGCCTGTAGATGAAATGAAATTATTTTTTCATCAAACTTTGGTTGCTATGTCTGAGACTTTTCAACGTGCCACTCAAGATGAAAAAATGGCGGATACTATGAAAGATTTCTGCGACTATTTTGCTGAAAAAATGGAATTAAAGAAATAGAAGTTTTAAAACTGATTCAGGTCTTTAAAAACTTCAGTGTTTAAATCGTCTATATAATCCAAAACAGCTTCTCTTCCGGTAGTTTCAGTAGCTGAAGTTACAAAATGCTGCGGCATTTCTTCCCAGTTATTTGCCAAAAGGGCTTTTCGGTAAGCAGCTATCTTTGAGTCGATTTTACCTTTACTTATCTTATCAGCTTTTGTAAAAATAATACAGAATGGCACTTCAATTTCACCAAGATAATTGATAAACTCCAAGTCGATTTTTTGTGCTTCTAAACGAATGTCAATTAGCACAAAAGCACATACCAACTGTTCTCTTTTCTCAAAATAATCAGTAATAAAGTCTTGAAAAACTTCTTTTGTTTTTTTGGAAACACGAGCATAACCATAACCAGGCAAATCCACTAAAAACCAATTTGAATTAATTTTGAAATGATTAATCAGCTGAGTTTTTCCGGGTTTCCCTGATGTTTTTGCCAAATTTTTATGATTAGTCAACATGTTGATTAAGGAAGATTTTCCAACATTAGAACGACCAATAAAAGCATATTCTGGCAAACGTTCTAACGGACATTTACTTACATCTGAATTGCTAATAATAAATTCGGCAGTGTTAATTTTCATTTATTGTCATTGCGAGGCGTATAGGGTTCCCGCTGTAAGTTATTTTAATTATAAATGAACTTCTTTTAGCCATTCGTGAAGCAAACGGTTGAATTCATTCGGATGTTCCATCATAGCAGCATGCCCACATTTGTCAATCCAATATAATGAGGAATTAGGCATCAATTTATGAAACTCTTCTGCTACTTCTGGTGGTGTAACCTGATCGTTTTTGCCCCAAATGATACAGGTTTTAATATGCATTTTGGGCAAATCTTTACCCATATTATGACGAATTGCACTTTTGGCAATGGTTAATGTTTTAATTACTTTTATTCTGTCATTCACTACAGAAAATACTTCGTCAACTATTTCTTTTGTAGCTATTTTTGGGTCATAAAAAACGGCTTCTGCTTTTTTCTTGATGTATTCGTAATCACCACGTTTCGGATAACTATCACCCATAGCGCTTTCGTAAAGTCCCGAACTTCCTGTAATTACAAGACCGGCAACTTTTTCCGGATATACTTTAGCATGATACAAGGCGATGTGACCGCCAAGAGAATTTCCTAAGAGAATTACGCGGTCAAAACCTTTAAAATTGATAAAGTCTTTTACATATTTTGCAAAAGCTTTTACATTGGTTTTTAAAATGTTTTGGGTATAAAGCGGCAATTCAGGAATAATTATTTTATAGCCTTTAGGCGAGAAATAGTTAGCAACTCCACTAAAGTTACTTAACCCGCCCATCAACCCGTGCAAAACGACTATTGGCGTGCCTTCGCCTGCTTCAAAATAGGAATATCTGCCTTCTTTTCTAAAATTTCCTTCCATGTGATTTTTTTGAGTTTTGCCTCGGGAACAAATATATGATTTTATAGATTAATACCCATTTTAATAGGGATTATTTACTATTAAAATCCACAATTTCATTACTACTAAAATAAAAACCCATAAAATACTATTTACCAAAAAAAACAAATACAAAGAATCCTAATAATCAATTTTTTAACTCTCTTTTATTCGTTCGTCAACAATGTTGTATCATTTTTTAAAATTTTAACCGATTGATTTTCCTTGGTTTTTCAACAAAAAAAGATAGAAGTGGGAAAACTTATTAACAAAGTGGTATTTTGTGGTAAATTGTGGTAATTATTTTTATAT
>NZ_JBMOGQ010000111.1:0-7754 GCF_049318325.1 Flavobacterium sp. | reverse complement strand
TCAGCAAACTAACTTAATTTAGATTGAATATTGTTTGAGGAACTAGACCATCTCAGTTCCTTTATGGCCTCTATGGCCACCTTCGCCTTGAATTCAGGCGAAAATTTTCGACGGGTCTGTTTTTTCATATCGTTTAGTAAAATTAGATTCTTTTTTAACTAAACCTCTGGTCCAAATTTCGGGGAGTATTACACTGCAATGGGGTTAGATGAAGTTGCAGCATTTAGTTCTATCCGTTTTGCTGTTGGAAAATTCAACACAAAAAAAGAAATGGATACTGTGATTGATTCAGTTTAAGATGTTGTTAGGAATCTCCGTTCAATGGCTTTTTAATATTTCTGATTCAGTAGAATAGTTATTTTATAAAAATATATTTTGTGTGGTATTCTAAATTTGATTTATTTAATCCCAATGATGTATCTCTTGGGATAAATAAATCATTATTTTCAAAACTAGTAAAATATTCGTGTAACTTATTTCCGTTTAATTTCTTTGATATAAGCAAACTCATTTCTTGCGAAATTGAAATGGCGCCTCTGTCCAAAGCCCAATGATGGATTTTACATAGAGCAATACCATTATTTACATTGTCATCACCGAAATGTTGTATTGGTTTAATATGGCAAGCATCTATTCCTATTAAAGCATCACCAAGTCTAATAGATTGATAGCAGATTGCACATTTGCGTTCATAGGCATCGAGTACATGTTCAACAAAATTACGACTACGGTCTTTTTTTTGTGCTACTCTAGGATTAAAAATACCAATATCATTTAATAATTCAGCATGATACGCTTCAGGCCAATATTGATTTAATAACAACTGAATGGTACTAATTAAATTTTCAGGTTTTAATAAATAATTATAGAAATCAACGGTAAATAAACCAAGTGAACCCGATAATTCTTTATAACTCGCTGCATCTGGATGAATAAGCTCATTTTTGTTTTTGGAACAAATCCATATACTTGAATTTGAAGCTAGATAAATGAACGGATATTGAGGATTGATTCGGGATGTATTTTTTAAACCATATTTACTTATCAATCTTGCTAATTCTTTTTCAATTTCATCAAAAAGAAATAGATTTTTATGCCCATTATAAACTTTACCGATAGTTAATAATAGTAATAAAGGTTTATGCAATGACACTACCTGACCAATGCGATTTACTTTAATTTTTTGTATTTCTTGTAAAAATTCATCCATAACTAGCAGCAAAAATATATTCTAAATTTCATCAACAATATTGCTACATGTGTCATTATCCAAAATCAATTGCGTTTCGGCTGCTGGCAATTCCTGAACGTGGCGAAGTTTGCGTCCTATGGCACTTGTGCGGACTTCTGATGTGTCAATTACATTGGTTGCTTCATACTATTCTTTATCTAAGTCGTCAAATTTAGCTTTCATTGTTGGATTTCCGTGAGTTAATCTTTTTATAGTTAAGTCTTCTGCTTTTTGATTTGCAAGTCTTAAATTGTTGTCAGAAGATAGTAATGCATCCTTTGTTTTTTGCAGATGTGTCATTGTCTTATCTATTTCGTCTATAGCGGTTTTAAATTTTTTACTTGCTAATTCATAATTTCTGGCAAACCCTTCTTTGAACGTATTTATTTTTTCCTCAAAATTGGTAATATCTATATTTTGATTTCTCATTAGATTAAGTTCTTGCTTGTATTTTAATGAGTTCATTGAGGCATTTCTCAGGAGTGTGATTATAGGTATGAAAAACTGAGGACGAATGACATACATTTTATCATACTTGTATGAAACATCAACAATTCCATTGTTGTAAAACTCGTTTTCAGATTCCAATAATGACACTAATACAGCATATTCGCAATTTTTATCTTTTCTGTCTTTAGCTAGTTTGGCAAAAAAATCTTCATTTTTCTTTTTGGTCGCTGTGCCGTCATTCTCGTTTTTCATTTCAAACATAATTGAAATGATTTCATTACCCTGTCCGTCTGTTTCTCTGTAAATGTAGTCTCCTTTTGTACCACCACTAGCATCATTATCCTTTTCAAAATAGGCATTTTGAAATGCTGTTGGTCTAAGCTTATTGAACTCTATCTCACAATGTTGCTCAAGAGTTTCTCCAAGCATTTTAGTGGATAGTTTTTGCTTCATATCCTTCACACGAGCAATTTCATCATCCTTGTATTTAATAATGGCATCCTTGTTTTGCAATTCAGTAGTGAATTGTTGTTTGAGGGAATTTTCTATGTTTTGTTTTTCGAGTTCTTTTGTTTTTAAGTCGTTTTTTAGCTGCTCTCGCTCTTTTTCAATTTCTTGAACAGCTTCTTTTAGTGCTAATTTCTTCTCGATTTCAGCATTTTGAATTTTAGATTTCATATCTGCAATCTCTGATTCTTTTTGAGCGATTTTCTGAGCCAATTCTGTATCGTTCTTCGCTTTTAATTCAGTTAGTTGCCTATCTTTTTCTGCCAATTTTTCTTGTAAAGCGTTTTTAATAATCGCTTCCGCTAATTTTATTGCGTTCTCTTTCTCCTTTTCAGCTAGTGCTAGTCTTGAAGTTATTTCTTCTTCAAATTGGTGGTCACGAACTTGCTTTAAAATATCGGCATATCCTGCTTCATCTACCTTGAATGCTTTTTTACAATGAGGGCAAATTATTGCGTTCATAATTCTTGACTTTTATTATAAAAAATATCTTTTGGCAATGCTCAACACCTTTACGATTTAATATTTGCCAACCTTATATAGTCAGGTTTTTCTTCGTTCTTTCTTATATCATCTAAATTTTTGAAACCTAATCTGATTAAAATGATATTTTGGATTCTTGATTTTCCAATACCTGATGCCGTGAAGAAATTGTCCGAAAAATCTATATCATTAAATTTATTTACTATTTCAGAAAAATAAGCCACTGAGATATTTTTATCAATGTTAAATCGTCTTGTTAAAATTTCTTTCAAAACACTAAATAAAGCTTGTATTCCAATTGTTTTTCTTATAAATGAATTTGGCTTATCAATTTTGTCAAATATTTCATTTTTAAGAGCTACAAAAAAATTATAAACAATTTTATAGATTATTAAATCGTTGTTTTCAAGATAAAAGTCTCTTAATGGACTAGAATCCTCTATTAAAAAAATCCTTTTCCTGCTTTTCTCCTCTAACTTTCTTAGGCTGTCAGCATCTCTTTTCGGATTAGTTGTTATTAGTCTTAAGAAGCCATCAACAACTGTGGCAGTTGATATAATCCAATCCAATTCTTTTTGATTGATTGTCAACAAAAACTGATCATTTTGTGGAGCAACTTTAATGTGATTGAAAAATGGTGAATCCGATTCAATATTAAGTTTCTTTGTTAGGTAAACACTTAATAGTTCGGGAGACCAACTGTGTGATGGTGTTAATTCGGTTAGATAGCCAAATTGCTCCAATGCTAGGCTTTTATTTACTGGCTTCTGATTATAATTAATAGTGGCAAATAGGTAGGCTTGATATGCTGTTTGTAAATCAAAATAAACAGCAACTAATAATTCTGTTTCATTTAAACGGTTTTCACTCGCAAGTCTAAATCCATTAACCCTGTGTTGGCCATCAATTATAGCTGCCAATTTGTTGTTTGTTGGAATTTTTATTTTAAAAAGGTCATCTTCAATTTTATTTAATTGCCATCTAATTTCCTCATTTTCTTCTATATACCCTTCTTGGTTATAATTGGCCGAAATTATTATTGAATTTGGAAAAGCAGTGTCTTGACCGTTTATATATTCTGTAATTTCTTTTACTCTTTTTTTTTCATCTAGAAATCTCTGACTTCCTTTTAGATTTTTGTCTTCATCATATCTTAGAGCATCACTAAAGGAAACTTCCAAAAGTTCTTTTGCTGTCATTTTAAAAATGAAAAAAACACCAAAAGGTTGAAAAACTTTTATTGCAAAATATTCCTTAGGGTAATTCATTAGGATTTTATATTAGTTGGTATTTCTCCTGACAATCGTATTTCGTTAGGATTGCCCCCTGTTATTTTTTCTTTTGAGGGAGGCAAATTATTGTTGTTTAATACATATAAAGTCCTTGAATTTGAAACCCACCACATAAACCAAACAAAAATCAGCATTAGTAAGCTTATAGTTAATTTGAGATACGGTATATTAATGTAATATGCAGTTAAGGACAAAATTATGCCGAAAATTATTGATGCTACTCCAATCATTGTAATTGCATTTTTCAATTCAGAATATTTCACTTCATCATCTTTAAAACTGATAAAAATAAATTCAATAGCTGATGAGCTTAACAATACGATACTGTAACCAATAATTGACAATGAAACCTGGTTTACATCAATTTTTTTTGAAAAGTCGAGCGTATCAAATAAGCCAACAAAACTTGACGTTAAACCAACCAAAAAAATTATAGTTATAAAATAAAGAACGAAAGCAACTGATTTTTGTGGATAATTAAATCTATGTTTCAAAAATTGAATAATAAGCTTTAATTCTGATACTTCTATTTTTTCAACCTTTTCCATATTTAACTCGCATAAAATTGTTTCAATTCAAACAACTCGCCTTTTGTAAATTCCTTAATGTTGGAAATGGCTTGACCTTTTTGAATTTTTTCAAGGCTTCTAGCTGCTTTTATTCCATCTTTGTCGCTAAGACCAAGGAATTTATTAATAGCTTTTGTGTTTGTTTTATCTTTAATGTCCAACAAAAATGACATTTCGCACATACTTGAAAAGTCAAAATTGGATTGATTAAACTCGTCAATTCCTTGTGAAAGCATTATTACAGAAACGCCTTTTGAACGAATTTCACGGAGGATTTTTTCGAGTATATCTTGATATTTTTTCTCTTTGAAGATTACGTGTGCTTCATCAATCAACAATATGTATCGCATACCTCTATAACCGTTTTCGGTTGGTGTGCTATCCATATTCATAAACGTGTTGTAGATGTAATTGATAATCAAAAACAATGAAGTGAAACGCACAGAATTTGATAAATCGCCTGATAAAGACAGATATATGTTTTGATTTAAAAAAGTCGCTCCCTTTTTTGGGTCTTTGAAAATGTTGTAACGACTTAATTCGTCAATAATTTCAGTCAATGTATCTCTTTTGTCTCCGACAATTTCTAAAAGGTTTTCATAGATTTCGGGGAAACTTGGATATTCTCCAGGCTTTTTGCTCAAAAAGGCTTCTAAAGTTGCTTCTCGCAATGTTCCTCTTTGTTTGATACCAATATTCGAATATTTGCAAATGATGTCCACAAATTTGTCCACTCCCATTTGCTTGTTCACTTCATTAATGCTATCAATAAACGAAAGTGGATTTATTGGAAATGGCGTATTTGGGGCATCAATGAATGATGCTTTCGTTTTATCAAAGAATGGTTGAAAGTATTTTAAATCATCATCTTTTAAGCCTTTAAAATCAAGATAAATAAAACTCACATGATGATTGGATTCATTACTTATTTGATTAAGCAATTCTAAAGCAAATTGCGTTTTTCCTGTTCCTGAACTACCGGCAACGGCAATATGACAGTTGTTGTAAACATTGGTGTCATTGAAGCCAAGTAAAATATCTTCATTCGTTGAGGTATTTTTACCGACATTGATTTTAATTGGTTCTTTAAAGAATGTTTTTTCAATGTTTTGGCTGTTGTTTTTTACAGCATCTAAACTTACTGTAACCGTATCAAGCATTGAAATTCCTTTGTCTAAATGCTCAATCAAGAAATCAAAAAACGTATAATTGTTATTGTTGTTAAACAAGTTATCCATCAACTCAATTCCGTGGTCGATATGTAGCTTTACATATTTAGGGATGTTTTCGTGCATTTTATAGATGCCGTAATGCTGTGAAATTAAAGCAACAAAAAAATCTCGGTATTTGGCATCAAAAATAGTATGCTCTTTGTATTCTTTGCCCTTAGAATCGTACAAATTGAACTCTGAATTACTGAACTTTCTACCATTCTGTAATGAGTAACCCAAAGCAATTCTTGCAATTACGTTTTCTTTAGTCCCAGCAGGAAGTTTGTTTGTTAGTTTTCTAACAATTTCTTGATTGGCTTCTGAAGTTCTTATATTAATCTGCATAAAGCTCGTTGTAAGTTTTTATTAATTGGTCTGGAACAGATTCAACAAATTTTGAAGCATCCAAACTAAAATTATGAATCAAATATGCCTTACTTATTTTTGGTTTCAATAAGTTGAATTCGCTTTCAGTCAATTCTTTATGAATCAAAGGGAAAAGCACCACTTGTTTTGAAACATTGGGATAAAATTCTTTTATCACGTTTTCAGCGTGGTCACGGTCGAATTTCTGCATTGGTGAATCAATGAATACTGGGAATTCAATATCCGATTCATCAACCAATGCTTTTAAAAGGGCAGAAGCATACATTTGTCGTTCACCCATTGAAAGCGAACCTTTATCAATCTTTTCATTTCGTGAATCGAATAAATTAATGTCTACATCATCACCTGATTGGTTGATGTCAACCACAACTTTTTTTATGAAGCCTTTTTTGTGCATCAAAATGTTCAATTCTTTCAAGATATTGGATTCAAGTGATTTTTTCTTTTCCTCTTTAAATGATTTAATAAAACCTTTTAAACGGTCAATTACTTCTTGTGCTTTTTCTTCTTTTGTACTGTACTTTCTAGAATCATCAATTTTCTTTCTTAATTCTTCTTGACGTTGTTTTAATGTTTTAATTTCATTCTTTAATCCTCCAACTTTTTCTTTGTAATCGTAAATGTCTTTTTCTATAGACATTACACGTAAGTCCAAACGCTCTTTTTCGCTTCTCAAATTAGATATATATTCATCTTCTGCATCTTTTTCTGCATCTCTAATTTTTCTTCGGATTGAATCTAATTGATTTTTTGAGCGAGAATATTCATCATTCAAATGTGCAAAAGCCACCTTAAAAGTATGCTTTAAGTTATTTACTAAACCATTTAATTCATTGGCTTCGGCATCTGAAAAATCGTGTAATGCTTCAAAATTAGAAGGCAATTCTGGAGCATCCGCAAAAAAGTGTTTTCTTACTAAGTTTTTAATTTGGTTCTCGTAAAAATTTCTAATTTCCGTAGGAATTGCAGTAGGAAACAATTTTTTCTCTTGCTCAATGTCATCAAGTATTTTGTTGGTTTTTTCTCCAACATCTTCTTGAATAAACTTGTTTGTTCTGTAATTTTTCTCGTTAGTTAATTGAGTTGAAACTTCCATCAATGTTTCACCCGCTAAACCAAAGGGAATCAAATCGAAAAGTTCTTTCAAGTCATGTTGAAGTAACGAAAGTTTATTATTTAAGCTGCTTTCTTCTTCTTTTAGTTTATTTAATTGTTCAAGAGTCATTTGATTTCCTTCTTGAATCAATTTTCGTTGAATATCATTAGAGGCGTTAACCTTTTCTAATTTTTCATCATTGATTTTTTGAATTGATTTTTCAATTTCTTCAATTTCAATTTGAGTTTTGTCAATGTCTGCAATAATTTGGCTTAATTCAGACTTTTCTTGTGGTTTTGCAGATTTCTTTCTGTACTCATCTTGAATTGATTCAAGTTGATCTTTCAAGTCTTCATACTTTTTAATTCCCAAAACCTCTGTGTAAGCTTTACTTAAAAGGCGCCTTTGTTCTGGAGAATTAATTTCTGCAAGTGAAACTATTTTTTCAGCATCAAAAAAGAAAAACTTAGCAATTTCGATTGGAAGAATAAAATCACGAATGAAAATTTCTTCGCCATCTTGTTTGCC
>NZ_JBMOGQ010000110.1:0-7894 GCF_049318325.1 Flavobacterium sp. | reverse complement strand
AATCTCTAAGAATAAAAAATGGTCAGCTATTACTGGAATCCGTTATCGCGATAATTCACTTTTGGTCAACAGTCAGGAAACTCAAACTAATTTCAGACCAACATTTGTCGATGTTCAAACTAACGTTAATTTCAATCCAAATGAAAAATGGCAATTTAGTTTTCTTGGCAATGTTTCCCAAAATATTTACAATTATCAGCCATTAACCCGTCAGACTAATTTTGGAACTATTGACGAACCAATTGCTTTACAAGTTTTTTATGAAGGCCAGGAAAATGACAAATATCAAACGCTGTTTGGGGCTTTCAAAACCAATTATGTTGCAAATGAAAATAACACGTTTAGATTAATAAGTTCAATTTATCACACCCAAGAACAAGAATATTTTGATATTTATGCAGCCTATTTTTTGGGAGAAGTTGATACTAATATTGGTTCAGAAACATTAGGGCAGGTTACGTTTAATCGAGGCATCGGAACGCAATTAAACCACGCCCGAAACGATTTAGATGCTTTAATTGTTAATGCAGAAATTAAAGGAACACACCAAATTAATAATAAGAAGCACCAAATAGATTGGGGTTTTAAATACACTCGCGAAAATATTCGAGACCGAATAGTAGAATGGGAAGTTATTGACTCTGCAGGTTTTAATATTAACCCGCCAATAATTGACATTCCAAATGACCAGCCTTACAATCCGTATGTTGGTCCGCTTGTTCCTTATCAGAATGTTAGAGCCACCAATTTTGTTGATATCGATAGATTTTCCGGATTTGCACAATGGAACACTAAAACTAAAATTGGAGAAAATCAATTCTGGGTTACAGCTGGTGCCCGTTTTCATAGTTGGTTAGTTTCTGGTGATGCCATTTCTGGTGCAAAAAGACAAACTGTTTTTAGTCCGAGAGCACAATTCGCATTAAAACCTGATTGGGAAAAAGATATGCTTTTCAGATTTTCTGTTGGTTATTATCATCAACCACCATTTTATCGTGAGTTGAGAGATCAAAATGGCGCAGTAAATCCGAATGTGAAAGCACAACAATCGATTCATTTTGTTTTGAGTAATGATTTTAATTTTAAAATGAATAATCGTCCGTTCAAATTGGTTACCGAAGCGTATTATAAAACAATGACAGATGTAAACACCTATACGTTAGAAAACGTCAGAATTCGTTATCGAGCTAATAATGATGCAGTGGCTTATGCTTATGGTTTCGACATGCGATTGAATGGAGAATTTGTTCCTGGAACAGAATCTTGGTTGAGTTTTGGGTATATGAAGACAGAAGAAAATCAAAACGATAGAGGTTATATTGCCCGTCCGACTGATCAACGATTAAAATTTGGAATTCTATTTCAGGATTATATGCCCAATATTCCGAATATGAAATTGTATATGAATTTGGTTTACAATACCGGTTTGCCTGGCGGTTCGCCTTCTTATGCGGATCCTTATGTATATCAAAGCCGTTTGCGAGATTACCGTCGTGCCGATGTTGGTTTTTCGTATGTATTGACCGAAAGAAACAATGAAAGACGAGAAAGACATTGGCTAAAGAAATTCAAAGATTTATCGGTTGGATTTGAAATTTACAATTTGTTTAATAACCAAAATGCAATAACCAATACCTGGGTTCGCGATGTGTATACTAAAAATCAATACGGCATTCCAAATTATATGACTACTCGGGTTTTCAATGTTAAGTTAACGGCGAAATTGTAGAAATAATTCACTAATTTTGGGCATCAATTTTATGAAAATGAAAAATTTATTTCTGTATATCGCTATGGTTTTTGTTGGTCTTTTTGTAAGCTGCAAAAAAGAAGCAGCAGAAAAGCCTAAAGTTACTTACGAAACAACTTCAAAAGCAAGACCTGAAGTCTTGTCTGATACCAATCAGATTGAGGTAGCTGATTTGCCGATCAATATGGAGGGAACTAACTTCCTAATTCACCCAATTGGTGTGATGTCAGGTAACGGAAAAGGAATAAAATCTTCGTACGATTCAGAGCATGGTTTTACTGTTTCTAATTATGGTGAATACCAAATTACAGGTTATTTGAAGAATTTGAAGTTTCAGGAAATAGGGAAGGACACGATTAATACTTTGACAGACAAACAAATTTTAATTGAAACGGCAACGTATTTAAAGACTTTTGCTGATAAAAGCAAACAGCAATTATTGGTCTATTCTTTGGCTGATATGGATACAAATAAAGACGGAAAGTTAGATAATAGCGATATAAAATCCTTGTACTTAAGTACGATTTCAGGTCAAAAATTCACCAAACTTTCCGCCGATTTTCAAGAATTAATCGATTGGAAAATCATCGAATCTAAAAACCTTCTTTATTTCAGAACCGTTGAGGATACCAATAAAAATGGCGAGTTTGATGCAAAAGACAGCATTCAATATCAGTTTGTGAATTTATTGGATAAAGAGTGGAAAGTAATTAGTTACAAGCCAATTTAATTAGTCAAAAGATTGCATCGAAACCAATTTAGAATAGGTTCCGTTTTTGGCTAAAAGCTCCTCGTGATTTCCTTGCTCTACAATTTTTCCTTTTTGCATTACCACAATGATATCTGCTTTTTGAATAGTTGAAAGTCGATGTGCAATGACAATGGACGTTCTGTTTTGCATCATATTTTCCAGGGCAATTTGTACCAATCTTTCGCTTTCCGTATCCAAAGCAGAAGTAGCTTCATCCAAAATCATTATTGGAGGATTTTTCAGAACAGCACGCGCAATAGACAAACGTTGTTTTTGTCCACCCGAAAGTTTGTTTCCGCTGTCGCCAATATTTGTATAAATTCCGTCAGGTAACTCTTTTACAAATTCATGTGCGTTTGCAATTTCCAAAGCAGCAATTACGTCATCATCGGTTGCGTCAATTTTTCCTAATGAAATATTCGCTTTAATAGTATCGTTAAATAATATTGAATCCTGTGTTACCAAGCCCATCAAACTTCGAAGCGAATTCAAATCGATGTCTTTGATGTCAACATTATCAATAGTTATTTTACCTTGATTAACATCGTAAAAACGAGTTAATAAATTGGCAATTGTACTTTTTCCACTTCCGGATTGCCCAACTAAAGCGACAGTCTTTCCTTTTGGAACATGAAGCGAAAAGTCTTTCAATACATTTTCTTCGTGATATCTGAAGTTGATGTTTTCTAAAGAAATTCCGGTTTCGAAAGTATCTTTATGAACAGCATTTTCTTTAGAGGTAATAGTGTTTTCTTCTTCCATCAATGTAAATACTCTCTCGGCCGCAGCTAAACCGGTTTTTACCTGATAAGAAGCTTTTGAAATATTTTTGGCCGGAGTTAAAATGGTATAAGCTAAAGCTATATACCCAATGAAAGCAGTACTAGCTAACGATTTTTCAACCAAAACCATATAACCACCGTACCATAAAAGTACCGCAATGGTAAGAATTCCGAGGAATTCACTCATCGGTGAAGCCAAATTACTTTTGTTTCCGATACTGTTGGATAACTGTTGTAATTTTTTAACCGAATTGTTGAATTTAGATATGAAAAGATTCTCAGCATTATAGCTTTTAACGACTTTCATTCCGCCCAAAGTTTCGTCTAAAATTGAAATAAAATAACCGGTTTCCTGTTGTGCTTTGGTGGATTTAGCTTTCAGATTTTTTCCAATTCTTGAAATAATTAAACCTGAAATTGGGATAAAAATAAATACGAATAGTGTCAGTTTAGAACTTATTGCCAACATAGCAACAATAGAAAAAATGATAGTCAACGGTTCACGCACTACTAACTCTAATACCTGAAAAAAGGAATTTTGCACTTCGTTAATATCGCCAAGCATTCTCGACATTACATCGCCTTTTCTAGCGTCGGAATAGTAAGAAACAGGAAGATGAATAATTTTTCGGTATAATTTTTCTCGTAAGTCTTTCAAAACACCTGTTCTTAATCTTGTTACATGAAAAGAAGCCAAATAATTAAAGATATTTTTCAGTAAAAAAATTACAATTACAATGGATACTACAAGTAAAAGTGCATATTCTTCGCCTCTTTCTGTTGATAATTTTGTAATATAATAATTCAGTAAATCTTCGCCATATTTACCTAAATAGCCAATACCTTTATAAGTTGGATGGACTGTCACTTGTTCCGTTTCTTTAAAAAGTACTTTTAAAGTTGGTATTATAGAAACCATCCCAAGTGTAGAGAACATGGCGTAAAATATATTGAAGACAATGTTTAGAATTACATTTTTCTTATACTTTAGCGCAAATGGAATTAGTTTTTTAAGATTATTATCCATTAGTTCAATTGCATTTCTGAAATTATGTTTGCGATTTTAGTATCTAAATGTGCATGAGCAGCGGGAATTTCATCCAAACTTTCGATAGCGGTATTTACACTAAAATAGAATTTTATTTTTGGTTCAGTGCCACTTGGACGTGCACAAATTTTAGAACCGTCTTCTAAATAATAAATCAGTACATCCGATTTTGGAATGAATAACGTTTCCGTTTCATTTGTCAAAAGATTTCGTGCTGTCGAGTTCTGATAATCTTCTACCATAATTACACGTTGCCCATTGATTTCTGAAACTGGATTTTCACGCATGTCAACCATCATTTGCTTGATTTCGTTTGCGCCTTCTATACCTTTTTTAGTTATCGAAATTAAATGTTCTTTATAGAAACCATAGTCTAAATATAGTTGTTCTAGTTCTTTATAGACAGAACTTCCTTTTTCTTTTGCCTGAGCCGCAATTTCGCACATTAATAAAATTGCTCCAACTGCATCTTTATCGCGAACAGCGTCGCCAACCATGTAACCAAAACTTTCTTCGCCTCCACCAATAAATTCAAGTTCGGGAAAATCACGGATGAATTTGGCAATCCATTTAAACCCTGTTAATCCAACTTTGCATTCTACATTGTAAGCTGAAGCTAATTCCAACATCATTGGTGTGGATACAATCGTTGAACCGATAAATTGTTTTCCGTTAATTCTTCCGGCTTTATGCCATTCTTGCAAAAGATAATGCGTCATCACAACCATAGTTTGATTTCCATTCAATAACTGCATTTCGCCTTTGTTATTTCTAACAGCAACCCCAAGTCGATCGCTATCAGGATCAGTTCCAAAAACGATATCTGCATTTATTTTATCTGCTAAATCCAAAGCCATTGTCAATGCTTCCGGTTCTTCTGGATTTGGAGAAACTACTGTTGGAAAATTTCCGTTTGGTTCTGCCTGTTCCGGAACAATATTAACATCAGTATAACCTGCTTTTTCTAATACTTTTGGAACCATTTTGATAGAAGTTCCATGTAACGAAGTGTAAGCGATTTTTAAATTCTTTCTTGCTTCTGCCGATGTGTTGAAACTTGCATTATCCACTGTCGATTTGGCGAAAGCTTCATCAACAGCAACATCAATATATTCAATAAGATTTTCGTTAGCGTCAAATTTGATTTCGCTATAATTTAAGTTTTCAATTACTTGAACAATTTCAACATCATTTGGAGGGACTATTTGTCCGCCATCTTGCCAATATACTTTGTATCCGTTGTATTCCGGTGGATTGTGTGAAGCTGTTAAAACAATTCCAGCATGGCAATTTAAATATTTTAATGTAAAAGATAATTCAGGAGTTGGTCGCATTTCTGAAAACAAATACACGTGAATTCCGTTTGCTGAAAAAACATCAGCAACGACTTTAGCTAGCGTATCGCTGTTATGTCTGCAATCATAAGCAATAGCAACTTTCAGTTGTTCACCGGGGAATGATTTTTTTAAATAATCGGATAAACCCTGAGTGTTTTTTCCAAGCGTGTATTTGTTGATTCGATTGGTTCCTACACCCATTATTCCTCGCATTCCACCCGTTCCAAACTCCAAATTTTTATAGAAACTTTCTTCTAAGTTTTTCGGAGAAGAAGTCATCATTTCTTTGATTTCGTCTTGTGTTTTTTTGTCAAACGTAGGTGTAAGCCATTCGTTTACTTTGTCTGCTATATTTTTTTCAATGTGCATAATCTAAATTTTATTTTTGTTTGAGGTTTTAGCTCCGCTCAGTTCCGCTTTAGCTTTGCTCAGTTCGCCTTTGGCTCGAGTGCCTTGGATGAATTATAAATTTACCTCTCCAGAAATTTTATAACGCTCTTCATTGTTTTTAGTTCTTAAAATGATTTCACCTAAAAATCCGGCTAAGAATAGTTGCGAACCAATAATCATTGCTGTTAAAGCGATATAAAAAAGTGGATTTGCAGCAACTAAAATAGTAGGTTCATGGAAAACAAATAATTTCATTAGTTTGATTCCAATAATCAAAAAAGTAGCTATAAAACCAATAATGAACATAATGACACCAAGTGCGCCAAAAAGATGCATCGGTCGTTTACCATATTTAGATAAAAACCAAATCGTTATTAAATCTAAAAAGCCATTGATAAAACGGCTCATTCCAAATTTTGATTCGCCATATTTTCGGGCTTGATGTATCACCACTTTTTCGCCTATTTTGGAGAATCCGGCATTTTTGGCCAAAACAGGAATGTAACGGTGCATTTCTCCTGATACTTCTATGTTTTTAACAACTATATTTTTATATGCTTTTAAGCCGCAGTTGAAATCATTAAGTTTAACGCCAGACGTTTTTCGTGCAGCCCAATTAAATAACTTGGAAGGCAAATTTTTACCTATAACCGAATCGTAACGTTTCTTTTTCCAACCTGAAACCAAATCATAATTTTGATTGGTTATCATGTTGAATAAATCAGGAATTTCCTCCGGACTATCTTGTAAATCCGCATCCATGGTAATAATTACGTCTCCTTTGGCTTTGGCAAAACCGGCATGTAGCGCTTGTGATTTTCCAAAATTGGTGAGAAAGCGAATTCCTTTTATATTTAGGTTTTCCTTAGAAATTTGTTCGATAATTTGCCACGACTCATCCGTACTTCCATCATCAATGAAAATAACTTCATAAGAATAATTATGGGTAGCCATTACTTTGACAATCCATTGGTGTAATTCAGGTAAGGATTCCTGTTCGTTAAGAAGCGGAATTATTATAGATAGATTCATTTATAATCCTTGAGATGAAGGTGATTTAGATTTAAAAATAGCTCCCAAAATTAAACCATAAATGGCAACAATTAGATAAACAAATAATAATCCCATAAATATATTTCCTAAGGAAAAATTATCCGCTTTTTGCAATTCGTTTATGGTTTGATTTAATGCTTCTTTCGGTGTTTCAAATTTTTCCATCATTTCAATAGTATATTTGATGGTCATTTCTTTTAGCGTTTCTTTGGCTTGAGGATCTATAAAATTAAACAAAGCGTAATTGTATAGAGCAGAAATAGTACTTCCAAGTGCTCCTGCAATAAAATAAACTGAAAAAGCATCTTTGAAACTTATGGTGTTATTTAGTTGTTTTTTAGTATCCGAAACTAAAAAAATACCAATCACAATATTTAAAATAAGGCTAATTCCTCCAAGCCACCAACTCATAAATAGCTTTAAATCTATTACGTAAATGAGAGTCGTGGATGCAATAGATATTAGACCTAAGATAGCGCTATATGTTATACCGTTTTTCTTAATAATTTCATTCATATTGTTTAGGTTTTGATTAATTAACAAATATAGTAATTCCGTAATTACTTTTCGGTAAGTACAAAACAATTAAAAAAAGTTACAGATTGGTTTGATTTTTAAAAAATAGTTGTATTTTTGCACACGCTAAATTAAAAAAGTAAGAATATTAAAAGTTGTAGCAAGTTTATACCTTTCAGAATGAAAGCTTCAAAACAAAACTACTTCATAACAATAAAAAGATTTACACAATGAAACAAGGAATTCACCCAGAAAATTACAGATTAG
>NZ_JBMOGQ010000109.1:0-7993 GCF_049318325.1 Flavobacterium sp. | reverse complement strand
GAAAACCCTATTCTTTCTAACTTTAAGGAAGGTCTTTCTATCTTAGAATACTTTATTTCTACTCACGGTGCGCGTAAAGGATTAGCGGATACCGCTTTGAAAACGGCTGATGCCGGTTACTTGACACGTAGATTACATGACGTTTCTCAAGACGTAATTGTAAACTCTGTAGATTGTGGTACCTTAAGAGGAATTGATGTTTCTGCCTTAAAGAAAAACGAAGAAATTGTTGAAACTTTAGGAGAAAGAATCTTAGGACGTGTTGCATTGCAAGATGTAATTAATCCATTGAATAGTGAAATTTTAGTTCACTCTGGTGTGCAAATTACCGAAGCTATTGTTAAAGCTATTGAGGAATCACCAATTGAAAGAGTGGATGTTCGTTCGCCATTAACGTGTGAAGCTAAAAAAGGTATTTGTGCTAAATGTTATGGTAGAAACTTAGCTACCGGAAAAATGACTCAAAGAGGTGAAGCAGTTGGAGTAATCGCTGCCCAATCTATTGGTGAGCCGGGAACACAGTTAACACTTCGTACTTTCCACGTTGGTGGAGTTGCAGGTGGAGTTTCTGAAGAATCTACTATTGTAGCAAGATTTGGTGGAAAACTTGAAATCGAAGATTTAAAAACCGTAGTTGGTGAAGATGCTGACGGGAAAAAAGTTGATATCGTAGTTTCTCGTTCAACGGAATTGAAATTAGTTGATACTAAGACAGGAATTCTATTAAGTACTCATAATATTCCTTATGGTTCTGTTATTAATGTAAAAGATGGTGATACCGTTGAAAAAGGTGCTATTATTTGTAAGTGGGATCCTTATAATGGAGTAATCGTTTCTGAATTTACTGGAAAAATCGCTTATGAAGATTTAGAACAAGGTCAATCATTCCAAGTGGAGATTGATGAGCAAACAGGTTTCCAGGAAAAAGTAATTTCGGAAGGAAGAAACAAAAAATTAATCCCAACCTTATTGGTTTACGGTAAAGACGGTGAATTAATCCGTTCTTATAACTTACCGGTTGGTGCTCACCTTATGGTTGAAGATGGAGAGAAAATTAAAGCAGGTAAAATCCTTGTAAAAATTCCTCGTCGTTCTTCAAAAGCAGGAGATATCACAGGAGGTTTACCAAGAATTACAGAGTTGTTAGAAGCTCGTAATCCTTCAAACCCAGCGGTAGTGTCTGAAATTGATGGTGTAGTTTCATTTGGAAAAATTAAAAGAGGTAACCGTGAGATTGTAATCGAATCTAAGTTTGGTGAGGTTAAGAAATACTTAGTGAAATTATCAAGTCAAATCTTGGTTCAGGAAAATGACTTCGTAAAAGCGGGTGTTCCTTTATCAGATGGCGCGATTACACCAGAAGATATCTTGAGAATTCAGGGTCCATCAGCTGTTCAACAGTATTTGGTTAACGAAATCCAAGAAGTATATCGTTTGCAAGGGGTAAAAATCAACGACAAACACTTTGAAGTTGTTATCCGTCAGATGATGCGTAAAGTTAGAGTTGAAGATCCGGGAGATACATTATTCCTTGAAGAGCAACTAATTCATACGGCTGATTTCTTAGAAGAAAACGATAAACTATACGGAATGAAAGTGGTAGAAGATGCAGGTGACTCAGAGGTGTTGAAACCAGGTCAGATTGTTTCTCCACGTGAATTGCGTGATGAAAACTCTTTATTGAAACGTAATGATAAAAACCAAGTTGTGGCTCGTGATGTAATTACGGCTACTGCAACTCCGGTTTTACAAGGTATTACCAGAGCATCGTTACAGACTAAATCATTTATCTCTGCGGCATCGTTCCAAGAGACTACAAAAGTATTAAACGAAGCAGCAGTTGCTGGTAAAGTAGATACACTAGAAGGTCTTAAAGAAAATGTTATTGTTGGACATAGAATTCCTGCTGGAACAGGTATGAGAGATTATGATCATACCATTGTAGGCTCTAAAGAAGACTACAACGAGATTATGGCTAGTAAAGAAGAGTACATTTATTAAAAGCCTCACCCTCACTCTCTCAGGAGAGTGAACTGGGAATGAGATAAATAAAAGCCACTATTTTAAATTCTAAATTAGTGGCTTTTTACTATCATCAGTGGCAAAATCTAAAATCTAATATCTAAATTTAATATCAAAATGAGTGATAACGCACAACAAGGACAAATCAACATAGAGCTAGACGAGAAAGTGGCTGAAGGAATTTATTCCAATTTGGCTATTATTAATCACTCCGCTTCTGAATTTGTTGTAGATTTTGTAACCCTAATGCCTGGAGTACCAAAGGCAAAAGTGAAATCTAGAATAGTATTAACGCCACAGCACGCCAAAAGATTTCTAAAAGCATTGGGTGAAAACATTCACCGATATGAACAAGCTAATGGTGAAATTAAAGACGTAGAGCAACCGCAGATTCCGCTGAATTTTGGTCCTGCCGGTCAGGCATAAATAAATTAAGTTAGTAAACTAAACCATTTCAATTACTTGAAATGGTTTTTTTATTGCACGTTAGCGCGGATTTGCTTCCCCAGTTCGCTATCGGTTACTACTTTTGTCATTCCGTCTCGTCTTTTTTGACGGGAGAGGAATCTCAAAAAAATTTTGATTATAAAAGCCAATTTTGCATTGGAAGAAGTGCAATGTTATTTTATTTCAACCAAAACTTTTTTGTCAAAAAAAAGACAGTATCAATAAAATATAAAACTCCGTTTCTTGTAAAGACGTTCTCGTCATGTAAATCCTCTAAAATAATACCTAATTCAGGATTGAAATAGTCATTGTTACGAGTGTTTTCAAAACCATTTTGTATTAAAAATTTTTTTACTTGTTCCAAATCAGTGTTAGCAGTAATTGCGACATAGGATTGTTGAACAACAGCATACAATATGCTTTTATCTTTTATAAAACCAATTAATTCATAAGCAGTATCAGGGAAAAAATAATTGTGAAGTAATAAATTGTATAAATAATCTCTCCAGGAAGTTTAATAAATAGAATCCTTTAAATATACCTTTTGTTCTGCACCTTCGCTAACATATTGAGAAAGGTTAATATCTTTTGCCCAAAGATTATTTATTATTATGTAATTTTCTAATCTCTGTGTTTCTTCACTTTTGAAATGCTTTGTGATTTCAATTGATGGGCTTGTTGTTTCGCCATTTTTAAGGTAATTGGCGATTGCTTGGATAGTTGTTCCAAAGCTAATTTGGCTCTTTCCTGAAAGGACATTTTGTAATTCATATCTCAAATCATTTTGCATTAGCAAATATAAGAAATATTATTACTCAAATAGTAAGTTGTAATTTCGCTAAATTTTTATGCAACACTTTGCGACTTTGCGACTCTGCGATTTGATATTAATCACAAATTTTGCTTCCCCAGTTCGCTATCGGTTACTACTATTGTCATTCCGTCTTTTATTTTTGGAAGAGAGAGGAATCTCATCAGACTTACCAGGTTTTTAAAACCTGTCAGGTCTTGTACTATTAAATTCTACCATTTATACAATTAACAAGTTGTAAACTAATTAAACCGTTGCTAACTTATTCTTTATCCACTTTATTATATAATACAAAATTTACAATAAATATAAATAAATGCAAATAATCGATAAAAAATGCATTTAATCGATAAAATTATTTTTTTATTTCAAATAAGCTTTGTACGTTTGAAGCGTCTAAAAATAGAATTAGCCCATTATAAAACTATTTCAATGGAATTTTATATGGGTATATAGGTTTTGACAAGTAGCTGTAAAGCGATTGAGAAGCTGATTTTTTGGACATAAAATATTTATTTACAAAGCTTTATTGTTGTAGTGCTGTTTGTCGATGATATCATTCACTTTACAGAATTACAATAATTTAGCTCAAAAAAAGTTGTAGGTCAACGATTTTTTGTGTTGTGTATCTGTTTTTTTTTAAAGGAACTATGTGTTTAATTAAGTTTGCTCAAAAAATGAAACCTATTAGAATTTTTTTATCCTTTACATAAGGAATTTATAAATAACAATGTTTAAACCCAAATCTACAATAAATCAACTAAAACTATGAAAACAACGATTACCCTAAGTCAAATTTTTCGAAATTGCTTCCGCCTGCAGCGATCGTGCTTCTCGTCGGTATTTTTACTGCTTTTCCTACTTAGCGCAAGTAGCTCATGGGGGCAAATTGCGCAGAGAGGGTCGTCTACAACAGCCTCTATCTCAACTGCTGCCTCCGCGATGACAATCAACAAACCAACTGGCGTTGTTGCCGGAGATGTGATGATTGTTTCGATTGTTCAAAATGAAACCGACAATAGTAGTGGTGGTTTGAGCAATGTTACATCAACTGGTTGGACATTAATTGATGGGAGAATAATTCGGAGCGATGGAACTTCTAATAATAACAATGCTTGGCATGGAACTGTACTTTACAGAGTAGCTGATGGCACTGAAGGTAGTTCATTCGCTTTTTCGCTACCTAATTCAAGAGCGGATATGGCTATAGGTTCAATTGTTGCATTTAGTGGCGTTGATGTTTCGGGTGGAGTAAAAGCTGATGGTACAGCCGGTGGCCCTTTTGATGTAGTTCCTTCAACTCTGAATGTAGCAACTGCTGATGGCACAACAGCCACTGCAATAACGCTTACAACAACTTCTGCAAACTCCGCTGTAATTATGTTAGCGATGGTTAGTAACGACAGAGCTTTTTCAAGTTGGGCAGCAACTTCTCCTGCTTCGTTAACGGAGTTATATGATAATGTTACTACTAACGGTGATGATGCTTCAGTAGGTGCTGCATGGGCAATAAAACCAACAGCAGGTGCAACTGGGAATGGCACTGTTACACTCTCAGGTAGCGATAGATGGGGTTCTATTTTAATTGCATTGAAGCCGAAGACATTTTATTCTAAAGGAAGTTTAGCACCGCAAACGGCAGCTAACTGGAATACAAAACGAGATGGTACCGGAACAAATGCCGTTGCAGGAGATTTTACAAGTGGAAATTGTTTTGTTATACAAAATGGTCACTCCATGACTACTGGAGCTGCATGGTCGGTTTCTGGAACAAACTCTAGAGTGTGGATAGAAAATGGTGGTACTTTAACTTCTTCATCGGCTATTACTCTTGCTTCAGCAACAACTTTTCAAATTGATAATGGAGGTACTTACATACACAGTAATACAAGTGCTCCATCAACTACTATTTTTGGTGGGACTGAAAGTTTTGGAGCTAGTTCAAATGTGCGTATCAACAATTGGCAAAGTAATACAACGGTAATAACCACAGGAGTTACTTTGCCTTTTGGTAATTTAGAATTAAATTGGACTGCAAATACCAGCAATTGGCAACAAGCTTGGACTACCACGTTTACACTGTGTGCGGGGAATTTTACAGTAACTTCTGTTGGAACAGGAACTTTACGACTCAATGCTAATACTCCAAGTCCTACCATAACAATTGGAGGTAATTATACCCAAACTGGGGGAACAGTTGATTTTTCTAGTGGCTCTTCTTTAACTATACTTAATGTTGGTGGAGATTTTATCCATACTGGTGGAACTATTACAGAAACAGGTAGCGGAAGTGGTACAATTGTGATGAATGGTGCATCAGCAGAAACTTTAGAAAGTACAGGTTTAACAAACACCATTAATTTTACTGTTGCACCAACAGGTTCAGGAAGTGTTGCAATTGCTTCAGGTAAGTCGTTTACTAGTGGTTCTGGAACAATATCAGTAAGTAATACCTCCTCTGCGACAGAATTTACCAACAATGGTACTTTAGCGATTAGTTCCACACTATCAGGAGCAGGAAGTTTTGTTAATGCAGCCACTTTCAACAGTAGCGGAGCTATTTCTGTTACTGGTAATCTGTCTAACTCAGGAACTATGAGTCATTCAGGTTCTGGAACAATTACAACAGCATTGGCTAACTTTACAAATACAGGCACAATAAACATAAGTGGTTCAGGAACAATTACAGGTATAACTAATAATGCTGGAGGTATTGTAAACCATTCGGGTTCAAGTACGGTAACTAGTTTTAACAACGCAACTGCAACCAGTACACTTAATATTAGTACTACACCAACTGTACCTACATTTACTACGCTTACCACTTCAGTAGCTGGTAACACAGTTAATTATACTGGTGCCGGAAATCAGACAGTAAAAGCAGTGGCTTACAGTAACCTTACGCTTTCTGGCTCGGGTGCTAAATCTATTGTCACAGGAACTTCAGTTACTGGTAAATTGAGTATAGCGCCTACTGGTTCGGCAACTGCGTCAATAGGAACCGGACTTAATATAGCAGTTGGATCACTTCATCTTGCAGGTGTCAATTGTGTCAATGGTACATGGGGATATGGGGCGGCTACTCCACCAAGCAATAAAAATCAAACCTATTTTGCAAATACATCAGGATATGTTACCGTTTCAGACGGTCTTACTTTCAAGAGCGAAATAATTTCCGCTAGCCTGGGTAATACTTCTTGGTGTCAAGGTGAAACAAGAGATGTAACAGTAACCATAAAAAATGTTGGAACAGCCACCTGGACTGATGGATCAAGCGGTACACCAACAATTAACATTGGTGTAAAATGGAATACAAATGGAACTAGCTGGGATGATTATAAGGTTAGAGTTTCAGCGGCAAATCTAGCGCCAGGAGCAACAGCTACTTATACTTTACCATTAACAGCATCAGACTTTGTTGCTAGTTATGGTTCACCACTTGCTGCTGGTTCAAACAATATCACTTTTGACGTAGTGCAAGAAGGAGTTTCTTGGTTTGCTGATAACGCAGGTGGGGTAGGTCCGGGTAATACCAAGTTCACTTCTACTGCACGAACTATACTAGCAGCTTTTTCTGCGGGAGCTATTGCGACTACAGGTCAGACAATCTGTTCTGGAGGCACTCCTTCTTTAATTGGAAGTGCTACAGCGGCTTCAGGAGGAGATGCCACTATTACTTACTCATGGAGAAGCTCAGCTGATGGTTATGTAACAGCAATTGCAAGTGCAACAGCAGCAACCTATACTCCACCTGCTGGTTTAACAACAACAACAAGTTATAGAAGATATGCCACAGATGGTACTTGTAATACAACACCAACAGAATCAACAGGAACATGGACGGTAACTGTAAGTCCTGTTGTTACAATAACACTTGGAACAAACCCAACAGTAACACAAGGAACAACAACTGCAAATTTGCCATATACTTCTAATAATGGGGCCCAATCTTATGTAACTTTCGATGCCACTGCTGTGGCAGCTGGGTTTACTGCATCTCAATCTACCGGTATTACTCCAGGTACTGGAAATATTGTTTTACAAGTTCCATACTGTCCAACGGGTGGATCTGGTACCTTTAGTGGAACTTTATACGTCAATGATACTACTACAGGTTGCAATAGTACAACCTATCCTTTTTCTGTTACAATAGCATCATCAGCAGCTCCAACAGGAGCAGCATCACAAACTTTTTGTACTGGAGCGACAGTGGCAAATTTATCCGCTACAGGTTCGGGAATACTTTGGTATGCGTCATCAAGTGGGGGTTCCGCATTAGCCACCTCAACAGCCTTGGTAAATGGTAATCATTATTACGCTTCTCAAAACCCAGCGGGTTGTGAGAGCACGGCTCGATTAGACGTAACTGCTACGGTAAATGCATCACTAACTACTGCTAACGCAGGAGTTGATCAAACAGCATCTGCTACATGTGGATTAACATCAGTCACTTTAGCAGCAAATACACCAACAGTAGGAACAGGAGCATGGAGTATCGTTAGTGGGTCAGGGGGAACCATTACAACAGCATCTAGCCCTTCATCAACATTCAGCGGAACAGCTGGAACGTCATATACGTTAAGATGGACTATAACAAATTCAACATGTACAGCATCAACTGATGATGTGGTTGTTACATTTAACCGTAACCCAACTACAAACGCTGGAACAGCCTTTACCAAAACTTGTGTAGCCAATACAAGTGGTGCAGCA
>NZ_JBMOGQ010000108.1:0-8073 GCF_049318325.1 Flavobacterium sp. | reverse complement strand
AATACTATTTAATAATTCGGATTCAGGTATAGAAATTTCACGTCCATAATAATAATAAAATTTAATCCATTTATAATATGAAAAATTTAATGAAAAGTACATTCGACAAATTTGGATTGATTCTTTTGCTGATGATGGTTTCCATCTCAGCAAAGGCTCAAGTCTCCGGAGGTCAGTACACGATGAGTATAGCTAGTGCTAGTGCCACAGCCAATACTATTGATTTTAATTTGACAGTTACAGTAACCAACCCTTCCGAGGGAATGAGGTTCGGAGGCTTTCAAACCAGTATTAACTTTAATACCAACATTATCAATGGTGGTACTATAAGCGCGTCGTATGTGGGCGGAAGAAGCTCTCAGTTAAGTGGTTTAGCAAACAATGCCATATTGCTTAGTTCGGCTGGAAACGTTCGTCTGCAAGTTTCTTCTTTAACCGCAGCAAATGGAGTTGATATGGCTCAAGGTACTACCTATAGTTTAGGTACTTATCGTATTAGTAATACGGCAAATTGGGCTACAGGTAATGCCAACATGTGGTTACAAAATGTTTTATTTTCAAACAGAACAAATTCAGCGGTCTTAGGTTATCCTATTGGTTCTACTTCTGGAGGTTTGTATAATTACACCACCACAGCACCTGCTTCGCCTCCTGGATTGATTTTATCGCACACTTCATCTGCACCTTATAGTTTACAAGTAGGTCAAATATGTGCTACTTCAGGTTCTGCTGTAGTAACAAATCCTTCATGTTTTGGAGGAACAGGATCGGCAGTTGTAACGATATCTCCAACACCATCACCTGCTTTAACTTCTGTAAGTTATCAAGTTGATGGTGCAACCGCACAAATTGCAACTGTAACAGGAGGTAATTCCTTTACTGTTCCAAATTTAACAAATGGTAATCATTCAATTACTGTAATTGTTGGAGGTTGTTCGAATTTTAATGTTTCAGCAAATGTTACTGTTCCAGCGCAATTGACAAACAGTACAACAATAAGCAGTTGTGATAGTTATTTATGGTCAGTAAATGGACAGACATATAATACAAGTGGTACTTATACAGGGACTACTACCAATGGAAGTGGTTGTACAGTGAATGAGACATTGAATTTGACTATTAACCAAAGTACTACAAACTCAGTAACCCAATCTGCTTGTGGTAGCTATTTCTGGTCTGTTAGTGGAGAATCATATTCTACAAGCGGTACGTATACTTCGACAGGTACAAATGCTGCTGGTTGCCCAGATACTAAAATTTTAGTATTGACTGTTACTCCAGTGGTTACCAACACTACAACTGTTACCGAATGTGATAGTTATACATGGCCTGTAAATAATCAGTCTTATACTGCTTCTGGAAATTTTTCAGTAACTACTGGATGTAATACGGATTATTTAGAGTTGACAATTAACACTTCTTCTGTATATTATGCAGATACAGATGGTGATGGATATGGAAATGCAAGTAGCAGTACAAATGCATGTTCACAACCAACAGGTTATGTGGCAAACAGCACAGATTGTAACGATGCAAGTGCTACAGTTTATCCGGGAGCCACAGAAGTTGCCAATGGAATTGATGATGACTGTGACGGAACAGTTGATGAGGGTACAGCTCCATCAGCTCCAGGAGTTACAAACTCGACAGTATGTGTAGGATCTCCTTCAGTTACTTTAACAGCTACAGCTTTGCCAGGATATACATTAAGATGGTATGCAGCTGCAACAGGAGGAACGGCCTTAACAGCTACTCCAGTTGTTGTAACAACAGCAGCGATAGTAAAATCATTCTGGGTATCACAACGATTAGGTACAGGACCAGAAAGTGCTAGAGTTCAAATTACCGTTACAGTAGTTGCATTGCCAGCTACACCAGGTACAATAACTGGAACGGCTGCTATTTGTAATGTTGTAGGAAGTACAACAGAACTTACTTATTCTATTGCAGCTGTAACAGGGGCTACTTCATATGTATGGACAGTTCCAACAGGAGCTAACATCGTATCAGGACAAGATTCTACATCAGTTGTTGTTAATTTTGCAGGAGTTGCTCAAGGAACTACTGCTTTAACTTTAGGAGTTCAATCGGTAAATGCTAGTGGATGTTTAAGCATTGCTAAAACACTTTCATTAACAAGAGTATTACCAATTGCTCCGGCAACTGTAACTCTTACTAACTCAGCAAGTGCTACACCAACTGCAGCTATTACAGCAGTAGGACCATTTATTGGTACAACTACAGAATTGACATTAACAGCAGCTGTAACAGCTTCTGCTAATTCATATTCATGGACATTGCCAGCAGGAGTGAATGTAGTATCTGGAAATCCAGCTACAGATAGAGTATTGGTAATCAACTTTGCTAATGCAGCTTCAGGAACTACTTCAATAACAGCAAGTGTTGTTTCAGTTTCAGGATGTGGAAATTCAATTGCTAAAGCCTTAGTATTGACTAAAGTTTTACCAGCAGCACCAGCAGCTATCACAACTACACAAACTAATGTTTGTTTAATTGCAGGTTCTGAGTCTACAGTTACTTATACAGTAGTGCCAGTAGTTGGAGCTTTTGCAAATGGATATACATGGACAGTTCCAACAGGAGCTTCAATCGTAGGTTCTGCTATAGGAAATTCAATCGTAGTTTCTTATAGTTCAAACTTTAATGCAGCAGGAAGTGTAACAGTAACTTCATCAAATGGAGTTGGTACATCTGCTACAGCAGCTACACTAGCTGTTGCGGCTACAGCACCAGCAGCACCAACTACATTAGTTATGACAGACGGGGTTACAACTACTGCAATTTTGGCAGCAGGACCATTAATGGGAACTACTACAGTTCGTACCTTAACAGCAGCGTCAGTTGCTGGAGCGGTTTCTTATGCATGGACACTTCCAGCAGGAGTTAACCAATTATCAGGAGGTACAGGAAGAATTATTACCGTAAACTTTGCAGATGTAGCAACACCAACAGGAATTACAGCTTTAACAATCAGCGTAAAAGCAGTAAATGGATGTGGATTGCAATCACCTGCAAAAGTATTGAGTTTGACAAGAGCCTTACCTTTAGCACCAGCAGCTATTACAACTACACAAACTAATGTTTGTTTAATTGCAGGTTCTGAGTCTACCGTTACTTATACAGTAGTTCCAGTAGTTGGAGCTTTTGCAAATGGATATACATGGACACTTCCAACAGGAGCTTCAATTGTAGGTTCTGCTACAGGAAATTCAATCGTAGTTTCTTATAGTTCAAACTTTAATGCAGCAGGAAGTGTAACAGTAACTTCATCAAATGGAGTTGGTACATCGACTACAGCAGCTACACTAGCTGTTGCGGCTACAGCACCATTAGCACCAGCTACATTAGTTATGACATTGGCTCCATCAACTACAGCAGTACTTGCAGCAGGACCTTATATGGCTACATCAACTGAGCTTACCTTAACAGCAGCATCAGTTGCTGGAGCGGTTTCTTATGCATGGACACTTCCAGCGGGAGTTAACCAAGTATCAGGAGGAACAGGAAGAATTATTACAGTAAACTTTGCAGATGTAGCAACACCAACAGGAACTACAGCTTTAACAATCAGCGTAAAAGCAGTAAATGGATGTGGATTGCAGTCACCTGCAAAAGTGTTGAGTTTGACAAGAGCTTTACCACTAAAACCAGCAGCTATAACTACTACACTTGCTAATGTTTGTAGTATAGCAGGAACAAACGCTACAGCTACTTATTCAGTAGCTCCAGTGGCAGGAGCCTTTGCTAATGGATATACATGGACAGTTCCAACAGGAGGTACTATTGTAAGTGGTCAAGGAAGTACATCAATCTCAGTATCATATGCGGGTAACTTTACAGCAGGAAATGTGAGTGTGACTTCATCAAATGGAGTTGGTACTTCATTAACAGCAACAACTTTAGCAGTAGCAAGAACAGCTGCAGTAGTTGCTCCAGCGGCATTAGTTGGACAAGTAGCAGGACTTTGTGCTGGTACACCATACAACTATTCATTTGCAGCGGGTGCTAATGCTCAAACGTATACAATTACAGGACCAGTAGGATCTGTAGTTACTTCTGCGGATAATGCAAGTAATACAAGTAATGTTATTACAACATCCAACTTGGCCTTTACAGTTGTTTATCCAACTACTGCTATTGTAAACATTAGTATTGTAGCAAGTAACCCATGTGGATCAGCTGCTGCGAAATTATTTGTAGTATCAAAAGCAATGGGAGCTATAACAACAATCTCAGGACCTACAGCAGTAGATACTTGTACTGATTACACATATACAGCTACACCAGTAGTTGGTGCAGTGACTTACACATGGACAATTCCTTCAGGTGCTCAATTTGTGAGCGGACAAGGAACAAACACATTAGTTGTTAAGTTCCCTGGTACATTAGCAACAGGTGCTGTATTGAAAGTATTAGCTACTAATGGATGTGGTGTATCAAGTGCGCTTAAGTCATCTTCAGTATTGACAAGAACAGCTTGTCCAACTGCTAGAGAGGAAGTAGTGTTAGAAGAAGTTACAAAAACACCATTTAGTGTTAAAGCTTATCCAAATCCATATACAGAAACATTCAACTTGAGTTTATCAACTTCAAGTGAAGATAAAGTAAGTATTGTTGTTTATGACATGACAGGAAGACTAATCGAGAGAAGAGATGTTAGACCATCAGATATGGTAGAGCAACAAATCGGAGATCGTTATCCAAGTGGTGTTTACAACGTTGTTGTAACACAAGGAGAAGAAGTGAAAACTGTTCGTGTGATTAAACGATAACTAAATCAATTAATAAAGCAAAAGACCTTCGAGAAATCGAGGGTCTTTTTTTTTTGGTGGTTTGTGTGTTCTGTGATAGGCAGTATTGTTTGCGAAATTTCATCGGATTATTTGGAGTAGAGATTTTAGATTTCAGTAAATTATGGAGCTTCAATTTTTGAATAGTTTTAGGTTTGTTAACTTAACATTATTTCTTTTAGTTTTATTTGGCAGTTTCAAATTAATGAGTACTTTTGTTACTCGTTTTTTTAGAAAACTATGTTAGAAACACTTATAACCTCTAAAACTCGACTGCGGGTATTGATAAAATTTTTTATCAATGCTGCTAATAATGCTCACATGAGAGGGTTAGCCGATGAAATGCATGAGTCAACCAACGCTATTAGAAAAGAATTAAATAATCTTTCTGAGGCTGGTTATTTAGAAAAGGAAACTATTCAAAATAGAATAAGCTATAAGGCAAATAGTAAACATCCATTATTTGCTACACTCCAAAAAATTATACATCAACATATTGGATTAGATTCCTTAGTTTCTATTGTTTTGGAGCGAATGGGTGATGTTAAAAAGATTGTTGTTGTAGGTGATTATGCAAATGGGAATGATACTGGAATTATAGATGTAGTTTTGGTAGGTGAAGGTTTGAATAGTGATTATATTTTAAAGTTAGCTAGTAAAATTGAGCATGAAATAAAAAGGAAAGTAAATTTTACCATTTTGCCAAGTTTTACAGCAAGTGGATTAATTTTATTTGAAAATAACTAGCTATGCCATGGTATGTTTTATATACAAAACCAAGACAAGAAAGAAAAGTTGCAGATAGTTTGAATGCTATTGGAATTGAAGCTTATTGTCCTATTGTAACCGTAGTAAAACAATGGTCAGATCGAAAGAAAAAAGTACAAATACCTTTGATTAACTCATATGTGTTTGTAAATATTGAGGAACATCATAGAGAAGCCGTTTTTAAAGTGTCAGGAATTGTTAGGTATTTGTTTTGGTTGGGAAAACCTGCCGTTGTTAGAGCTATTGAAATTGAAGCTTTGCAAAATTCTTTAGAAGGTATTGTCGCTTCTTTTGAAGTTAGTGCCATTCAAAAAGATACTATATATAAAATTCCCGAAGGGCCTTTTCAAGGTTTTGAAGGTATTGTTAAAAATGTAAATGCTACTACTATTCAACTTTTATTAGTTGATTTGGGTTTTTTTATTACTCTTACTAGATAGTAGTTTTTAAAATAATTTAGTTTTTATTCGTTAGTTCATTTGTGACTGACAGGGCGAAGCTATAAAAAGTATACAATAAAATGAACAACCAACAAAATTCTACTGAGGAGATTAAAGCTAAAAACACTCTTTTTTCAATAAATTATAAAGAAGTTATTTTTGTTAACTTACTAATTTTTATTTTAGCATTTATTTCGTTTTTAAATATTAAAAGCAACAATATTATTTCAGATGATTCTGAAGAAAATTTCAGAATTAGTTATAATTTAATAGAAAAAGGAATTTATTCAAAAGATGGAAAGTATTCAACAGATTTGAGGGAGCCAATCCCTATTTTTATTAATGCAGTCTATTTAAAATGCTTTATTGAAATTCCGAAAAACGTGGACATAAGTAAGATTTTAAAAAATAGTCACTATGTCAATAGAATACTTTTTATTAATATAATTTATGTTATATTAATTTTGATTTCTGTTTGGCTATTATCATTCAAATTACTTAAATCGATTTTTTATTCCTTCGCAATTGTTGTTTTAACCTGGTTTTGTTTTTTACAACATGATATGTGTTTAAATCGCCTTTTGACTGAATTACCTGCTTCATTATTTTTACTTTTATTTGTATTGTCTTCTTTATATTTATTTGAAAAAAGGAACTTATTGTATGCCATTGTTACAGGGATTTTATTTGGGATCTTATGTCTTACTAAATCATCTTATTTTTATGTATCTATAATATCAATTCCAATTTATATTATGGTTTACTTTTTTCAAAAAGGAGCAATACAAAAAAATGGGCTTAAAATTTCATTTTATTTAGTTTTATCTTTTTTGTTAACCCTGTCTCCTTGGATTTTAAGGAACTATTTGGTTCTTAATAGAATGGAATTATCAAGTAGAGGCGATGTTGTTTTACTTACAAGAGCTGTTAAAAATACAATGACTAATGAGGAATATAAAGGTTCTTTCTATGCATATGCCCCAGTTTCTTTTCAAAAAACTATATTTGATAAGCTTGGCTATAATGAAAATGATTTATTGCCAGGAGGTAAGTATTGCAGGTTGATTAGACATCAACCGGGAGATGAAGAAAATGTTATTTATGGAGATCCGGATTTGGTAACAAGTTATTGGGAAAAGGCAAAGGCAATATCCATAGGTATTGATGGGAAAAATAAAAAGATTATCGATCAATATGGAAAAAGTAAATTAGAAGCTTCAAAAAGATTAATTTTCAAAAATTTAGATCGACATATTTATATGGTTTTACCATTTTCTTGGAGAGGCATATGGTCGTTTAGTGGAAGGACTTATTTTATAATTATGTTATTTGATTTATTGTGTTTTCTTTGTTTTTTCACAGTTCCATTAATGGCTATCAAGAATAAAAATAATACTCTTTTTATTTTCTCATTATTTTCAATTGGAATTTTTGTTTTTCATGCCTTATTTAGTCATTTTTTATGGAGATATTCCGCTCCGTTAATTCCAATAACTATCATATCATTTATGGTGATTTTTAAACCATTTTTAGATTACTTGTACATTCGTATTAATAAATACAAACACTTTAGTTGGACTAAGTTTTAAAAATACAAATTATGAAACTAATCATACAAATTCCATGTTTGAACGAAGAGCAAACTTTACCTATAACATTAAAAGATCTCCCCACTGAGGTTGCTGGTTTTGATGTTGTTGAATGGTTGATTATTGATGATGGAAGTATTGATAATACTGTTAGTGTAGCAAAACAGCATGGTGTACATCATGTAATTTCACATACAAGTAACCAAGGACTTGCGAAGGCATTTATGACTGGTATTGAAGCCTGCTTAAAATTAGGAGCAGATGTAATTGTGAATACTGATGCAGATAATCAATATAATGCTAATGACATCCCTAAATTAGTTGATCCGATTCTTAAAAAAAATGCTGACATAGTAATTGGGGAAAGACCCATTCTGAAAATAGAACATTTTTCATTTGTTAAGAAAATTTTACAAAAACTAGGTAGTTATGTTGTAAGAGCAGTGAGTAACACCTCTATTAAAG
>NZ_JBMOGQ010000107.1:0-8132 GCF_049318325.1 Flavobacterium sp. | reverse complement strand
CAGAAAGAATGTTGGAACTCAACAAAGAAGAAGTGAGTCAACGATTGAAACAATTTAAATCCTTAACACAATTTGATATAGAATTATAATAAATTTATGCCTCGATTTTCGGGGCATTTTTATTTTACACAACTACTAACTACAACACAACAACTACAATGAGCGACGCAATTAAACACGAATGTGGAATTGCCCTTTTACGATTAAAAAAACCATTAGAATTCTACAAAGAAAAATACGGCTCTGCTTTCTACGGCATACAAAAAATGTATCTGCTCATGGAGAAGCAACACAACCGTGGTCAAGACGGCGCCGGATTTGCCTCTATAAAATTAGATATTGAACCTGGAGAACGATACATAAGCAGAGTACGTTCAAATAAAGCCCAAGCTATTCAAGATGTTTTTTCACAAATTAATGAACGAATCAATGAAGAGTTGACAACTCATCCTGAATATCACGATAATGTGGCATTACAAAAAGAAAATATTCCTTACATCGGCGAATTGTTTTTGGGGCATGTTCGCTATGGAACTTTTGGCAAGAATAGTATAGAAAGTGTTCATCCTTTTTTACGTCAAAATAATTGGATGCACCGTAATTTGATTTTGGCAGGGAACTTCAATATGACCAATGTTACTGAACTTTTCAATAGTTTAGTAGAATTAGGTCAACATCCAAAAGAAATGACAGACACTGTTACTGTCATGGAGAAAATAGGACATTTCCTGGATGAAGCTGTTACCGATTTATATCAGGAATGTAAAAATAACGGTTTGTCAAAAAGAGAAGCATCGCCGTTAATTGCCGAAAAATTAGATATTGCACAAATTTTAAAACGCGCTTCTAAAGGTTGGGATGGTGGTTATGCTATGGCCGGACTTTTAGGTCATGGAGATGCATTTGTTTTTCGTGATCCTGCGGGAATTCGTCCAGCGTATTTTTATGAAGACGATGAGATTGTAGTCGTAGCTTCCGAAAGACCTGTAATTCAAACAGTCTTTAATGTTCCATTTGAAAATGTGCAAGAATTACATCCCGGTCGTGCTTTGATTATCAAAAAAAACGGGATTATAACCGAAGAAGAAATAATTATTCCAACCATAAAAAAGGCTTGTTCATTTGAGCGTATTTATTTTTCTCGTGGGAGCGATGCCGAAATTTATCAAGAAAGAAAAGAATTGGGTAAATTAATTCTTCCAGCTGTTTTGGATGCCATTGATAACGACACAGATAATTCCGTTTTCTCTTATATTCCAAATACTGCGGAAACTTCTTTTTACGGAATGGTAGAAGCAGCGAATGATTTTCTGAATCAAAGAAAGAATCAATTTATTTTAGATAACAGAAAAACATTAACCAAGGAAAAACTAGAAGAAATTCTGGCGGTTAAAATAAGAACTGAAAAAATTGCCATCAAAGATGCCAAACTAAGAACATTCATTACGGAAGATAGCAGTCGCGATGACTTGGTTGCACATGTTTATGATGTTACTTATGGCGTTATTAAACCAACTGATAACTTAGTAATTATTGATGATAGCATTGTTAGAGGAACAACCTTGAAAATGTCTATTATCAAGATGATGGACAGATTACATCCAAAACGAATTGTTGTGGTTTCTTCAGCGCCGCAAATCCGTTTCCCTGATTGTTATGGTATTGATATGGCAAAACTAGAAGGATTAGTAGCATTTCAGGCGACTTTAGCTTTATTGAAAGAACGTAATTTATATCACATTGTTGATGAGGTTTATGCTAAATGTAAAGCTCAGGAAAATTATAAAGATAATGATGTTATAAATTATGTAACGGAAATTTATAAGCCATTTTCAGATCAGGAAATTTCAGATAAAATAGCGGAATTACTTACTTCAGATGATATCAAGGCAGAAGTAAAAATTATTTTTCAAACAGTAGATAACCTTCATCTTGCCTGTACAAAAAATTTAGGGGATTGGTACTTTACGGGTAATTATCCAACTCCGGGAGGAAATAGAGTTGCTAATAAGGCATTTATGAATTTCTACGAAGGGAAAAATGCACGAGCTTACTAAAAATTTAACATTTTTTGAAGTTAAACGATTATTGTTGCAGTTCATCTATATTTTTTGTTTTAACTAGTAAATTAACTTTACATTTGGTGGACCATAGCATTAGTAGGTTAAGTTTATGGTAGATTTGGGGCAAAAAGGGTGAAGAGAAATTTTCACCTTTTTTATTTTATAATTGTCTGAAAATCATTAAAAAAACATAAATAACCTCTCATTTGCCAATCATCCAAATATATTTCGTTAAAAAACACCTATTTTAATTTGTAGTTATTAGTTTTGTCTTACCATAGTATTTAGTAGGTTAAGTAATTTATGGTAGATTTGGGGCAAACAGGTGGAAGAGATTCCGCCTGTTTATTTTTTATCACCATATCAAATAAAAAAACCGACTGCTTTAACAATCGGTTTCATATGGTAAAAAGTAAATTCTTTTTATTTTTTTGTAGTGTATAATCTTGCTACTTCTGCCCAGTTAATTACATTAAAAAATGCTTCAATATAATCTGGACGACGGTTTTGATAGTTCAGATAATAAGCGTGTTCCCAAACATCCATTCCTAAGATTGGAAATCCACCACAACCAGTATCCGGCATTAACGGATTATCTTGATTAGGAGTTGAGCAAACTTCAACTTTTCCTCCTTCATTTACACAAAGCCATGCCCAACCTGAACCGAAACGTGTTGCGCCAGCTTTTGCAAATTGTGCTTTAAATTCATCAAACGAACCAAAAGCCGCATCAATAGCATCGGCTAAATCCCCGGAAGGTTTTCCGCCACCATTTGGTGACATTACTCTCCAATATAAATTATGATTATAAAAACCACCACCATTATTTCTAACAGCCATGTTTTTCATGTCAAGATTCATCAAAATATTTTCAATTGTTTTTCCTTCTAAATCTGTTCCGGCAATGGCAGCATTTAAATTGGTTGTATAGGCGTTGTGATGTTTGGAATGATGAATTTCCATTGTTCTTGCATCAATATGTGGTTCTAATGCGTCGTATGCATAAGGTAATTGAGGTAATTCAAAAGCCATAATATTTTTATTTAAATTAATTTTATAAAAGTAATCCAAAATTATACATTTAACTTTACAAAATGAAATACATTAATGATATAATTATAATTTAAAATTATAGAAGAGCTAAAATGAAATTTGACCTTCAACCAACTCACTTACATAACGAAAGGATTCGCTTAATCCCGCTTCAAGAAACAGATTTTGACCGATTGTTTGAAGTGGGTTCTAATCCCAAAGTATGGGAACAGCATCCCAATCCGAACCGATATAAATTTGAAGATTTTACTAATTATTTTAAAGGTGCGATTGAATCTAATGGAGCATTATTAATTTTGGACTCCTTCTCAAATGAAACTATAGGCTGTAGTAGGTATTATGATTATAATGAAAAGGACAGAACAATTTTGATTGGTTATACTTTTATAGGAATAAAATTTTGGGGCAATGGCTATAACAAAGCTTTGAAAAAACTGATGCTCGATTATGCGTTTCAGTTTGTAAACAAAGTGTATTTTCATATTGGAGCATTTAATTATCGCTCGCAAAAAGCCATCGAGAAAATTGGCGCAACCAAAGTAGACGAATTTGAAGTTGAATATTATGGTGAAGACAGTAAGTTAAATTTCGTTTATCTAATACAAAAAAACTAATGCAAAAACCAGCTTTTTCCTTATACGACGCATCGGCAGGTTCCGGGAAAACCTATACATTGGTAAAGGAATATTTAAAAATTATTCTTGTTTCCAAAAAACCGGATGCATATCGCAATATTCTTGCCATAACGTTCACCAATAAAGCGGTACACGAAATGAAAAGCCGTGTTTTGGAAAGTCTTTCCCAATTCACTAAAGAAAACCCTTCGGAAAAAGCACTGCAGTTAATGCAGGATATCAGTTCGGACACAGGTTTGAGTTTGAATGCTATTACCGAAAAAGCCAAAAGCATCATCAAAAATTTAATCCACAATTACGCAGCTTTTGATATTTCGACTATTGATAAATTCACACACAAAGTTATTCGCGCTTTTGCACACGATTTGAATCTGCCAATAACTTTTGAAGTTTCCTTGGATACTGAAATTTTGTTAACTGAAGCCGTAGATGCTATCATAGCCGAAGCTGGTAATGATGAAGAATTGACAAAACTGCTGGTTGATTTCACCATGGAAAAAACCGATGATGATAAATCCTGGGATATTTCAAGAGAAATTATGGAAACAGGGAAGTTGATTTTAAATGAAAATAATCGGGAGGAAATCACTCATTTTGACAATAAGAAAATAACCGATTTTATTGTTATTAAAAATAAACTAACAGAACTTACGAAAGAACTAGAAACCGCTTGTGTTGATTTAGCAAACGAGGCACTTTTGCTTATAGAAAATAATAGGATTGACACCAATTCTTTCCCGTATGGTACTTTTCCAAAGCATTTGAATTTTTTAAGAGAAAAAGATAGCAGAGCCAATAACTACCGATTCAGAGAATTTGATGATATTAAAATAAAAAAAGACGCCAAAGACAAGGCTATTATTGAAAGTATTATACCAACGCTATTAGAAATTTTGGATTCAATTTATATCAAAATCGAAAAGCTATTGTTTTATAAGGCCTTTCTAAAAAACATTACCCCACTTTCTCTATTAAATACGTTGAGCAATAAATTAACTGAAATTCAAAAAGAACAAGGAATTTTATCTATAACAGAATTCAATAAATTGATTCACGACCAAATTCAGAATCAGCCGGCACCATTTATTTATGAGCGTTTGGGTGAAAAATACAAACATTTTTTCATCGACGAATTTCAGGATACTTCTGAAATGCAATGGCAAAACCTGATTCCATTGATTGACAATGCTACTTCGAGCGAAGATTTACATGGTGAAAGAGGCAGTTTGCTGATTGTGGGCGATCCAAAACAATCCATTTACCGTTGGCGTGGTGGAAAAGCAGAACAATTTATTGAATTAAGCAAAGACATAAATCCATTTAACAATCCGGAGAAAGAGTTATTCTCGTTAAAAACGAATTGGAGAAGTTATTCAAAAATCATTGACTTTAACAATGAATTTTTTGGATTTATAGCCAATGAATTTGCTCATAACGATTACAAAGATTTATATAAAAACCATACTTATCAGGAAGAAAACAATAAAAAAGGCGGCTATGTGAATATTTCCTTTTTGCCCAAATCTGAAAAAGCTGATTATGGTGAAGAAGAGAATCTTGCAAAAGTTGAAATGTATTTGTTGGCAACATTAGACAGGATTCAAAAAGTAAAAGCCAACGGATTTAGCTATAAAGACATTGTCATTTTAACCCGAAAAAAAGATAACGGAATTGCTATTGCCAATTATTTAACCCAACATGGTATTCCGATTTTGTCTTCTGAAAGTTTGTTGATTGGTTCTTCTTCTGAAGTACAATGTATCGTTGCTGTTTTATACAATTTGAAAAATAATAACGACCGTGAATCCAAAGCAAATTTCCTTTATTACATTGCGTCCAACAGAGACCAAAGTGCAAACGGGATGAAGATAAATTGTCAACAAGAATTGGCTATACATGATTTTATATCTCTTGGAATGGAACAAAATAGTGAAACCGATTTTGAACAATGGTTAGCGAGTTTTGACATTCATTTTTCGTTTAAAAACACAAGAAAAAAATCATTATATGAAGCCACAGAAAGCATCATTTCCAAAATTATCCCAATAGAAAAACGCAATGCGTATGTACAGTTCTTTTTGGACATTGTTCTTGAACAAGATATAAAAAAGCAAGCCGGAATTTCAGATTTCCTATTGTATTGGGATGCTAATTCTGGTAAATTGAGTATTCCTTCGCCCGAAGGTAAAGAAGCAGTGCGAATCATGACCATTCATACATCTAAAGGATTGGAATTCCCGGTAGTAATTTTTCCATTTGCCGAAGAAGATTATAGTAAAGGCCCAAGAGAAAAAATTTGGCTTAATGCCGATGAAGTACAAGTTGGTTTACCCAAAGTTTTAGTCGACAAGAACAACAACGTTTCAGGTTATGGCGAATCTGCAGCACTAATTTACCAACAGAAAAAACAGGAAGAGTTATTAGACGACATCAATATTTTATATGTTGCAATGACGCGAGCTGAAGAACAATTATATATAATTTCCGGAATAGTTTCTAGAAATAAAGATGGAATTTTACCAAGTAATACTGCGTCATTTTTTATAGAATTTTTAGAACAAAAAAACCAGTATAATGAAGGCAAATTGGAATACGAATTTGGTTCAGCCGAAAAGTTATCAGAAACAAAGGAAAGTAAAGACGAAACAGAAATTATTCCACAGCTTGCAACAACATTAAATATGAAAAATATCAAAATCGCCCAGCGCGAAAGTTTAATGTGGAATACAAAACAGCAAAAAGCTATAGAATACGGTAACATTCTGCATGAAATCTTATCATTCATCAAAACCAAAGATGATATAGATTTGGCCTTAACAAAAGCCATCGAAAACGGATTGATTGTTTCTTCTCAAAAAGAAGACGTTTTAAAAACTATTTATGAAATTGTAAACCATCACGATTTGTCATTGTTTTTCTCAAACGAGCATAAAATTTTAAACGAAAAAACCATTATTCAAAAAGAAGGAAACCTAGTAATACCAGACCGAATGGTTCTTACTAAGCAAAACGAAATTTACTTATTAGATTATAAAACGGGGTCACATCAAACCAAATACCAATTACAATTAGAAAACTATCAAAAAGCCATAGAAAAAATGGGTTTTAATGTCACTAAAAAAGCACTGGTTTATATTGGAGAAACTTTGGAAATAGTAAATTTGCAATAGGCAATAGGCAATAGGCAATAGGAGTTAAGCATAAACAATAAACTATAAACATCATTATGTACGGAAAAATTCAACAACACCTTCAAAACGAATTGAATACCATTGAGCAAAATGGAATTTTCAAAAAAGAACGTATTATAACTTCCCCACAAGGAGCTGAAATTACTGTTAATGGGAAAAAGGTTTTAAATTTTTGTGCCAATAACTATTTAGGATTGTCTTCACATCTGGAAGTAATTCAGGCAGCCAAAGACACTTTAGATTCTCATGGTTTCGGAATGTCATCAGTACGTTTTATTTGTGGCACTCAGGATATTCATAAAACGTTAGAAAAAAAGATAGCCGATTTCTATGGTACAGAAGACACCATTTTGTATGCTGCAGCTTTTGATGCTAATGGAGGTGTTTTCGAACCTTTGCTTGGCGAAGACGATTGTATCATTTCAGATAGTTTGAATCACGCTTCTATTATTGATGGTGTTCGTTTATGCAAGGCGGTTCGTTATCGTTATGAAAATTCCAACATGGAAGATTTGGAAAATCAATTAAAGAAAGCAGTTGAAGCTAAACATCGATTTAAACTTATAGTCACTGATGGTGTTTTTTCGATGGATGGATTAGTAGCTCCATTAGATAAAATCTGTGATTTAGCCGATAAATATGATGCATTGGTAATGGTTGACGAATGTCATGCTGCCGGTTTCATTGGAGCAACAGGAAAAGGAACGCTCGAAGCCAAAGGCGTAATGGGAAGAGTAGACATTATAACAGGAACCTTAGGTAAAGCATTAGGTGGCGCGATGGGTGGTTACACTACAGCCAAAAAAGAAGTGATTGAAATCTTGAGACAGCGTTCGCGTCCTTATTTATTTTCAAATTCATTGGCTCCGGCCATTGTAGGAGCATCAATTAAGGTTTTTGAACTATTAGAAAAAGATACTACGCTTAGAACTAAACTAGAATGGAATACCAATTATTTTAAAGAAGGGTTACGCAAAGCAGGAATTGACTTTATTGATGGTGATTCGGCTATTGTTCCAGTCATGTTATACGAAGCAAAATTGTCTCAAATAATGGCAGATGAGCTTTTAAAGAAGGGCATCTATGTTATTGGTTTCTTTTTTCCGGTTGTGCCTAAAGATAAGGCAAGGATTAGAGTTCAGTTGTCTGCCGCTCATTCTAAAGAACATTTGGACAAAGCCATTTCTGCC
>NZ_JBMOGQ010000106.1:0-8151 GCF_049318325.1 Flavobacterium sp. | reverse complement strand
ATGCAGAAGGAACTATAATGAAACAGTTTAAATCGCATTTTGCGATGAAGAGATAATCCTAAAAAAAGCATAAAAAAACTATTTCTATTTGCACTTTTCTAAAAAGTCAGACACTTTTTGGATAGCGCAAATAGGAATAGTATCTTTATTAAATTAGTTGTAATTGCTTTTATTATAAACATTCAGCGCATCTTTCAAAATTGCAACTGAACGAATTAAATCATCTTTTTTTAGTACGTAAGCAATACGGACTTCATTCAAACCGACATTTGGTGTTGAATAAAAACCCGCTGCTGGGGCAACCATTACTGTTTCTTTATTATTATCATATGACTCTAAAAGCCATTGTGCAAAATTGTCAGCATTTTTTACAGGCAATTGGGCAATACAATAAAAAGCACCTTTTGGAGTTGCTACTTTGACACCTTCGATTTTTTGTAGTTCGGCAATTAGGGTGTCGCGTCTTTCTTTGTATACTTCGATAACATCATCAAAATAACTTTGAGGCGTATCCAATGCTGCTTCACTGGCGATTTGAGCATAGGTTGGTGGACTTAATCTTGCTTGTGCAAATTTCATTGCAGTTGCCATTACTTCTTTGTTTTTAGAAACTATGCATCCGATTCGTGCCCCACACATGCTGTATCTTTTGGAAACAGAATCAATTATTATCGCATTTTCTTCTAAACCAGGAACATTCATAACAGAAAAATGTTTTTCGTTTTCATCATAGATAAATTCTCTATAAACTTCATCAGCAATTAGAAATAAATCATGTTTTTTAACGATTTCAGCTAACTGCCAAATTTCTTCTTTTGAATATAAATAACCGGTTGGATTTCCGGGATTGCATATCAGAATAGCCTTTGTTTTTGGAGTAATTAATTTTTCAAACGCAGCAATAGGCGGTAACGCAAATCCTTCATCAATAGTCGAAATCACAGGAACAACTTTTACTCCTGAAGCAGTTGAAAAACCATTGTAATTAGCATAGAAAGGCTCTGGAATAATAATTTCATCATCAACATCCATAGTGCTTCCCATGGCAAATAACAAAGCTTCTGAACCACCTGTTGTGATGATTATATCGGCAACATCAATCGGTAATCCATGTGACTTGTAATAAGCAGAAAGTTTTGTTCTGTAGCTCTCAAAACCTGCTGAATGACTGTATTCCAAGACTTTTATATCTGCATTTTTAACCGCATTTAGTGCTACATCAGGAGTCTTTATATCGGGCTGACCAATGTTTAGATGATATACTTTATGCCCTTTCTTTTTAGCAATTTCTGCGTATGGCACCAATTTTCTAATAGGCGATTCAGGCATTTTTTGACCTTTCAATGATATTTTTGGCATGATTATTTTTTTTGTGTTGCAAATTTGCGATTTTTTTAAATGGTATACAATTCATTGCAATATTTATAACTTGTTAAAAATACTATTAGCAAATTATTGTTTTTATTTTTATACAAAATCATTTACAATTCGTAATAAACATATAAATTCAAATTTGAATTAAAGAATTTTATTTAAAAAAAAATCCCCTCTTTGTTGGAAAGAGAGGATATTATTTTATTGCATCATCGGACTTGTTTTCTTTTTTTCTAAGAGATTCTCTATTGGTTTCTGAATAACTTCACCTTTTATTTTTATTGCCACTCGCCCTTCGTCAACATTTACGGCATTACTTTCTACTGTAATTGTTTTTCTGATTGGTCCGAGATTCATATTGTATTTCACATCAATTTTCCCGGTTTTTCCCGGCAAAATAGGCTCTGTAGGTTTCGATGGTACCGTACAACCACAAGTCGATTGTACATTGGTAATAATTAAAGGTTCATCACCTGTATTTGTAAACTCAAAAGTACGAACACCACTATCATCTTCCTTGTAGACCGTACCGTAATCGATAGTATTGTCTTTGTCTTTAAACTCAATTTTTGGTCCCTTTTGCCCGAAAACTGATACATTTATAAAAAGTACAGTTAAAAGTAGATACTTTTTCATAGCTCAAATATTTTATATGATTTGTAAAATTACCTTGTTTAATTTAATACACAAAAATTTAATTCTTAATTTTTTCTAAAGTCTTTATTAATTACTTTTGCTTTTCTGTTTACAAAAGACATGCCATAACAAATAGGAGCGAATGTACAGTTTTATAAGTTGTCCATTCCTTCTTACCTGAAGTTAGGTTGTCGTTTTTCCGGTCTCGTCTAAAAGAGGAGAATTATAGAATCGGAGCCCGAAGAGAAAGGTATTTCATTTTGTAATCTAAGAAGTCTAACAATCTAATAAGTTTAACAATCAATATATGATTCCAGCTCAATTCAATGCCGCAACGGTAGAAAAAAAATGGTACGATTACTGGATGAAAAATGACTATTTTCATTCCAAACCAGACAATAGAACACCATATACCATAACTATTCCACCACCTAACGTGACCGGAGTTTTGCACATGGGGCATATGTTAAACAACACTATTCAGGATGTTCTGATTCGTCGTGCGCGATTAAAAGGGTTCAATGCCTGTTGGGTTCCTGGAACTGACCATGCTTCGATTGCGACCGAAGCAAAAGTGGTTGCTAAATTAAAAAGTGATGGTATCAACAAAAACGATTTAACCCGTGAAGAATTTCTAGCTCATGCTTATGCGTGGACGGATAAATATGGCGGAACTATCCTAGAACAACTCAAACAATTAGGATGTTCATGTGATTGGGACAGAACAAAATTTACTATGGATCCCGATATGTCGGCATCTGTAATTCGTTCGTTTGTAGATTTATATAACAAAGGGTATATCTATCGAGGTTATCGTATGGTTAATTGGGATCCGGAAGCAAAAACTACTTTGTCCGACGAAGAAGTAATTTACGAAGAACAACAAGGCAAATTATTTTATGTAAAATATAAAATTAAAGACACCAACGAGTTTGTAGTAGTTGCAACTACTCGTCCTGAAACTATTTTTGGCGATACTGCTTTGTGTTTTCATCCAGAAGACGAAAGGTATCAGCATTTGAAAGGAAAAACAGCAATAGTTCCTATCTGCAACCGTGAAGTTCCCATAGTATTTGATGAATATATTGATAGAGAATTTGGAACAGGAAGTCTAAAAGTTACTCCAGCGCATGATGTCAATGATAAAATGCTGGGAGATAAATTTAACCTAGAAATAATTGATGTCTTCAATGAAGATGCTACCTTAAATTCTTTTGGAATGCATTACGAAGGCAAAGACCGATTTGTAGTAAGGGAAGAAATTTCCAAAGAATTAGAATCTATTGGAGCTTTAGCCAAAACAGAATCACATTTAAACAAAGTAGGAACTTCCGAGCGAACCAAAGCTGTGATTGAACCTCGCTTGTCTGACCAATGGTTTTTGAAGATGGAAGATTTGGTAAAACCAGCTATTAATGCAGTGTTGGAAACCAAAGAAATTATATTATATCCTTCGCGTTTTGAAAATACGTATCGTCATTGGTTAGAAAATATCCGCGATTGGAATATTTCGCGTCAATTGTGGTGGGGACAACAAATTCCGGCCTATTTCTATGGTGAAGGAAAAGAAGATTTTGTGGTGGCTGAAAATATTCAAGATGCTTTAAAATTAGCTCAGGAAACCACAAACAATAAACAATTAACCATAAACGATTTAAAACAAGACCCCGATGCACTCGATACTTGGTTCTCTTCTTGGTTATGGCCAATGGCTGTTTTTGGTGGAATTATGGATCCGGAAAATGAAGATTTCAAATACTATTATCCTACGAATGATTTAGTAACAGCTCCAGATATATTGTTCTTTTGGGTAGCGCGTATGATTATAGCAGGATATGAGTATACAGGTCAAAAGCCTTTTTCTAATGTTTACCTAACAGGTTTAGTGCGAGATAAGCAACGTCGTAAAATGTCAAAATCATTAGGTAATTCTCCTGAGCCATTAGGACTGATTGAAAAGTTTGGTGCTGATGGTGTTCGTGTTGGATTACTTTTGAGTGCTTCAGCAGGAAACGACATTATGTTCGATGAAGAATTGTGTAACAACGGAAAAGCATTTGCCAATAAAATTTGGAACGCTTTCCGATTAATTAAAGGATGGGAAGTTGCTGATATTCCGCAACCAGAAAGTTCTAAAGTCGCTATCGAATGGTATGAATCTAAGTTACAGCAAACATTAGTAGAAATTGAAGACCATTTCGAAAAATATAGATTATCTGATGCGCTGATGGCGATTTACAAATTGGTTTGGGATGATTTCTGTTCTTGGTTTTTGGAAATTATAAAGCCCGGGTACCAACAGCCTATCGATAAAGCAACTTTCAATAAAGCCATTGAAATGTTGGAAGCCAATCTGAAACTATTACATCCATTTATGCCATTCTTAACGGAAGAAATTTGGCAATACATAGCCGAAAGAACTCCGGAGCAAGCATTGATTATTGCTGATTACCCAAAAGTAACTTCGTTTAATGCTAAATTGATAGCTGATTTCGAATTTACTATAGAAGTTATTGCTGGTTTGCGAACAATTCGTAAAGAAAAAAATATAGCTATGAAAGATGCTATTGATTTAAAAGTGGTAAACCGCGAAAAAGTTTCGACTTATTTTGACAGCGTAATTATGAAGCTAGGTAATATTCTTTCTTTAGAATATATAACAGGTAAGATTGATGGCGCGTTGACATACAGAGTAAAATCTAACGAATATTTTATTCCGGTTTCAGGAAATATTGATGTTGCAGCCGAGATTGAGAAACTTACAGAAGAACTAAAATATACACAAGGATTTTTACGTAGTGTACAAGGCAAATTATCCAATGAGAAGTTTGTTAGTGGCGCTCCCGAAAAAATACTCGAAAATGAACGTAAAAAAGAAGCCGATGCATTGGCTAAGATTGCAACTATAGAACAGAGTTTAAAGAGTTTGCAATAAAAAAATCCCACATTAATTGTGGGATTTTTTTTAGATGAAATTTTTATGAGATTAAAACTGCTCTCTTCCTGCAAAGTGAAAAGCACTTTCGATAGCAGCATTTTCATCGCTATCTGAACCATGTACTGCATTTTCACCAACAGATGTTGCATATTTTTTACGGATAGTTCCTTCAGCAGCTTGTGCAGGGTTTGTAGCACCAATTAACGTTCTGAAATCTTCAACAGCGTTATCTTTTTCTAAGATAGCAGCTACGATTGGTCCACGTGTCATGAATTCTACTAACTCTCCGTAGAATGGTCTTTCAGCATGAACAGCGTAAAATGCTTTTGCATCAGCTACTGTTAATTGCGTTAATTTCATTGCTACAATTCTGAAACCACCTTCAGTAATCATATTTAATATTCCACCGATGTGTCCGTTTTCAACACCATCTGGTTTAATCATGGTAAAAGTTCTATTCGTTGCCATTTTTTGTTTTTATTTTATTTTGGTGCAAAAGTAAACTTTTTAAACCAATATTAAAACAGAACTAGTATCAATTCTTGATAATTTTTTGAACCATACTATTCACTGAAGAAGTAAGTTTTAACAAATAAATTCCACTTGATAAATTAGTTGCATCAATATTAAAATTAGTTTGATTTGGTACAAATGTTTGAATAGTTTTTCCAGTTATATCTATCAATTCTGCAGTATCAATAATTTGTTCCGATTGAACAGACAAATTAGCTACAGTTGGATTTGGAGAAATTTTTACTGAACTTAAAGAAAAATCATTGAAAGATAATGAATTTACAAACGAGTAATTTCCTGATGATCTTTCAAAAGTAACATTGTAAAAACCACCAGTTATTGGAATATTTGGTCCATCTTGTGTTCCAGTACCAGTTGGAAATGCTGTTGATCCCCAATTCGTAGTCCACGAATTATCTTTTCTAAACTTTACTTCTCCTGTAATTACTTGTAAATTTGATATGGTATATGTGAATCCATCTGTTGTAGCTAAATCAGTATCGGCTACACCAAAACCACCTAAAGCAGAACCTAAAATTCCTACACTTGGATAGGTAAAACTGTATTCACCCGTGTTTCTATTAAATGTTACAAACCATTCGCCACCAGGAACAAATAGTGATGGCCCATTAAGAACTGCAGTACCAGAAGGAAAAATGGTACTTCCCCAAACATTTGTTGTAGCGTTGTCTTGTCGGAAATAACAATTTCCGGAGCTAAAATTAAATCCTGATAAAGTATAAGTTATACCGTCAGTTGTAATCATATCAACATCTGGTCCTCCATAACCTAGTTGTGAATTTACAGCAGGTCCCCAAATTCCGATTTTAGGAAATGGAGTTCCAATAAAAGTATAAGTTCCATTACTTCTATTAAAAGTAACATCATAAATCCCAGCTTGAGTTGGAATGCCAAAACCAAAAACATTTAATATTCCTTGACCGCTTGGGAAAGTAGTTCCTCCCCAATTATTTAACCAATCAAAATTTTCTCTAAATTTAACTTCACCATCTGACAATAATAAATTTGTTTTAGTGTATGTGATATTATCTGTTGTAGATAATATGATTTCAGGTCCAGTTAAATTTGGAGGATAACCATTAACCCCAGTTCCTACAATAGAAATTGTTTGAGCATTACTAGATAATGATAAAAATAAAATAAGAATAAGAAATAGTTGTTTTTTCATAATAATATGATTTAAATTATGTTGTCGAAATTAGACTAATTCAAACAATAATAAAAATTACATCAGTGATCAAACGTTTGCGAGTTAAAAACTTATTGTTTATAAGGTAATAATGGTAAATGAAGATTCTAGAGGTTTAAGTTTCGTGAACAACTTATCGATGAACTCTTGACCATATTCATTGTAATATTCCGCCAAGTTATTTTTACGTTCTTGTAAGCCTTGATTTGGAAACAGCTCATTTTGTAGTTTGATAATTCTTTCGAGTTCGTCTGCATGCATTTTTTTTTCGGCTTTTAGCAAACGTTTCTCCAAATTTTCCAACCCTTTTATTTGTTTGGTTTGTTGGGCTTTTACAGCGCCAATGAACGATTTGTCAGTTTGATCAGCAATTAATATCAATTTTGCAAACTGTTGTTTTAAATGTTCTTTTTGTTCTGAGAAATCTAAGTTGAATTTAGAAAATTCTAATGTTTTTTTTGCAAATAACTCTTGCTGATTTCTAAATAAATCTTCCCAAGATAAACTTAATTTATCAGATTTATGTATCTGTTTTTCAGTTACTAACAAAACGGAATTACGAACTAAGAGTATCGGAAAAGTAACTTTATTAGCTTCAAATGTAGATTTTAACTGCAACCAATACGCAATTTCTCCACCTCCTCCAATATAACACAAATTAGGTAAAATAACCTCTTCGTATAAAGGTCGAAGAATAACATTTGGACTAAATTTTTCGGGACTATTTTCCAGTAATTCAATAATTTCTTTTTCTGAAAACGAAAGTGTAGTATTATTAATTTTAAACAGATTATTTTCAAATACTATTCGTTCTCTATGATTGTCTTCTATATAAAACAGATTTATTTCTCTGGGGTTTACTTGAATTTCATATTCTTTTTCAAGCATTGTATTTGTTTCAGAAACTTTTTGGAAAGTTGTTTTGTGAATTAATTCCTTTTTGACATAAGGAATAAATAATTGTTTTAACGTTTTATCGTCGCCATCAAGTATAACTAAACCTTTATCTCCAAAAAATTCGTTAGCTAGAAATCGAGTAGCATCAGCAAGATTGTTATTTTTAACATAACTGTTTTCGAAAAGTTCTTTTAAATAAGCAGCGTTTTCACCAATACCTAATTCTGAAACAAAAACTTCTAATACATCTTTTAGTCCATCCGTTGATAGCCTTCCAACCGGACCATTACTTTCCTTATTCCAGTTTATTTTTACATTTTTAAAATTGAAATGATTTATTTCTTCAAAGTCATGATCTTCAGTAGCCATCCAATAAATTGGAACAAAGTCATAAGAAGGATATTCTTTTTTTAATGTATTGCAAAGGTTGATGGTGGAAACAATTTTATACAAAAAATACAATGGTCCAGTGAACAAATTCAATTGATGGCCAGTTGTTATTGTGAATGTTTTTGAATTGTATAAGAGTGAAATATTTGCCCTAGTAGCCTCTGAAATTTGAAAACCTTTATACTGATTTTCA
>NZ_JBMOGQ010000105.1:0-8185 GCF_049318325.1 Flavobacterium sp. | reverse complement strand
TGGTGGTAGCCACGCCAGAGAATTACGATCCTAAAAGCCAACGCATCTTGGTGTCGGTTAACAATAATGTAGCCGAGGCTACCTATAACCCACAAACCAAAAATATAACTGCAAAACTGGATGCCCCATCAACAAATGCTAACCATCCACTGGCGGCACAACTGCCTCAAAACCCTGATGTACGAGTAAAAGTATTTGTTTATGACTTTATAAAAGACCGAATACTAGGAGCTAAACTGCAAGAGTTTGAATTGAATCCACAAACATTTGATTACAAAGCTACGGATGAAATGGTAGGTACAGCTCCAGTTATATTGGGAAATTTTGATTTAATAGAAGTTAGGGATAAGGCTATGAAAGAGGAGAAGATTACAATAAAACCGAGACAAATTGTAAAAATTGAAGTAAGTAAAGGAGTAAGTATTGATGCTCTGAACAAAGAGTTTACAGTTGATATTTTCTTGGATAAATTAACTCCTGACAATATATCTTTAAACCAAACTGTGGAAGTGGAGATAGATAAAACTAAAACTATTGCCAAAAGCTATCCTGCAAAAGATAAAAAGGAAAATCAATTGTATGCTAAAGTAAAAGTGAAGTTTCCAACAGTGCTAGCCGAAACGCAAACGTATGATTTGACTGCTTGGATTGTAGATAATTCTGTTTCTAATGTACCAAAATATGGTAATTCTAAAATTATAAAAGTAAAAGTAAATAAAGATGGAAGTGTTAGTGAGGTTAAGGAAAATTTAGCTAGATATGAGGAAATAACTTTAAAACAGATTGAAGCTATTTATGGGGTTATAAAAAACCAAAAAGAGTTTAGACAGGAAATAGTCGACAACTTAAACAAATACATTAAATTAAGCATAGAAAACAAACAACTTATTCATGTTGATACACCTTTACGAAAAGCTCATTTTTTTGCTCAAGTTGGGGCTGAAACTTTAGGGATTAATTCAGATTGGATGGTTGAATCCGATGTTTATCATTATAAAGTTGACAGTAGTATAGCTGCATTTGGAGCTAGAGCCAAAAAATTAAAAAGTTTAGGAAAGTTAGAGGAATATTGCAAAGAACGACCTCAAAAAAAATTATTAAACTATGTTTATGCTGCTGAAAACAAACCTGATCTTGGGAATGGAGATGAGGCAAGTGGAGATGGTTATACATATAGAGGTAGAGGGTTATTTCAATTAACAGGAAGGAATAATTATAAAAATGCTTCAAATACGTTAAAAGAAATATTTCCAAATGAATATCAAGATTTGGAGGCCAACCCAGACTTAATAAAAGAACCGAAGTATATGGTTTTGAGTGCTATTGCTTATTGGGAAAAGAATAAAGTTTGGAAATTTGCAGATCAGATTGATACTCCAAAAGATAAAGAAATAAAAATAATTAGAGCAAAAGTTAATGGTGGAACAAAAAATTGGGAAAATTGTAAAAAATATTTCATTAATGGATTAAAAGCTTTTAGTTATGTTTAAAAATATAAAATTATTTCAAAACACTATTTTCATAATTATCATTTATTTAATTTTTACATTAAATTTAGAATCTCAAATAACTGAAAACACTATAAATATTGAGCCTCATGTAGGGCTAAAATTTCATTTATTTGACAATATTGTAGGTTATAAGCACACTTTTTATGGAGATATTAAAAACATTGATAGTTTGGAATGCTTAGAATTCAAAAAAACTAATATTCAAGTTAAAAATAATTCTACTTTTTGTTTATTAAAAATAAAAAATTTAAAATGGGTTGGCGATTATTATTATGAAATTATAGATACAATTAATGTACGGTCTGATAGAGTTAAATTTTTTTCATTTAAAGAAGAAATTATTGGTAATAAAGTTAAATTAAAAGCTATCTGCGAAAAGAAGATACTAAAAACTTGGGTTTTTAATAAAAGAGAGTTTAATATTGACGGATTATGGCGTATGTCTTGTTCAAACACGTTAACCACTTTTGATATTAATAAGACTTTTGGTTATTTATCATTATACTACGGAGCTATATATATAAATATTAGTATTGAAAAAAATAAACTAAAAGAAAACGAATATTTTATCAAATATAGCAGTATTGCATCTCAACGAGTAGACTATGAAAATGCAAAATCTATTAAGGAAAGTGAAATTTCAAAATCTGAAATAATAGGAAAGCTTATTAAAAACAAAAAAAATCTTATTTTGAATTGGTATGGTCTATACAACACAAAAACTAAACAAAGAGAATTTGTTAATGATGCTGTGTTTATTATAGAAAATGATGATAACAGTAATATTATTTTTAAAAAGTGTGAATAAATGTACCCAGCTCCGCAAAGAGTTCCTCCAAAAAGCTTTGTAAAGTCATGAGACTTTGCGAAGAATAGTGTCATAAAAAGAACTCTTTATTTTAGCTTATTTTTTTACTTGTTTTGAATATTATGTTTTATCCTTAATCCATTTTATTGGGGAATGCAATCAAATAAAGTAAACACAGCTAGCGGATTTATAACCGTGCTATTACTGCAATATTATTTTATGGCGAAACTTTAGGTTGTTAATAATAACTATTTTTAGAAAACGGAATGTTAGCTAGAATTTAGTATCGGCAAGGATTACAAATCCGCCATCGGGATTATAACAAAACAGGAAAGCCGATGCCTGAGGAAGTAAGTTGGAGATAAAAATTTAAAAATATGAAAGAAATAAATAATGATAGCGACTTAAATAATTACTTACGTGACGAATATTTTTTAAAAACAGATAGTTGTCATGTTAAAATTCCATGTACAATCAGTTCAAATGAAATGTTGTATCATAATTTTAATTATTGGATTTTTGAAAAAGATGTTAATTTCAATGGAGAATTTAAAAATAGAGTAGAATTTAATAATTGTACATTCAAAGGTAATGTTAGTTTTAAAGATGTTACTTTCACAAACAAAGTAAAAATATTTTCTTGTCAATTTAAAAGTACAGTAAATTTTGGAAATACAAAATTTGGAGATTTAGCAGATTTCTGGAATACGAGTTTTTTTAAAAAGGTTATTTTTTATAAAACAGATTTTAATGGAATTACAGTTTTTGCTATTACAAAATTTCATGAGAACGTATTGTTTACATATACTTTAATCAATAAAGTTGCCATTTTTAGACACACTAAATTTAATAAAGGTCTTGACTTGTCTTTAGCAATAATATCAGGTTCATGTAGTTTTTTCGATATAAAACTTGAAAATTATAAAACTGTTAACGATTTTGATGAAGAAGAGAAATTTGAACATGCAGTATCCGAGGAGGGAGAAATTACAATTAACAATAAAAGAGAAACCTTCAGAATAATAAAAAATCAGCTTAAATCACAAGGAAGTAATTTTGATGCAATTAAGTACTCAAATTGGGAAACCAAAGTGTATAATAAACAAATTCTTGATAAGTTCTTTAACTCTAATATGAATTTAAATTCTTATTGGTTTTCAAAATTTAAAAAGTGGATTTTAAATTCTTTAAAAAATAAAAAAAATATATTCTATAAACCTTATGGAGATTTATTTATTCTTTTTTTCAATTATATTTCAAATAATCATGGTAAATCTTGGACTCGTGGATTTTTATTTACCATCATATTTGGATTTTTGTTTTTTAACCTATCTATAATTTATACTGATATTTATCTTTTTGATATCAAATGTAATGCGATTGGAAAAATTGAACATCAATTTCAATATTTTATTCAATTTATTAATCCAACTCATGATATTGACTATTTGAAATATTTTAATCCCACAAATTTTTTCTATTTCTATGATTTTTTTGGAAGACTATTAGTGGGTTATGGAATTTATCAAACAGTACAAGCATTTAGAAAATTCAAATCTTAATTACAGCTTCATTTGCCATAATTTCTGAATCTTAAATTCTTGCCTAATTACTTCCATGCATTGGCATTCCTGTTATTTAAAGCTGAGAAATTGAAATACTTCGTGGAGTTTATTTTTTACCTCACCGGAGCAACCATTTTTTCTAATATCGTATTTCCGCTTTGCTTCCAGTTTACAGTGCCTTTTAGTAGCCAACTGTTGCCAAAAAATAACAAAGCTGTGGTTTCAAAAATGAAAGTAGAATAGGCAGAGTATGCGTTAGACGGATAAATATGTTTGAGCCCTAATCCCAATCCTATTAAGGCTATACTAATAACTATGCCCCAGCCACTTATTTTGTATATCTTGTTTCTGTAGCGTTTTTTGGCGTCAAAATCTTTAGGTACTATTTTATCATCTGATTTTTGAAAAATAACAAAACAAAACACTGCAAAACACCCGAATAAAAGGAAAGCACTACCAAAATGAATGTACTGAAACCAGTCTTTCCAAACGGTAGTTATGACATAGATATTACCATTAAAATTGTTATCAAAGACAGTTGGAAAAGCAGCTACCTCTAGAGCAAAAAAACCAGCTAGTGTAGATACTTTATTAGCCAAGGGAAAATGCGCTTCGTGATAGGTAATTAAAACAATACCCAATACACTTAACACGCCTACAAAGGCAAGATGCATATAACTATAGTAATAAATACTAATGGATTCCTGCAGCCAAAAAGGATTGCCCATGCATCGATTTCCAATGATTAACGCAAAGGGCAGGCCAATGCCAAGTAGGCCTATGAGTTGTCGTAATATCAAATAGGATTTAATATAATCGCCATCTGTTTGTCTAAAGCTTGTAGTACTTTGGATGTCATTCATAGGTTTGTAGTTATTTTGCTTACAATGATGAGATGTAAATTTTAGAATTAGTTTTACATTCAATTTTTTCTTTCTATTGACTATGCCGAAGTTTAGTGCATGAGCAAAGTGTAATTATAATTCTATTGTTGTTCATCGATAATTTGTTGATTTTCCTGTGTAGTAATTTCAATCTCCCTAATTCTTAAAAGTCCGTTTGTAATTGCTGGTTCAAACTCTTTTTTGATTTTGTCAAGAATCGATTCGTTTGCCTCCTCGTTTGGTTTTATTATTAGAACAAGAAATAAATAGGCATTTACTCTTTTGATATTTCTGTAATAATTGATTTTGCTAAGCATTAAATAAAGCCGTTCACGTAACATCATCATATTACGATTTTTAATTTTCATTTCAATAAATATTTCAGTGTCTATTGTCTTGATGTAACCATCAAATATGGGACTAAATTCACTTACCGGATCAATTTGCTGAAATTGATTGGTGAATTTTGCATCACTAATAAATGGAAGTTGACTTAATCCTTCTGTAACTAAAAATTTAGGAAGTGCAACTTCTTCATATCGTTTTGAATTTATGAAACGTTTTGCTGTTAAATCTTCAATTGGAGGTTTAGTCGTTGTTGCTGTAGTAGTTGATTCTTGTTCAGCTTCTTCTTCTGTTTCTTTTTGCTTTTCTGGTTCGTCTGCTTTTCTAACTGATAACATTTTAGCTAGCTCATCAGTTAAAACTAAAGTTGAGTTTGAGTTAATTTGTTTTTGAGTAATGCTTGTTGAAATTGAAATTATTTGATTTCTTAGTTCATAATTCTCTTTTTTAAGTTCTTGGTTTTTATTTTCTTTTTCCTTTACATTTCTGGAAAGGGAAATGATTTTTGCAACTGAGAAGTTGTCAAATGCTTCACTTAACACTAAAACTATCAGGAATGCAACTAGAACAATAAGCCCGGGCGATATTTGTGCTGGGGGACAAGTCCAAAAGAAGTTGAAGTAAATTAGTCCACCAATAAATATGGAAAGTAGAATTATAAGTATTCTGACAAACCAATTTGTTTTATTTGTTTCCATAATATGTATATATTTTAGTTATAATTTTTCATTAGTGTCTTTGAGTAGTCTTTATTACATTTTTAAATCAAGACTATTATAATGTGGAAATCTAATTAGAATTGTATTATGAATAAATACGTGTTTATGCGTATTGTTTGATGTTTTACCCACCGTTATTTTAGAAAAACTTATATCTGAAATTTATAACCTGTATGGCGGCTGATTTTACTATAACAAGCAATTTTTATCTAATGGAATAGCTACTTATACAAACATTAATGGATACGAGAAAAAAAATAACATATTAGTGTATTATTAACCCTATAAGATAGTGAATAGTAAAAAATGTTGCTCTGCATCCAATATATAAGGATTGTTCTCCCTGGATAACATTCATTTTTATAATACAAATAAGCGTCTCTAGACTTTAAACAATTAAATGTAAAAGACATGGCTATCCTACCAATTGTATTTTTGTTGTTCTTTTTTGTCTTTCTGTTTGTTCGAGAAATTGAACAAGACAAAAAGCGATTTCGTGAAACAAAGCGATTAGCGAATAAGCATGTTTTGAGAGAGGTAGAGCGATTTTTAAAGGATAAAGCCGGGGAAAACAAATGATTTATTATAGACTTAAATTCGTTTTGGAGATTTATATGGGCTTGATTTTTAAATCCAGTTCGAGATTAAAAAAGTCTTCTTTTAAGGTCTTAAAAATAGAGATGTTTTTTGTGACATGTTACTTTTATTTAAAACTACAACTTTAAGCCAAGAAATAACTTCGCTTAAATCATCTTAAACGAGATTGGTTTTTATACTTATTTTGAATTCTTAGTCTTTTGGAGATTTTGTACAACAGTTAGGGCTGTTGGAAGCTGGCTTTATTTTTCACTTATATTTTTCTAAATGTATCTGCAACACTTTGAATTCTTTCTGGGGTTACACTACTTGGTTGAGCTTCATAATCTTGAGCAATTTCTACAGACATATTGATAGCGCCATTAGATAATTTAACCGCGAAACCAGTTTCAGTAAAGTAATGTTCTTTGTAGTAACCAATTTCTGAATTTATTCCTCTTACAAGATTTGTTAAAGCTTGGACTCCGTTAATGTATCTGTCGGTTTTTGTCATATGTATTAATTTTATAATTATTTCTAAGTTTTGTTACCGGCTTGCTTTTTAGTTACAACCACAATCCGGTATTGGTATTTCACCTTTTTCAATTGCGCTATTTATTTCCTCATATTCGCAATCACATATTTTCTCCAATCTTGGTGAAACTTTGAATGAATAAACTGCTTGACAAACTTCTTTCCACAAATCGTTGTAATCTACAAGAATATTCCCTAAAACATCAGCTTTCGAAAGATTTAGGTTATAAATACAGTCAAGTTCATTACAACGAATCCAAGAACCTACTTTTGTTCCTTTTTCAAACCAATGCTCTGGTAATTGATACTTTGAAATATCAATTGAATAATCTGAAATTGAACCTTGTTTAGTGGTGAAATTGCAAACAGGCAAACATTTTACGTGACCTAAACTATCTTCACTTTCGAGTACTACGCAAATATGTTTTATTTTTGTTCCAGGAAGATCTGCCTTAATAATATCTCCCATTTTATATTGGTATGTGGTTTTAATTCTTTTCTTCATTTGTCATTATTCTGATTTGTAATCTTGGGAAACCTTGGCGGTAACGTTTTGCAGCTTATCGATGTTGCGAACTTCGTAACCGTTTATTTTCCATTAAAAATAAAATTTTTTCGGAACGTGAATTTACCACAAAATTCGCAATCTTGCCAAACCGCTGTTATAGCCAGTGTTTTTTTGTTTTTCATTTTATTCCAAAATAAATTTATCACACTCTTCCAAAATAAAGTCAGGAATTAGGTCATATTCGTTTGGGTCTAATTGGCAAATAAGTTCATTTTCGATATGAAAGGTTTCGTTTATAAATTTCCTTAACACACTTGGTATTTCAGCAAGATTTTCATCATAGATAAGCCTAAATATATTCAATTTTGCATAGCTATTTTCTACATTATTGTACAAAGCTTTTAAAGTTTCTAAGTCTTCTAATTTTACAAGATTTGAGAAATAATCAAAGTTCGGAAGAAAGGCTTTAATTTTGTCTATTCCTGAATTAAAATCCTGGTCAGACATTAAGTCATTTCCTATTTCTTTTCTCTGGTCTTTGCATTCTTCTCTTTTACGTTTATGAAAGAGATTAGAAAGAATTTGATATTCATTTCCTAAATCATCGATTATTTCGAAATGACGTCTTAAATATATAAGTTTTACAATTTCGTCTAAATTTGATTCTAATGCACTTTTGCAAATCTGTGCAAATGATAATATATTTTGTTTTTTAATTTTGGTTTCTGTAAGTAT
>NZ_JBMOGQ010000104.1:0-8416 GCF_049318325.1 Flavobacterium sp. | reverse complement strand
TTTGAAAATGACTTCTTTTTCTATTAAGATGGCAGCAAGTTGTTCCAATTTTTCTTTGTTTTCTTCTAAGATATTTATGGCTCTTTGATATTCATTTTCAATCAACAAAGAAATCTCCTTATCGATTGTCATAGCAGTTTCTTCTGAATAGGGTTTTGAAAAACTATATTCACTTTGTCCCGTTGAATCGTAATATGTAATGTTACCTAATTTTTCGTTCAGACCATAAATGGTAACCATAGCACGAGCTTGTTTGGTTACTTTTTCCAAATCGCTCAAAGCACCGGTAGAGATTTTATTGAAGATAACTTTCTCTGCTGCTCTTCCTCCCATGGTGGCACACATTTCATCAAGCATTTGCTCAGGACGAACAATTAATCTTTCTTCAGGTAAATACCAGGCAGCGCCTAAACTTTGACCTCTAGGAACTATGGTTACTTTTATCAATGGAGCAGCATGTTCCAACATCCAGCTTACAGTTGCATGACCGGCTTCGTGAACAGCAATAGCATGTTTTTCTTCGGGAGTTACGATTTTATTTTTCTTTTCTAATCCGCCAACAATTCGGTCTACAGCATCTAAAAAGTCTTGTTTATCAACCGCTGTTTTGTTATTTCTGGCCGCAATTAAAGCAGCTTCGTTACACACATTAGCAATATCAGCACCTGAAAAACCAGGTGTTTGTTTGGCTAAAAACTCTGTATCTAAACCGTCCACTTTTTTTAGTGGTGCTAAATGCACTTCAAAAATTTCTTTTCTTTCCCTGATGTCCGGTAAATCAACATAAATCTGTCTGTCAAATCGCCCAGCACGCATCAAAGCTTTGTCTAAAACATCGGCCCTGTTGGTTGCTGCAATTACGATTACATGTGTATTTGTACCAAAACCATCCATTTCAGTTAGTAATTGGTTCAACGTATTTTCGCGTTCGTCATTACCGCCAGACATGTTGTTTTTTCCTCTTGCTCTACCAACAGCATCAATTTCATCAATAAAAATTATGGATGGTGATTTATCTTTGGCTTGCTTGAATAAATCTCTAACACGGGAAGCACCAACACCGACAAACATTTCAACAAAATCGGAACCTGATAAAGAGAAAAAAGGCACTTTAGCTTCACCGGCAACAGCTTTTGCTAATAATGTTTTTCCGGTTCCAGGAGGACCAACTAGGAGTGCTCCTTTTGGAATTTTACCTCCCAAAATGGTGTATTTTTCAGGAGTTTTAAGGAACTCTACTATTTCTTGTATTTCTTCTTTTGCACCCTCTAATCCAGCTACGTCCTTGAAAGTTGTTTTAACTTCTGTTTTTTCGTCAAAAAGTTTAGCTCTCGATTTTCCAATGTTGAAAATTTGACCTCCACCGCCTCCGGCTCCGCCAGACATTCTGCGCATGATCAATACCCAAAGTCCAATGATGATGATAAAAGGTAATAAAGTGATAAAGAGTTCAGACCAATTGCTTTTGGCTTTGAATTCAAAACTTTTTATTTTTCCTTCATCACTAGCTTTTTCAATTTTGTTTTGAAAAACTTCATCATTACCTATATCGAAAGAGTAGTGTGGGCCTTTGTTTACATTGCCCATCATGTCACTTGCAACTTTCTTATTTTCTTTTTCCTCTAGGGCAGATTTTGTCAAATAGGCTTCACCTTCCGTTTTATTGTAGATGATTACTTTTTCAATTTTTCCTTTGTTTAAGTACTCATTGAATTTGGAATACGATATTTTAGTAGTGTCTTGAAAACCAGAACCGCCAAAGTAATTGAGTGCAATAAATCCTGCAATTACTAAAACATATATTAACCACGGACTTATTTTAAATTTATTAGGTTTTTTTTCGTTAGCCATTTTTTTTTATGGTATAAACTATTTTTAATATTTATTTTGAATGGTTGTTATTTTGGCATCGCCCCAAAGACCTTCTATGTTGTAGAATTCGCGAATTTGTTTTTGGAAAACATGAACAACAATGTTTACGTAATCCATTAAAACCCATTCTGAATTATCTGTACCTTCAACATGCCAAGGTTTATCTTTCAATTCTTTAGAAACTAATTTTTGGATAGAGTTAACAATCGCGTTAACTTGTGTATTTGAATTTCCATTACAGATAATAAAGTAATCACAAACTGCCGTATCTATGGCTCTTAAATCGAGTATGTCAATATCATTTCCTTTGACTTCTTCAATGCCTTTTATGATGTTCGCCAAAAGAACATCTGAACTAACTGCTTTCTTCGTCATTTATATTTATGTATGTTTTGCAAATGTATTACTTTTTGTCTTTATTTTTGCTCAACAAAAGTTTAAAATTCATTAATGTTTATCATTTGCCCATGCCTTTAATCAAACTCGATGCCATAGATTCGACGAATGACTTTTTAAAACAATTGTATAAAGAATCAGCTGTTGAAGATTATGCTATTGTCATGGCAAATGAGCAGACCAAAGGAAAAGGGCAAATGGGAGCAAAATGGATTTCAGAGCCTGGTAAAAATCTTACAATGAGTATTTTGGTTAAAGATATTCAGCTCAACAATCAAAATATATACGATTTTAATATTGCAGTTGCACTGTCGGTAATAAAAGTTTTAAAAAACATTCAAATACCAAATGTTTCTATAAAATGGCCTAACGACATTATGGCAGATTCAAAAAAAGTAGCTGGTATACTCATTGAAAATATTTTAAAACCAGATGGCAGTTTCACTTCAATTGTTGGTATAGGATTGAATTTAAACCAAACTATTTTTGAAAACCTACCACAAGCCACTTCATTAAAATGCATTACAGGTAAAACCTATGAACCAGAACTCCTAGCCAAGCTTTTGAGAGATTCATTAGTAGAAAATAGCAAATCTATAAATATGAATTCTGATTTGCTTTGGAATGATTATCATGAAAATTTATATAAAAAGAATTATCCATCACCATTAGAAGATAAAAATGGAAGCCGCTTTATGGGTATTATCAAAAAAGTTACTCGTGATGGGAAATTAGAAGTTATATTAGAAGACGATTCAATTTTATATTTTGAAGTTAAAGAAGTAAAAATGTTATATTGACATAGACTTTTGGACATTCTAATATCTTTTTGTCAAATAATGAAAATAAGCAGAAATACATTAGTATTGATAAATTGATTTTAATTATTTTTGTGCCGAGTTTCGCTTTCCTGAAATTTCGGGATTGTTTCAGAATCTTAACTAATAAACTCTTTATTTATGAACATACACGAATATCAAGGAAAAGAAATTTTAGCAAGTTATGGCGTTAGAGTGCAGCGAGGAATTGTTGCTAATAGCCCAGTTGAAGCTGTGGCTGCCGCAAAACAATTGACTGCAGAAACAGGAACGGGTTGGCATGTTATCAAAGCGCAAATTCACGCAGGTGGAAGAGGAAAAGGAGGTGGCGTAAAATTGGCAAAGAATCTGCAACAGGTGGAAGAGCTATCAGAACAAATTATTGGGATGATGTTAAAAACACCACAAACTCCTCCAGAAGGAAAAAGAGTGCATAAAGTCTTAATCGCTGAAGATGTATATTATCCTGGTGAAAGTGAAACAAAAGAGTTTTATATGTCTGTACTTTTAAACAGAGCAAAAGGGAGAAACATGATTATGTATTCTACTGAAGGTGGAATGGATATTGAAGAAGTCGCTGAACATACTCCACATTTAATCTTTACAGAAGAGATTGATCCTACTGTTGGATTGCAAGGATTCCAAGCACGTAGAATAGCTTTTAATCTTGGTCTTTCAGGAAATGCTTTCAAAGAAATGGTAAAATTTGTTGATTCTTTATATAATGCATATGTTGGTTCTGACGCTTCGATGTTTGAAATTAATCCGGTTTTAAAAACTTCGGATAATAAAATTTTGGCTGTCGATGCTAAAGTGAACATTGATGACAATTCCTTATATCGTCAACCAAAATACGCAGACATGCGCGACATTCGTGAGGAAAACCCAATAGAAGTTGAAGCCAAAGAAGCTGGTTTAAATTATGTTGACCTTGACGGAACTGTTGGTTGTATGGTTAATGGTGCCGGATTGGCAATGGCAACTATGGATTTGATTAAATATGCGGGTTATGAACCAGCTAACTTTTTAGATGTAGGAGGTACAGCAGATGCAAAGCGTGTAGAATTAGCTTTTAGAATTATTTTAAAAGATCCAAACGTAAAAGCAATTTTGATAAATATTTTTGGAGGAATCGTACGTTGTGATAGAGTAGCACAAGGTGTTGTTGATGCGTATAAAAATATGGGTGATGCTATTAAAGTACCTATTATTGTGCGCCTTCAGGGAACTAATGCTGAAATTGCAAAAGAATTAATTGATAATTCAGGAATGCCAATATTATCGGCAGTTCAGTTTCAAGAAGCAGCAGATCAAGTGAAAGTAGCTTTGTCATAAACATAAAATATAGTTTGAATAAATAATCCTGAGTTAAAGCTCAGGATTTTTTTTAACTATTTTTTGAAAACAAACTCATTGGTTTTTGGTAAAACATTTATCAAATAATTAACAAAAACGTTGCTATATTTCTTTTTTATTTCATTTCGAATTCCCTAAATTTGTTGAATTGTTAAACAAACAGATTTAATTCCCTTATTTATACCATGTCCAAAACAGCAACATTAGAATTTGATGGCAACAAATATGAGTTTCCTGTAATTATTGGAAGCGAAAACGAAGCAGCTATTGATATTGAAAAACTACGTGCTTTAACAGGTGCAATAACACTTGATCCGGGTTACAAAAACTCTGGTTCATGCAAAAGCGATATCACTTTCCTTGACGGTGAAGAAGGAATCCTTCGTTATCGCGGTTACGCAATTGAAGATTTAGCAGAAAAATCAGATTTTTTAGAGGTTTCCTACTTGGTCATATTTGGAGAATTACCAACAAAAAGTCAGTTAGCTCAATTTGAAAACGACATCAGAAAATATACTTTGGTCAACGAAGAAATGAAAAACATTATAGATGGTTTTCCAAAAACGGCTCATCCAATGGGCGTTTTGTCTTCGCTTACAAGCGCATTAACAGCTTTTAATCCAAAAGTGGTAAATGTAGAAAACGAAAAAGAAATGTATGAAGCAGTTTGCAAAACCATGGGTAAATTCCTGGTGATTGCTACTTGGACTTATAGAAAAATGATGGGTTATCCTTTAAATTACTATGATAACACGCAAGGATATGTTGAGAATTTCATGCAGTTAATGTTTAAATTACCAACCGGACCGTATTCTTCAAATCCAGTTGTAGTTGATGCATTAGATAAGTTGTTTATTCTTCATGCTGATCACGAGCAAAATTGTTCTACGTCAACAGTAAGAATTGTAGGTTCATCGCATGCTGGATTGTTTGCCTCCATTTCTGCGGGAGTTTCTGCACTTTGGGGTCCATTGCATGGCGGAGCTAATCAGGCTGTTTTAGAGATGTTAGAAGCCATTCAATTAGATGGTGGAGATTCAGCAAAATATATGGCAAAAGCCAAAGATAAAGACGATCCGTTCCGTTTAATGGGATTCGGACATCGTGTTTATAAAAACTTTGACCCAAGAGCCCGAATCATAAAAAAAGCAGCTGATGAAGTATTGAAAAATCTTGGTGTCGACGATCCGATTTTAAAGATAGCAAAGGAATTAGAAGAAGCAGCTTTGGTGGATGATTATTTCGTTTCCAGAAAATTATATCCAAATGTTGATTTCTACTCCGGAATTATATATAGAGCATTAGGCATTCCAACCGATATGTTTACCGTAATGTTTGCTATAGGAAGATTACCGGGCTGGATTGCACAATGGAAAGAAATGCGTATCAATAAAGAACCAATCGGAAGACCAAGACAAGTATATACAGGTCACCCTCTTAGAGATTTTGTGTCAATGGATAAAAGATAAATTATCCAATATTAAATAAATAAAAAACTCCTTGTGCAAACAAGGAGTTTTTTTTACTATTTCTTTTTCAATCTGTCTTTAAAAATCTTTTCAAATTTTTCAATTTTGGGCTGTATTACCATTTCACAATAGGGTTGGTTTTTATTGTTTTGATAATAGTTTTGATGATAGTCTTCTGCTTTATAGAATTTCGTAAAAGGCTCCAAAGAAGTAACAATTTTATTACTGTAAACTTTAGCATTGTTTAGTTCTTCAATAATACTTTCAGCCGCTTTCTTTTGTTCATCATTAACATAAAAAATTACCGAACGATATTGTGTTCCAACATCTGCACCTTGTCTGTTAATAGTTGTTGGGTCATGCACCGTAAAAAACACTTTAAATATTTCATCCAAATTTGTTTTAGTTTTATCGTAAGTAATTTGAATTACTTCTGCAGCACCGGTTCTTCCGGTACAAACTTCTTCATAACTTGGATTTTCAACTTTTCCTCCTGCAAAACCAGAAACTACTTTCTCAACACCTTGTAAATTTTCGTAAACAGCTTCTACACACCAATAACAACCGCCACCCAATACTATAGTTTCTAAATTTCCTTTGTTTGTTGGACTATTTACACTATCTGGAACAAAATCTAATGAAATAGCATTCATGCAATACCGTTTTCCTGTTGGAGCTGGTCCATCATCAAACAAATGCCCTAAATGACTATCACATCTACCACAAAGCGCTTCGATACGACGCATTCCATAAGAGTTGTCATCTTTAAACACAATACTGTTTTTATTGTCTTGTTCAAAAAAACTAGGCCAGCCACAGCTGCTAGTAAATTTTTGATTTGATTTAAATAACTTTAATCCACAAACGGCACAATAATAAGTTCCCTTGGTTTCTGAATTCCACATTGTTCCGGTAAAAGCTCTTTCGGTATCTGCTTGTCTGGCAACTGCATATAAATCAGTAGATAGCACTTTCTTCCATTCTGCATCAGATACATTTAATTTTGTTGTATAGGTATTTGAATAATAGGGATTCTCTGGTTTTGAAATCACGTTTTCCATAACAATTGTTTTTGAAGTTATATTTTGTTTGTTGTTATTCTGTCCACAAGCATTAAGCATGAATAGTGGAGAAAAAAGTAAAAAGTTAAAAATGGATTTTTGCATATTTGATTGTAAAATGAGAATTTTATGTATTCATTCAGTTTTTATTCAGTGATATTATTAATTTATAAATCGTATACAAATTTACATTACATATATTAGGGAAAATGTCAAGTACATTATAAATTACTGCTATTTAAGGAAAGTTTAACGGTTGTTCAAAAGTATAATTATCAAGGCATCTTTTTTTTTGTATTTTTGTCCTATTCCTGAAACTTCAGGATGTGCTTGGGGTTACAAATAGTATAAGTTATGATTGAAGAACAAGTAATCTTGGTTAATGAACAAGATGAACCTATTGGGTTAATGAATAAACTTGAAGCACATGAGAAAGCAATTTTGCATCGTGCTTTTTCGGTATTTGTATTGAATAAAAATAACGAAATCATGTTGCAGCAACGGGCGCATCAAAAATACCATTCACCTTTACTTTGGACTAATACATGTTGTAGTCATCAACGCAATGGAGAAACCAATATTCAGGCAGGAACCCGAAGGTTATTTGAAGAAATGGGTTTCAAAACCGAACTCAAAGAACTATTTCATTTTATATATAAAGCTCCATTTGATAATGGTTTGACAGAACATGAACTCGACCATGTGATGATTGGTTATTATAACGACGAACCAAAAATCAATGAAGAGGAAGTAGAAAGCTGGAAATGGATGAAAATTGAAGATGTCAAAATCGATATGATTCAAAATCCCGATATTTATACGGTTTGGTTCAAAATCATATTTGATGAATTTTATCATTATTTAGAAGACCATAAGATTTAAGATTACCGAATTTAGATTTCAGATTTCAGAACATTTCAACACTCATAAATCGTTAATTAACAATAAAATATCTAATGAAAGTAACCGTTTCCAGAAAAGCCCATTTCAATTCAGCCCATCGATTGTATCGTAAAGATTGGTCAATGGAGAAAAACGATGCTGTTTTTGGCAAGTGTAATAATCCAAATTTCCATGGACATAATTATGAGTTGATAGTTTCAGTAACTGGAGAAATTGACTTGGAAACAGGTTATGTTATTGATGTAAAAATTCTTTCTGATTTAATCAAAGAACATATCGAGAATGCGCTCGATCATAAAAATTTAAACCTTGATGTTCCTGAGTTCGCCGACTTAAATCCAACAGCCGAAAATATAGCAGTTTTCATTTGGCAAAAGCTAAGAAAATATATTGATGCCAATAAAGATTTAGAAGTGGTTCTTTATGAAACACCAAGAAATTTTGTAACCTACAACGGAAATTAATGGCACTAAAAGTTGGAGACAAAATCCCTTCATTTACCTCGATAGATAGTAAAGGAAATTCTTTTGATATATTTGAA
>NZ_JBMOGQ010000103.1:0-8500 GCF_049318325.1 Flavobacterium sp. | reverse complement strand
TTGAAGAATTTTCCGCCATTGTAAATGAAGAAATAGAAAAAACATTAAAAACATTCGAAGTTTAATTAAAAAAATAAAGTCATAGCAATAAGAAACAACAGAGGATATAGTCCTCGAGTAGAAAAAGTAGCTTCCCACCGAATAAATGAATTTATTCGTGGCGTTTCAGAAGTACGTCTAGTAGGTGAAAACATTGAGCCTGGAGTATTTAAATTATCTGACGCGATGCGTTTAGCTGAAGAGCAAGAAGTAGATTTGGTAGAGATTTCTCCAAATGCCGTTCCTCCTGTTTGTAAATTAATGGATTATGGAAAATTCATCTACGAGCAAAAAAAGAGAGACAAACAACTTAAAGCAAAGTCTACACAGATTGTTGTAAAAGAAATTCGTTTTGGTCCTCAAACTGATGAGCACGATTATGAATTTAAAAGAAAAAATGCAGAGAAATTTTTAAAAGAAGGTTCAAAATTGAAAGCGTTTGTTTTCTTCAAAGGACGTTCGATTATCTATAAAGAGCAAGGTCAAATTCTTTTATTGCGTTTGGCACAAGATTTAGAAGAGTTCGGAAAAGTGGAAGCCATGCCGATACTAGAAGGAAAGAGAATGATTATGTTCATTGCTCCGAAGAAGAAGACAAAATAATAAGGCAATAGCCAATAGGCAAAAGTTATAAAACTAATGGCTAGTGGCAAATTGCTTTTCACTCAAAAAAAGTAAGTAAGTTAAATTAAATAATCTAGGAAAAAATGCCTAAAATGAAAACAAAATCCAGTGCTAAGAAGCGATTCAAAGTAACTGGCTCTGGAAAAATCAAGAGAAAACACGCTTTCAAAAGTCACATCCTGACTAAAAAATCTAAAAAGCGTAAATTAGCTTTAACACACTCTGCTTTGGTTCACAAAACAGATGAGAAAAGCATCAAACAACAATTAAGAATTATCTAATTATTGACAATGTACAATTGACAATTTGTCAACTATCAATTATCAATTAAAAAATTCTTTAGGTTAAAAATTATTTAAATAACCTTGGAGTATGGCCACAAAGTTACCTTGATTAAATTCGGTACGCCTGCTACAAAAAAACAGAAAAATTATGCCAAGATCAGTAAATTCAGTTGCTAAAAGAGCAAGAAGAAAAAAGATAATGAAGCAAGCCAAAGGTTTCTTTGGTCGTCGTAAAAACGTTTGGACGGTTGCTAAAAATGCGGTTGAGAAAGCAATGTGCTACGCTTACCGTGATAGAAAAGTGAACAAAAGAAATTTCCGTGCTTTATGGATTCAACGTATCAACGCTGGAGCTCGTTTAGATGGAATGTCTTATTCACAGTTTATGGGGAAAGTAAAAGCTAACGGAATCGAATTGAACCGTAAAGTTCTAGCCGATTTAGCAATGAATCACCCAGAAGCTTTCAAAGCAGTACTTAAAAAAGTAAAATAAACGTTTGTACAATCTATTTAACTTACTTACAAATAGAAAAAGCTAGTCGAAAGATTAGCTTTTTTTATTTAGGAGCACATCGTTTGTCTTTCTTAGACCAGTCGTCCCGCTTTACACGCTGCATGCCGGAAGGCAGGGCAGCCAGTTCCAATCGGGGCTATTATTCAGGTTTCTTTTTCTTTGGGAAATATGGAAAAGGAATTCTAATTAAAAACTTCTTCTTTCTCTCCATCAAAACTGGCAAAAACCATACTTGGGTGTGAATCCTGATGATAAACATTTCCTTTGTTATCAATAGCTATTGCACCCGCAAAACCATCAAAAGGTTTTAGTTCATTAAAAGTTTTTTCGAATGCTTTTTCTAAAGTGAATCCATCAGTAACACGAGTTACAATTTTAGCTGCTACTGCCCCACTAACAATATCTTCACCGACTCCGGTCAAACTTACACCACAAAATTCATTAGCATAATTTCCGGCAACTGTTGCCGAATCCGATATTCTTCCCGGAATTTCAAAGCCTTTTCCACCTGTTGATGTCGCAACCGCAATTTTTCCATTTTCATCTAAAGCTACACAACCAACAGTTCCTATTCGTGTAGCAGCCAATTTAGCTTCATATTCTGAACGTCGTTGTGGAATTTCGGTAGAGAATTGTTTAAATCCGTTTGCTCTGGCAAAGTTAGTTGCGCCACTTCCTCCCAAAACTTTATCATCATAATTTAATAAAATTTGGGCAACTTGCACCGGATTTTTTACTTCTTCAATATTGATAACGCCACTCATTTTCATGGTAGAACCATCCATCAACGAAGCGCTCATTCTTATTTTACCATCCGCCTGAATTTGAGAACCAATTCCTGCGTTGAACAATTCGTCATCTTCTAAAAGTGAAACGGCATAAACCACAGTTTCCAAAGCGGTATGTGTTTTCAAATAGTCATAAGAATCTTTAACTATACGAAGCAAAGCTTGCTGTTTGGCAAGTTTCGTTTCGTTATTAGTAGAAGATTCCGAGAAAAATCCGCCGTGGATTATAATTTTAGACATCTTGGATTGTTAGATTGTTATAGAACTTAGCTTTTTAGATTTTCTAGACATCGATCTTTGACTTTCTAAAATTCATAGTAGTCTAAGCCAGTCTAAGTTAATCTAATCATCTAGACATATTGTGAAGATTTAATAGTCATTTTAAATGTAGTCAAGTCAAAAGTATCATTAATACTCATCACATGAGTTACAAGATGATTAATTGATATTGGTTGTCCTAATTCTACTTGCGTTAAGTTAGTGTCTTTTATTTCTTTTCCGTCAACCAAAATAACCAATCCCGAACCAATTGCTTCCATCATAGAATTATTCGTAATCAATAAACCGGTATCTTCTCCAAGTCCGATTCCCAGTACTTTTGGATTACCTACAACCGCTTGAAACAAACGTCCAATTCGGCCACGTTGCACAAAATGCGTATCGATAATCACACCGTCAATTAAGCCTAAACCGCTTGTAATTTTAACTTCTCCTTTAAGCAAAGCCTCACTGCTGCTTCCTTGATAAATCATATTATTTGAAGCTGCCGCTGCTCCAGCAGAAGTTCCTGCATATACAAAGTCTTCGTTGTGATATTTGTCTAATAAAATGTCATGAAATAGAGTGCCTCCAAGTATAGATGTCAATCGCAATTGATCGCCACCAGTAAACATAACTACATCTGCAGCTTTCAAACGATCCAAAACTTCAGGATCAGAAGCTTGTTCGCGACGCTCAATATTTAAAACATCAACATTATCAGCACCTAAATAGTGTAGTGCTTTTACATATTCTGGACCAATTTCTTTTGGAATTTTAGAAGCTGTTGTAATAACTTCAACGCGAGAATCCGTTTTATATTTTGATTCGTCAATGATTCTTTTTAAAATACCTGCTTCAAAAAAGTTTAAATTCTTTGCTGCATTTTTATCCAAATCCGTCTCGGTGAAACTGCCTTTATCAACAGCACCACCAATAATTATAAGTTTTCCTTGTATATTCATGTGAGTAAAAATAGCAAAATCTTACTACTTTAAAATCTTTTTTTTACTTTTTTGAAACCATTTATTAACTTACTTATCAAGAAAATGAATTTCTTAACCGTGCTTTCTAAAACCGAACTGAGCGGTGCTAAATTATACTATATTTGCCCAATGGAACTCAATCAGACACGCATCAATAAATTTCTTTCCGAATCGGGATATTGTTCTCGTCGGGAAGCTGATAAACTATTGGAAGAAGGACGAATTACCATTAACGGAGTTGTACCAGAAATGGGAACAAAAGTTTCTATAGATGATGAAGTTCGTGTGGACGGAAAACTGGTTCGGGAAAAAAGAGAGAAACCAATTTATCTGGCGTTCAACAAACCCGTTGGTATTGAATGTACTACTAACCAAAGTGTTCGCGATAATATTGTGGATTATATTAATTATCCAAAGCGTATTTTTCCGATTGGACGATTGGACAAAGCGAGTGAAGGCTTAATTTTTATGACTGATGATGGCGATATTGTGAACAAAATTCTGCGTGCCCGAAACAATCATGAGAAAGAATATATAGTCACAGTTAACAAACAAATTACAGATAGATTCATTCAAAAAATGAGTAATGGCATTCCTATTTTGGATACAGTTACCCGAAAATGTAAAGTAGAACAAATCAGTAAATTTGTCTTCAAAATAATCCTGACGCAAGGTTTAAATAGACAGATTCGGAGGATGTGCGAGTATCTTGATTATGAAGTTACGGCCTTGAAAAGAACGAGAATAATCAATATTTCTCTCGATGTTCATGTTGGCAGGTACCGTGAATTAACCGATGATGAGATCAAACAATTAAACAAATTAATTGAACCATCGAGCAAGACGGAAGAAGCCAGTCTGCCAAAAAACAAGTTTAAATAATAATGCTTAAAACAATTCTATACATAGCCATTGGTGGTGCTATCGGAAGCGTTCTTCGTTATCTGACAACGGTTTTTGTTTCTAAATTTTGGTCAAATCAGTTTCCGTTAGCAACATTAATTGCCAATGTTATCGGTTGTTTTTTAATTGGTTTATTTATTGGAATTTTATCCAAAAACAATTTAAATGATAGCCAATTAAAATGGTTTTTAGTAACTGGTTTTTGCGGAGGATATACTACTTTCTCTACATTTGGAATGGAGAACTATAACCTGTTTCAAAGCAACAATTCATTATTGGCATTTGGATACATGGCATTGAGCATTATTCTCGGTCTTTTTGCGGTTTGGTTCGGACTTTTACTATCCAAATAAAACTTAAAATCTCCTTAATCTTTATATACTGTATTTCATTTTTTAGTACATTCGCCAACGATGAAAAAAGAAGCTGTTTTAGCCATTCAAAATTTATTGGCAACACCAAAAAAAATTGCCATTATTCCACACAGAAGCCCTGATGGTGATGCTATGGGCTCTACATTGGGATTGTATCATTTTCTTTTAAAATTGAATCATAGCCCTGTTGTGATTTCACCAAACGAATTTCCAAATTTCCTAGCTTGGTTACCAGGCTCTGAAACTGTTTTGATTTATGAAAATAACAAAGAAAATTGCACCAAAATATTGAATGAAGCCGAACTGGTTTTTACATTAGATTTCAATGCATTACACAGAACAGGAGAAATGGAACAGGTTTTAAATAAACTTTCGGCGCCAATGATTATGATTGATCATCATCAAAAGCCAGATGTTTATGCAACGGTTACTTACTCTGACACTTCTATTGGTTCTACTTGCGAGATGGTATATAATATGATTTCGTATTTAGATAAAAAAGAAATGCTTGATAAAACTATAGCAACTTGTATTTACACCGGAATTACAACTGATACAGGTTCGTTTAGATTTTCTTCAACAACGAGTACAACACACCGAATTGTTGCTGATTTAATTGATTTGGGCATTAATAATAGTGCTATTCACAATTTATTGTTTGATGATAATTCAGCCAATAGATTACAACTTCTTGGAAGGGCTTTGCAAAACATAAAAGTCTTTCCAGAATATAAAACCTCTTACATTACTCTTTCGCAAAAAGAAATGGATGAATTTCAATATCAAAAAGGTGATACTGAAGGCATAGTAAACTATGGTTTAAGTATAAAAGGAATTCATTTTTCGGCGATTTTTATAGAACATCGTGACGAAAATATCATTAAAATTTCGTTACGTTCGCTAGGCAATTTTGATGTAAATCAATTCGCCAGAGAACATTTCAATGGTGGCGGGCATATTAATGCCGCTGGAGGAAAATCATACGAAAGCATGAAAGCAACTACTAATAAATTTGAAGAATTAATTTCAAAAATAACTATCTAAGAACATGAAAAACCTTTCGAAAATAGTGTTGCTTATTGTCGTTTTTATGACTTTGCTTAGTTGTAAACAGCAGCAACAGGCTCGAATGCCGATTTCGCGTTCATCGGGAACTTTTATGAAAGAATCGGCAGCACGAAATAAAAAATTAATCGCTGGGGAAGAAGGCAAAATTGACTCTATAATTAAGAGTAATCCCAAAATACAATACTTAGCATCAAAAAAAGGATATTGGTATCATTATCAAATCAAAAATGAAAACGATACGCTTCGTCCAAAAATAGGAGATGTAGCTCAGTTTGATTATGAAATAATGGATTTAAAAGGCAATGTGGTATATTCTGAAGTAGAATTACGTCCACAAACTTATCTTGTCGACAAACAAAATATCTTAATGGGATTGCGAGACGGAATCAAATTAATGCGTAAAAATGAAAAAGTAACTTTCCTTTTCCCTTCCCACATGGCTTATGGATATCGTGGAGATAACAAACTGATTAAGTCAAACCAACCAATCATTTGTACCGTTACTTTGAATGATTTTAAACCAAAAGAAAAAATAACACCTCAAGTTAATTTACAAAAAAATGAATAAAAATATTTTTCTTCTTTTAGCTGTTATCGGGTTATGTCTTACATCTTGTAAAGACGAATACAAAGACCTAAAAGATGGCTTATATGCCGAAATTGAAACCTCAAAAGGAACCTTTTTATTAGAACTTGAATACAAAAAAGCACCTATTATGGTAGCCAATTTTGTTACGTTAGCAGAAGGTAAAAACCAATTTGTATCTAAAGAATTTAAAGGAAAACCTTTTTATGATGGTTTGAAATTTCACCGTGTTATCTCTAAATCAAATGGTGATTCAGAAGATTTTATGATTCAAACCGGCGATCCATTAGGAAATGGTTCTGGTGATGCGGGTTACAAGTGCAGAGATGAATTTACCGATTTAAAACATAACAAACCGGGTGTTTTATCGATGGCGAACTCTGGTCCAAATACAAACAGTAGCCAATTTTTTATTACTTTAAAAGACACTCAATGGTTAGATGGAAAACATTCAGTTTTTGGTTGTGTTGTTGGAGACGGAATGACTATAGCCCATTCAATTGTTCAAGGTGATTATATAAAAAAAGTTACTATCATTAGAAAAGGAGAAGCAGTTAAGAAGTTTGACGCGGTAAAAATCTTTACAGATTATTTCAAAGCAGAAGCCGAAAATCAAAAGAAACAAGCTGCTATTGACGCTGAAAATAAAAAAATCTATGATGCAAAATATAAAATAGTCAAAGATAAAAAAGTTGAATATTTTAATGAATTAAAAAAATCATCAACCAAGACTTCATCAGGATTTAAATTCAAAATCACTCAGAAATCGACTTCAGAAAAACCAAAAGATGGAGAAACTGTGTATATAGAATACTCCGGATTTTTAGAAGACGGAACCCTTTTTGACACAAGCAATCCAAATGTTGCAAAAGAATTTGGTAAATTTGACGAGCAAAGAGCTATGCAAAACGGCTATTCAGCTTTACCTTATGAAATGGGTTCTAACAGAATGATTCCCGGATTTATAGAAGGCTTAAGTAAATTAAAAATGGGGGAAAAAGCCGTTTTCTTTATTCCTTTTACTCTTGGTTACGGTGAACAAGGTGCAGGAAATGTTATTCCTCCAAATGCTAACTTGATTTTTGAAGTAGAATTAAAAAATAATTGATAATTGATAATTGATAATTGATAATTGATAAGTAATAAAATAATTAATAATAAATCATGAGTAAAATTAAATTCAACATTCTTCTTTTGATTTGTCTAGGTATGATGAGTGCCTCAGCACAAACTAAAAAGGCACCAGCAGCAAAACCAGCAGCAAAACCAACTGGTACAAAGTTTACCGTATCTGAAAAAAAGTCGACAACACCTTCAACTGATCAGGGAATATTCGCTGAAATTGAAACTGCAAAAGGAAAAATCGTTATTCAATTAGAATATCAAAAAACACCAATTACTGTTGCTAACTTTATTTCGCTTGCAGAAGGAACAAATGCATCTGTAACTGATGAAAAATTAAAAGGAAAACCTTTTTATAACGGTTTGAAATTCCACAGAGTTATTGCTGATTTTATGATTCAAGGAGGCGATCCTCAAGGAAATGGTTCAGGAGGACCAGGCTATTCTTTTAAAGATGAATTTGTTGCCGAATTAAAGCATAATCGTCCAGGAATTTTATCGATGGCTAATTCAGGGCCAAAAACTAATGGTTCTCAATTTTTTATTACACACAAAGAAACACCTTGGTTAGATGGAAAGCATACCGTTTTTGGAAATGTAATCACCGGACAAGATGTGGTAAATAAAATTGCTCAGGATGATGTAATTGGTAAAATAACTATTGTTAGAAAAGGGGCTGATGCGAATAAATTTGATGCCGCAAAAACCTTTGCTAATTATATGGCTAACAAAGCTGATGATGATGCAAAAGATGCTGCTCTTGCTGCTGAAAATAATAAAAAGCAAGCTGAATTGGAAGCGCAAAAAAAAGCAGAGTACACTGCAAAATTTGGACCAGTTATGGCTGCAAAAGTTAAATATTTAAACGATATTAAAACTAATGCAACTGAAACAGCCAGCGGCTTAAAATACAAAATTATTAAGGCTGGTCCTGGAAAAAAACCTGTAGAAGGG
>NZ_JBMOGQ010000102.1:0-8595 GCF_049318325.1 Flavobacterium sp. | reverse complement strand
AAGAAAATATAAAACATTTGCGGTAACCAACGTGCAATGTTAATTGAGTTAGCTGAAGTAAGATTCTTGTGTGTTAAACTTTCATCTAGAAAAGCTTTCTTCACCATGTCTTGGCAATCGTCAAAAACGCCATCCACTTCGAGTGCTTTAATGTTTTGTTTAAGAGTTGTTAACTGTCTTTCCTGTATATCACTTACTTTTCCTGATGGATAAAGAATGATAACTTCTACACCTTTTACACCTAAAAAACCACTGGCAACGGCTCCGCCGGTATCTCCTGAAGTAGCAACTAAAACAGTAACATGCTTATAATCATTACGATTAAAATAACCCAGGCAGCGTGACATAAATCGGGCGCCAACATCTTTGAATGCCATTGTTGGTCCATGAAAAAGTTCTAAAGAAAACACATTGTCTTCTACCTGAACACAAGGAAAATCAAAACAAAGCGTTTCAGCTATAATACGTTTTAGTTCCGTTTCCGGAATCTCATCACCAACGAATTGTTTAATTGACTCAAAAGCTATTTCTTCATGAGCAAGTTTTTCAATGTTAGCAAAGAAAGAATCGGGTAGAGGAGTAATAGTTTCCGGAAAATACAAACCACGGTCAGACGCCAAGCCTTCAACAACAGCTTTTTGAAAACTCACTTTATGTTTTTTATTGTTTAAACTATAATACTTCATTTTTAAGTACGATTTACGAAGTCAGAAGTACGCAATATTGTTTGTATATCGTACTATGTACTTCTAACTTTATATAATTTTAGTTCCTTGATCATTCACTTTTGAAACATGCATATCAAAGGCAATACCTGTATCGAGGTAAGCGTTACTCATAGCATAGGCGACTTTTTCGGCTATTGATTGTCCTTTGCATAAAGCAAAAATCGAAGGTCCCGCGCCAGAAATTCCGGAACCTAAAGCTCCGTTTTCTAAAGCGGCATTTTTCACTAAATCAAAATTTGGAATCAAATGTTTTCTGCTTGGCTCGACTATAACATCGTTCAGCGATCGTCCAATCAATTCATAATCTTTAGTATACAAACCGGCAATTAATCCACCGAGGTTTCCCCATTGTGTAATAGCAGATTTCAATGAAACTGTTGGAGAAAGGACAGCTCTAGAGTCGGAAGTTTTCACTTCTATGTGAGGATGTAAAACTACAGCGTAGATCTCACTCGGACTTTCAATCTTTATAACATCCAACGGATTGTAACCACGAACTAAAGTGAATCCTCCTAATATACATGGCGCTACATTATCGGCATGCTCACTGCCGCTGGCAATGACTTCGCCTTTCATAGCAAAATGTACCAATTCCTGTTTGGTAAATGGTTTGCCCAAAAGTTCGTTGATTCCAAAAACTGCTCCGGCAGCACTGGCAGAGGAACTTCCAATGCCACTGCCGGCTTTTATTTTTTTATGGATTTCAATTTCGTAACCAAATTCGGGTTGCGTGGCATTTAGCAAAGCCAAACCAGCAACTCCGGCTACGTTCTTCTCTGTTTCCAATGGTAAGTCTGCACCAGTAATATTAGTAATCTTGATGCCTTTTTCAGCAACTTTACGAATAATCATTTCATCACCGATTCCTTCTAGGCACAATCCCATTACATCAAATCCGCAATTGAGATTGGCAATAGTGGCAGGGCAGAATATTTTAATTTCGTTCATTTTTTTATAGTTGCTGATTGTCTGAGTTGCTGAGTAACTGAGTTAAACATTTCCAATTCTAATTACGTCGGCAAAAATACCAGAAGCAGTAACTGCTGCTCCGGCCCCGGCACCTTTGATGATTAAGGGTTGGTCAACATAACGTTCGGTGTAGAATTCAACGATATTGTCTTTTCCTTCGAGATTGTAAAATGGACTTTCTTTTGGAATGAATTGTAATCCAACCGATGCTTTTCCTTTATCAAACTTTGCCACAAATTTAATTCGGCTATCTTTTGATTTGGCATCCTCTAATAGCTTATTGAAATGGGCTTCATGCTTTGTTAAAGACTTAAAGAAATCGTCATTGTTAGTTGTGTCCATACATTCTTTTGGCAGGAAACAATTGTTTTCAATTTCTTCTATATCCATTTTATATCCGCTTTCGCGTATAAGGATTAATATCTTGCGAGCTACATCAACACCACTTAAATCTATTTTTGGATCAGGCTCTGTAAAACCTTGAACACCTGCTTCTTTAACTACGTCATGAAAATTATAAGATTCGCTGAAATTATTAAAAATAAAGTTCAAACTTCCTGATAAAACGGCTTGAATTTTATTCACTTTATCTCCTGAAGCAATAAGATGCTTTAGTGTATCAATGATTGGCAATCCGGCGCCAACATTCGTTTCAAATAGGAATGGAGCATTGTATTTTCGGGAGAGATTTTTAAGGTTTTTATAATTGTCATATTCAGAAGAACAAGCAATTTTGTTACAGGTAACTACCGCTATATTTTGGCTTAAGAATTTATCATAAGTATTTGCAATATCATAGTTTGCGGTTATATCAACAAAAATACTGTTACGTAAGTTGAGGTCTTTTACTTTGGCAATAAAACTTTCTACGTTTGTTTTTTCTCCTCCTGCAACAGCAGCTTTCCAATCTTTTAGATTGATTCCTTCTTCGTCAAAAGTCATGGTTTTTGAATTTGCCATTGCTATGACACGAAGGTTTATTTTCAAATTTTCTTTTAGGAATTTATTCTGCTGACTGATTTGGTCAACAAACTTTTCTCCGACATTTCCAACACCCATTACAAATAGATTCAACTGCTTGGTATTGTCTTCAAAGAAACGTTCGTGAAGCGTATTTAGTGCTTTTTTAACATCTTTTTCATTGATAACTACAGAAATGTTTCTTTCTGATGCACCTTGAGCTATAGCTCTAATGTTTACGTTGTTTTTTCCAAGTGTGCTAAACATTTTACCGCTGATTCCCTGATGGTTTTTCATACTTTCGCCAACTAAAGCAACGATGCACAAGTCTTTTTCCACAATGGTTGGATCAACTCTGTTTTGAGCAATCTCAATTTCAAAAGTTTTATCGATGGCTGCTTTGGCTCTTTCTGCATCGGCATTAAGAATTCCAATACAAATGGAATGTTCTGAAGAAGCCTGGGTAATAAAAATTACATTTATATTATTTTGTGAAAGCACTTCGAATAAACGTTTGGAAGAACCTGCAACTCCAATCATTCCGGAGCCTTCGAGTGTAAGTAAGGCAATGTTGTCGATATGCGAAATTCCTTTGATGGGGTTGGCAGTTGCTTTTGGAGTATCAGAAATTAATGTTCCATATATTTCTGGTTCAAAAGTGTTTTTAATTAAAATAGGAATGCTATCTTTTAAGACTGGCTGTATGGTTGGTGGATATAATACTTTGGCACCAAAATGCGACAGTTCCATAGCTTCCTGATACGAAATGGTTTCTATTGGCTGTGCCTGTTTTACAATCTTCGGATTGGCAGTAAACATTCCGTTTACATCGGTCCATATTTCTAAAACATCAGCTTTTACAGCTGCAGCAATAATTGCCGCGGTATAATCAGAACCGCCACGACCAAGTGTTGTAATATTGCCATCTAGAGAAGAAGCAATAAAACCGGGAAATAACACAACCTGATTGGTATTGGATTTAAAATAATCGGCAATCAATTTATTGGTTACTGAAAAATTTACACTTGCTTTTCCGAAGTTGGAATCTGTTTTAATTAGCTCTCTACTGTCTTTAAAAGTTGAATTGCTTACTTTTTGTTTCAGTGCTAAGGCAATGATTTGAGAGGATAATAATTCACCAAATCCTGCTACAATATCAGCTGTTCTATTTGACAACTCGCCCAATAGATAACAGCCATCCAATAATGTTTTTAAATGATTGATATGGCTATTAATAGTTTCAATAATATCGCTTTGTTCACTTAACGGAATTAATTCGTCAACAGCATCTTTGTGTTTTTTTTCTATCTGGCTAACAATATCTTTATAGTTTTTGTCTTTTGCAGAAGCTGTTTTTCCAGCTAATATCAACATATCGGTTATGCCACTAAAAGCGGAAACAACTACGACCAGTTTATCTTCCTTGCTTTTGTTTGTTACAATGGCTATTGTTTTTGAAATATTTTCTGAATTGGCAACTGAGGTTCCGCCAAATTTTAATACTATCATTCGTTCTATTTTTTAGGAAATGTAAGATTATTATTTTTTTTTCTTTCGTTATGAAAGAACAGGACACAGTATTATATGAAAGATTATACCCCAAAAGGGGTTGTAGTTGATGAGGTAGCAACAATAGTTACTGCTAATAGATTAGCTGCTGAAGTTGAAATAACTATGTTTTCTTTATTCCACATGATTTTCAAAAATACTACTTTTTGCATAGTAAAAAAGTTTTAATCCCATTTTTATTAAAGTCGTAATAATATGGATAGTAGACAAAAAAAATAAACATTTTTCTAATTTAGAGAGACTTTCATTATTAAATTCTCAATAAAATACTATGAACAAAACTTGTTTTTTAACTATTGTTTATTCAATTTTGGAAACAAATTGCAAACTAAAAATGGAAAACACGCATTATATCAGTTCGGAAGTATTGACATTAGAGACTTTACAGGAAATTATATCTCTACATAAATCAATTTCACTTTCTGAAGAAGCCAGAATTAATATTCAAAAATGTAGAGAATATTTGGATAAAAAGATGGTGAACAACGACAAACCAATTTATGGGATAAATACTGGTTTTGGATCTTTATGCAATGTGAAAATTTCCAATGAAGATTTATCACGCCTTCAAGAAAATCTAGTAAAATCACATGCTTGTGGCACCGGAGATATTGTGCCAAATGAAATTGTAAAGATTATGCTTTTGCTTAAAATTCAGTCTTTGAGCTACGGAAATTCCGGAGTGCAATTGCTAACGGTGGAACGTTTGATTGATTTTTATAACAACGATATTCTTCCTATAATTTATACTCAAGGTTCTCTTGGCGCCAGTGGTGATTTAGCTCCTTTAGCACATTTATCATTGCCATTGTTAGGTTTAGGTGAAGTATTTTTTCAAGGTACTAAAATGCAGTCTTCTGAAGTGTTGAAGAAGTTTAATTGGGAACCAATAGTTCTACAATCAAAAGAAGGTTTGGCCTTGTTAAATGGTACTCAGTTTATGAGTTCTTATGGCTGTTATATTTTATTGAAAGCTATCAAGTACTCTTATTTTGCTGATGTAATTTCGGCAGTTTCTTTAGAAGGATTTTACGGAAGAATTGAACCCTTTCATGAACTAATTCATATGGTTCGTCCTCACAAAGGACAAATAGTAACGGCTAGAAGGATTAAAGAGATTTTGGAAGGAAGCCAAATTATTTTGCAACAAAAAACACACGTTCAAGACCCTTACTCTTTTCGTTGTATACCTCAAGTACATGGTGCTTCAAAGGATGCAATTGATTATGTTAAAAAAGTTTTCAAAACCGAAATCAATTCGGTTACGGATAATCCAAATATATTTGTAGGCGAAGATGTTATTATTTCTGGAGGAAATTTCCATGGGCAGCCGTTGGCTTTAGCTTTGGATTTTCTTGCCATAGCTTTAGCCGAATTAGGAAGTATTTCCGAAAGAAGAACTTACCAACTCATTTCAGGTTTGCGAGGTTTGCCAGCATTTTTGATTGACAATCCGGGACTAAATTCAGGCTTTATGATTCCGCAATATACTGCGGCGAGTATTGCAAGTCAAAACAAACAATTAGCTACTCCTGCAAGTATTGATAGTATTGTTTCAAGTAACGGACAAGAAGATCATGTAAGTATGGGGGCTAACGCAGCTACTAAGTGCTTAAAGGTTATGGAAAACCTTCAAAGAATTCTAGCGATAGAATTAATGAATGCTTCTCAAGCTATTCATTTTAGAGAACCATTGCAATCAAGTGCCTTTATTGAAATGTTCTTGAAGTCTTACAGAGCTGTTGTGCCATTGGTTAAAGAAGACAGAATTCTACATTACGACATAGAAAACTCGGTTGCCTTTTTAAATAGTTTTATAGTAGAGGTAGAAGATTAAATCTGCAGCATAAAACCCAACAAGCCCAATATAGCAGGAACTGCTTGTACAAAGAAAATTCTTTTAGAAGCAGTCATAGCGCCATAAACTCCAGCTATCAAAACACAGGACAGAAAAAAAATGGCGATGTTTTTGCTCCAATCAGGATCTGTAATACAAAGTGACCAAATCAATCCAGCAGCAAGAAAGCCGTTATATAAGCCTTGGTTTGCGGCCATGACTTTGGTTTTTTCAAATTGATCATCGGAAATGTTTTTAAAAACTATTCTGCCACTTGTTGTCCATGCAAACATTTCGAGCCAAAGGATGTAAATATGCAAAAATGCAATAAATCCGACGATAAGTTGAGAAAGAAGGTTCATAATTAATTATTTAAGGTTCCTAATGTTTTATGAATTTTGCGTTTGTGATGTGTTTGTTTCAGATTTTTATTTCCTGAAATTATGCTAATATTTCCGTCAATTTCAAACATCGCTAGTTTTACATCTTTATAAAATTCTACACCATGTTCTCGCATAGCTTCCTTTAATTCGTCATCAGTGATGCCCAATTTAGAGAGTGTTTTGAATTCTATTTTCCCTTCATGAATTAATATCTCTGGCTTATCTTGCACTAAACTTTTAATGAATTTTGAATTTAGCATTATTTTTTTTAAAATTAAATTGATTATGAATAATGCAACTGCTGCCGTTATTCCTCCCAAAAGAGATGAATTGCTACCAACCATTGCATTTTGAACTGAATTACTAATCAGCAAAATCAGGATAATATCAGCTGTGTTGAGTTGGGATAATTCTTTTTTGCCAAATAAACGTATAGCAATAATCATAAAAATATATACTGAAACGCTTCTGAGTGCTATATCGAGGTAGGGATTCATTATTTATTTAGAAAATTAGACTTGTTCTCTTTTATTATTTTGAGTATTATTAACACAACAACAATGACTTCTGAAATTAATCCAATAGATAGAAAAGAGTTTGCGGTCATTCCTGCATATGTACAATGCATAATTTTGAATAAAGCGCCAATGACAACCAGTATCATCGCTAAAAAAAATAGAATTAAAAGATGTTTGTTTTTCATGATTTAAATTTAAAGTTTTTTTCAATTGCTTTAATCATAGCTCCTGCAATATCTTTATTAGTTGCTCCTTCAATACCTTCTAATCCTGGTGATGAATTGACCTCTAATAGCAATGGTCCTTTTGATGAACGGATTATATCTACTCCGGCTACTTTCAAATCCATTGCTTTTGCTGCTTTAACTGCCATTCGTTTTTCATCTGAAGTTGGTTTAATTACTGAAGCAGTTCCTCCCATATGAATATTTGCTCTGAATTCGCCAGGTGCGGCTTCTCTTTGTATAGCAGCCACCACTTTTCCATTTACAACAAATAAGCGTAAATCCTTACCATCGGCTTCTTTAATAAATTCCTGTACCAAAATATTAGCATTTAGGCTTTTAAAGGCATTAATAACAGACTCCGCTGCTTTTTTGGTTTCTGCCAAAACTACACCTTTTCCCTGAGTGCCTTCGAGTAATTTTATAATTAGAGGCGGTCCACCAACCATTTTTATCAAATTGTCTGTGTCCAAAGGCGAATTAGCAAAGCCAGTTGTTGGTATATCTATACCATTTCGCAACAATAATTGCAATGAAAAAAGTTTGTCTCTTGACTGTGTTATAGCGGAAGCTGAATTTAAACAAAATACTTTCATTGCTTGAAATTGTCGGGTTAATGCACAACCATAAAATGTAATGCTTGGCCGGATTCTGGGGATAATAGCATCAAAGTTGTCTAAAATTTTCCCACCGCGATAATGAATCTCTGGTTTGTCTGCATCGAGCTTCATATAACATTCCTTAATGTTTAGAAAGTGCATTTCGTGTCCACGCAATTCACCGGCTTCCATAATTCGTCGATTACTATACAAATCAGGATTGCTTGCTAAAAGACCAATTCGTAAACCAGTTTTGTTTGGTATAGTTTCAACGTATAATTCTTTTAGATTTTCTAACGATGGTTGATTCAATAGGTATTTTTTTTCCGGATCAACCAAAATCCGACCACTCATTGCTTCCCGGCCTAATAGCATTCTAAACCCCATGGAATCTCGATTGGTTAACGTCATTTCAATTTCCCAAATATCAGCCCCTATTTTTAGTTTAGTCTGAATAACACATCGTTGTTCCCGAAAGCCACTTGAACTTTTGACGATACGTCTGTCAATAAGTCTGGCTTCGCAATGAATTACGGTTTTTAAATCATTTTGAATAGGGTTGATGTCAAATTTAACCCAGTTTTCAGACTCTTTTATGAATGGAGCGATGTTAATAGCGTGCAAAGCCGAAGTTTTAGCACCTGAATCTACACGTGCTTTGATGAAAGGTACAGATAACTCGGGAAATGTGCACCATTCCTCGGAGCCTAATATTATTTTTTTTTCTTCTTCTTGTAGCATGTTGGCGGTAATAAAAAACCACGAATTCAGAATTTGTTATGTCAATTCGAAAATTCGTGGTTTGAAT
>NZ_JBMOGQ010000101.1:0-8779 GCF_049318325.1 Flavobacterium sp. | reverse complement strand
TCTTACTTGTTGACAAACTGCCAAAAAGTTAGATCCTTGACGATCCATTTTATTAACGAATCCCATACGTGGAACTCTGTATTGATCAGCTAGTCTCCAGTTAGTTTCTGATTGTGGCTCAACACCATCAACAGCAGAAAATAAGAAAACCAATCCATCAAGTACACGTAATGAGCGGTTTACCTCTACGGTAAAGTCAACGTGCCCAGGAGTATCAATAATGTTAAAGTGATAAGCTTGTGAATTAGGTAATGCTTTACCTTGTTCCGTTGGAAAACTCCATTCACAAGTTGTTGCAGCAGAAGTAATGGTAATACCTCTTTCCTGCTCTTGCGCCATCCAGTCCATTGTTGCAGCACCATCATGTACTTCACCAATTTTGTGTGATTTTCCTGTGTAGAATAATATACGCTCCGTTGTTGTTGTTTTACCAGCATCAATGTGAGCCGCAATTCCGATGTTTCTTGTAAATTTTAAATCTCTAGCCATTTCTTATGTATTAAAATCTGAAGTGAGAGAATGCTTTATTCGCTTCTGCCATTTTGTGAGTATCCATTCTCTTTTTAACAGCAGCACCTTCTTCTTTAGCCGCAGCTAATATTTCAGAAGCTAATTTACCTGACATCGATTTCTCGTTTCTTCTACGAGCATAAAGTATCATCCACTTCATGGCCATAGAGATTTTTCTGTCTGGACGAATTTGCATAGGGATTTGGAATGTAGCTCCACCCACTCTACGACTACGTACTTCTACGTGAGGCATAACGTTTGTTAAAGCATCTTTCCATACTTCTAATGATGATTTTTCATCATTATTCTTTTTTGTTTCTACAATTTCCATAGCATCATAAAATACTTTGAAAGCTGTCGATTTCTTACCATCCCACATTAAGTTGTTTACAAAACGTGTTACTAACTGATCGTTAAATTTTGGATCTGGTAAAAGTGGTCTTTTCTTTGCCGCTCTTTTTCTCATGTCTTTGTTTTTTGTCGAAAGTCGAAAGCCAAAAATCTTAAAGTTGATACTTTATGACGTTATACCTTTTAACTTTTGACTAGTTAAAAATTTACTTTTTAGCTTCTTTTGGGCGTTTAGCACCGTATTTAGATCTTCTTTGTGTTCTTCCTGCTACACCTGATGTATCAAGCGCACCACGCACAATGTGGTATCTAACTCCTGGTAAATCTTTTACCCTTCCGCCTCGCACTAATACTATCGAGTGCTCTTGTAGATTGTGTCCTTCTCCTGGTATGTATGCATTCACCTCATTTCCATTAGTCAAACGTACACGCGCAACTTTACGCATTGCAGAGTTTGGTTTTTTTGGAGTAGTAGTGTAAACACGCGTACAAACACCTCTTCTTTGAGGACAAGAATCTAAAGCAACCGATTTACTCTTCTTAGTGATTTGAGTTCTTCCTGTTCTTACTAATTGTTGAATTGTTGGCATAATTAAATACTAATTTTTCTTTATTTATTAAATTCCCGCTTTTTTAGGGGTTGCAAATGTAGTAATTATTTTCAATGAAACAAATCATAATTAATTAATTTTCAAAGACATTCTTTTTAGATTCGATTAACTACAATAAAAACAGATTTTTTGCGTTATTTTGAGGCAATCAATCAGCCCATTTTGAAAAAGATTTTTCTCTTTTTATTTATATTTATGATCAGTGGAAGCATTTCTGCACAAGAATTCCGTCTGAAAATTATCGGGCAAAACGAAAAAGAAAACAAAATTATCGACAGTATTGGCTATGTTTTGAAACACAAAAATGCCAAATCAATTTTGGACGAGAATAATTTATTATATGAAAAGCTTACCAAAAAAGGATATATGGAAAGTCAGCTTGCTGAAAATTTTAAGCTAAATGACTCCACATTTTACTTCAAATACAATATTGGAAAAAAAATAAGTGATGCGCGAATATATATAGGTATAAAATTACAAGAAAACGTCGCCGGAATTTACAGCATAAAAAACGACACCTTGACAATTCCTTATGAAGAAATAGAAACCTTTTTAAATGCCACTTTAAAAAAATTAGAAACCACTGGTTTTTCTATGGCGAAAGTAAAACTTGTTAACATTCAAAAAACAAAAGAGTCACTTTCTGCCGACTTGTCAATTACAACTGAAATAAAAAGACAGGTAAACGATATTGTCATTAACGGTTATGATAAATTTCCGGAAGGGCATAAAAAAAATATCATACGGTTATATCGGAATAAAGTTTTTAATCAAAAGAACTTAGACAAACTATACAATGATTTTGAAAAATTCCGATTTGTCAAGCAAAGTAAATATCCTGAAATTCTTTTCACAAAAGACTCTACCAAAATTTACGTCTATTTAGAAAAAGCAAAACCAAACACTTTTGAAGGTTTCGTAGGTTTCACAAATAATGAAAACAAGAAAGTTATTTTTAGTGGATATCTGGATTTGATTTTGAACAATGTTTTGAATTTCGGAGAAAAATTATCGCTGTATTGGAAAAGCGATGGTCAAGACCAAAAAACATTTAATCTGGGGATGGAACTCCCCTATATTTTTAATAGTCCATTGGGAATTAAAGCAGAATTAAATATATTCAAACAAGATAGCACTTTTCAGAACTCAAAAACAGCTATTAACTTGGGGTATTATTTTAATTATAACACACGTTTGTATTTTGGCTATCAAGCGACAGAGTCGAGTGACATTCAGAATGTGAATTCATCAACCTTAAGCGATTTTAATAATTCATATTTAACAGCAACTTTAGAATATGTCGATTTCAAGAATGATGATTTTCTTTTTCCTGAAAAAACTTCTTTTGATTTAAAAATCGGAACAGGGAAAAGAGATACTAAGCTAATTTCTGACAATCAGTTTTTCGGGAGTTTATTTATAAAACACAATTTCTATCTGAATCAGAAAAACATTGTAAACATCAAATCTCAAAATTTCTATTTACAAAGCAGTAACTATATCATAAATGAGTTACAACGCTTTGGCGGAATAAATTCCATTCGAGGTTTTAACGAAAATAGTTTACAAGGAAACGTGTTTGGTTCAATTCTATCGGAATACAGATATATACTTACTTCAAATCTATATGTTCATTCGATTATTGATTATGGATATATTCAAGACAAAACTTTTAATAGCAGTGGAAATCTTTTTGGTTTAGGATTCGGTTTTGGTTTACTATCTAAAAACGGACTTTTCAATCTTGTTTATGCCAACGGAAGTACTAATAATCAGACAATAAAATTCTCCAACTCTATTGTGCACGTAAGCTTTAAAGCTGTTTTTTAATATTTTTTAGTTTTCATGTTAATGATTTGAATTTAATTTAGGTTTTTTAAGAAATATTTAAGACTTTTGGTTAACTAATTATAACCAAATTAAATAATGAAAACAAAGTTAAATGGATTCTTAACGCTTTTCATAGCGTTGTTGGTGCAAATCTCTTTTGCGCAAGAGAGGTTGGTTTCAGGCATTGTAACAGATGTGTCTAACCAACCATTACCTGGAGTAAATGTATTAGTTAAAGGAACTAATATTGGAACACAAACCGATTTTGAAGGTAAGTTTTCAATAAAAGCTTCTTCAACTGAAACATTAGTTTTCAATTTCATAGGTATGAAATCTCAGGAAATTGTTGCTTCATCAACAACATTTAGTATTACAATGAAAGATGATGCTATTGAATTAGAAGGATTAGTTGTAACTGCTTTAGGTATCAAAAGAAAACCAAATGAAATTACTACGGCAACTCAATTAGTTAAGTCATCCGAATTAAATCAAGCAAAAGCAACAAATGCGGCAGTTGGTTTAGTTGGAAAAGTGTCTGGTTTACAAATTAACACAGTAAACAATGGCGTTAATCCAGACACAAGAATACAGCTTCGTGGGTTTAGATCAATTACAGGAGATAACGAGGCACTTATTGTTATTAATGGCGTAATCTCAACATCAGGTGCTTTTGCCGAATTAAATCCTGAGATTATTGAGTCTGTTAATGTAATGAAAGGTTCTAATGGTGCCGCTTTATATGGTTCAAGAGGATCAAATGGGGTAATTATTGTTACAACCAAAAGAGGGACTAAAGATGCTGAAAAATTCAAAATCACACTTAACACTACTTTTACCGCAGAAGAGGCATCTATGTTTCCAATTCTACAAAGTAGATTTGGCCAAGGCTATCAAGGCGCTCAAGATTTTACTGAAAACACTAGCTGGGGGGCTGAACTTGATGGGTCATTACAACCTACAGGTTTACAACAAACACTTCTTCCCTACTCATTCATAAAGGATAACTACAAACCATTTTTTACAGATGGAAATACCTTACTAAACTCTGTAGCTATATCTTCAGGTGATGAAAATAGCTATTTAAATTTTACTCTAGGAAATCAAAAAACGGAGGGCATTATTCCTGGAGATAAGTTTACTAAAAATAACTTCTATATAAGTACTGGAAAAAAAATTGGCAAATGGAGTTTTAATGCTAATGCTACCTACACTACTACTAATCAAAATACAGCAGGAGGTGTAGAAGGTTCAATATATGGATCATTGGTTCAAATACCCGTTAACGTTCCTGTTCAATTATTTAGCAATCCAGACAATGCTACCCACTGGACATATTGGGAGTTAAGTCCCTATTGGAAATTGAAAAACGAAAGGATCTCTAATAAAGGTCAAACTTTTGAAGGTGTTGGAGAATTGAACTATGAATTCAATAAAAATATTAGTGCTACCTATAGAGCTAGTTACAGAAGTACTTCTTTCAATAGAGTAGAATTCTTCAATGGCTATAAAACAGATGTTGTTTATTGGGACTCCCCGTTTGATTATGTTTCTTCTTATGAAGTGGGAAACACGAATAGTAGAAACTTATATGCCGATTTACTTGTCAATTTTAACTATGATTTGACAAAAGATATCACACTTAAAGCAAACGTGGGTAATAACGTAACTAATGCTGAATTCAATTCATTATCAGTTAAAGGTGAAAAATTAGTAATTCCTGGATTGTATAACATTTCTAATATTACAGGAAATGCATTACCATCTGATTTTAAATCAAGACAAAGAAGTTATTCTTATTTTGCAAATGTTGATTTAGGTTATAAAGATTATTTGTATTTGAATCTTACCGCCAGAAAAGATTGGACTTCTGTTATCAAAAAGCCATTCTTTTATCCAAGTGTCGGTGTTTCCTTTATACCAACAACAGCTTTTGCTGACTTTGGAGGCGAAACACTTACTTTTGCCAAATTATCTGCTAGTTTTGTAAAGGTAGGGAACAGTGTTGTTGGTCCTTACGACATAAATGACCGATTTGTTAGCGCAACGTCTGCAGGTTTTCCATTTTTAATTAACAGTTTTAATCAAACTACTAGTATTGCAGATCAAAACTTAATACCGGAAACCAATACCTCAATAGAATTTAACATGAATTTAGAATTCTATAAAAAAAGGGTCACTTTTGACGCTAGCTATTTTAGATCAAAAAATAGTGATCAAATCATTGAAATTTCTCCATCAACAACTTCAGGTGCTAACTTAGCTACTGTTAATGTTGGAGAAACAATATCTCAGGGTGTTGAATTTGATTTAGGGGTAACAGCTATTAAAACTGAAAACTTTACTTGGGATTTCAGATTCGGTTATAGTGCTCCAAAAACAGAAGTAACGAAAGTGACTGACGAGTCTAACCAAGTTGCTGTTGGACAATACCTTGGCACGGCTGGAATTGCTGCTATTAAAGGAGAACAGTTTCCTATGCTTGTTGGAACTGGTTACCAGAGAGATGATAATGGCAATGTAGTTATTGATACCTCAACCGGAGACCCATTAAAAGCAACTAATGTAAAACTAGGAAAAACAACTCCAGACTATATACTTGGCCTAACAACCAATATTAGATATAAAAATTTAAAACTAACTGGAGTTTTTGACTATAGAACAGGCCATGTTTTTTATGCCGGCGTAAAAGATGGTTTAATTCAAAATGGTTCTGATATAGTTACGGCTCAAAACGGAAGAGAACCTTTTATTTTTCCTAATTCTGTAATCGAAACATCTCCTGGAGTTTTCACACAGAACACTAGTGTAACCACTTCAGGAAATCAAGATTATTTTACTGGAATTTACAGAGAAATCGATGAAAATTTCGTTTTGGATGCAACAGCATTTAAATGTAGAGAAATTGCACTATCCTATTCTTTTTCAGATAAAATAGTAAAGAAATTACACGTTGATGGATTGTCTCTAGGGCTAAATGCACGAAACGTATTCATGATACTTCCAAAACAGAACAGAAACTATACAGACCCTGAATTTTCGTTTACAACGGGAAACAATGTTGGTTTAAGCACAGGTGCTCAAGCTCCACCAACAAGAACATACGGATTCAATATCAATATAACTTTTTAATAATTATGAAAATGAAATATATATATAGTAAAGTATTATGCGGCTTATTAATCAGCGCATCTTTACAATCTTGTGATGATTATCTTGATGTAAATGATGACCCTAATAATCCTTCATCTGAAAATGTTAATCCTGAAATCGTTCTTGCCGCAACACAAGTGTATACTTATGGCGTATTAGCTGGAAATGTTTCTGAGTTCAATCCAAATGCTGTTCAAGACAATATGAACCAATTGGGAAATCTGATGATGAATAACTGGACTAGAGATGTTGGGGCATCAAATTCAAGTTACTATTTTAATGAACACACCTATAATGTAACTTCTGATTTCTATTCAGGAATTTTTGAAAATCTTTATTTAAGAACTTCTAATTACACTTTCATTCAAAATACAACTAGACCTGGCTATGACAATTATAAAGCAATTGCTAAAATATTAAAATCATTTTATTTCCAATATTTAGTAGATTTATACGGAAACATTCCTTACTCAGAAGCTCATAAAAGAGGGGGTAATTTGAGCCCAAAATATGATGATGCTTTAACCATATACAGAGATTTAGTTTTGCAATTAGAAGAAGCTGTTGCTTTGATAGACAACGCACCCGCTGGCTCACTAAATCCAGGAGAAAATGACGTTATGCTTTCTGGCGATATGGGTATGTGGAAAAAATTTGCTAATACGCTTAAACTAAGAATACTTCTAAGAGAGTGTAAAAGAACGGCATCATCAACTTACATTACCTCAGAAATGGCTGAGTTACAAAGTAGCGGTGCTCAATTTTTAGGACCAAATGATAATGTAACTATTAACCCTGGATTTAGTGCATCTGTAAATAAACAAAATGGATTTGCTGCTATGTTTTTAAACACCAATGACGAGTTTAAAAATAACTGGTCTTCTACCGCAGCAACTAAATATACAGTAAGCTATTTACAAAACACTAATGACCCAAGACTGACCCGAATATATTCGGCAACATCAGCTGGGCCTACTGATTATAATGGTCATCAACAAGGCGATGTATTAAACACTTCTACAAACTACCCTGTTTCGCATGTTGGTCCAGGATTACTTAAAAATTCCGCTCAAGATGGCTTGGTATTTACCGCTGCAGAAAGTTTATTATTACAAGCTGAAGCAGTTCAAAGAGGGTATTTAACCGGTTCTGCTAAAAGTTTGTACGAAAGTGGCATTACCGAATCGTTTAAACTTTTAGGCTTAACCACTGCTCAAGCAATTACTTATTACAGTCAGGCAACAAATCTTGTAGGTTGGAATGGCTCCACTGGAAATGAAATACAAGCTATAATAAATCAAAAATGGATTGCCTTGAATGGTATTAATGGTGGAGAAATTTGGATTGAAAATACAAGAACTGGTTTTCCAAGTCACGTTCCCCTTTCTCCAGTAGCAGCAAGTGCATCAAGACCAATTCGTTTATTATATCCAAGCTCTGAAATTGCAGGTAATACTGCAAATGTTCCGCAACAGAATGAATCTGAAGCTTTCACAAGTAAAATATTTTGGAACCAATAATAAAAATAAATATGAAAAATATAAAAATAATATTCTTAACCCTTATAACCTTAACTGTTGTAATTTCCTGTGTTAAGGATGATGTAGAAAATAATAGCAAAGGTGATTATGTTGTTGGATTTAAGAATTCACAATCATCATATATCTATACTGATAATGATGTCGACCCAGTTCAAGTTTTTGAACCTATCGATTTAGTTGGTGGTAGTAATGGTACAACCTCTGATACTGATATTTTGATCCCTTTTTCTATTGATGTAACGAGTACAGCTATCCTAGGAACAGATTATACTGTTACAGCAACTGGCGGAAGCGTAACATTAGAAGCGGGTTCAAGCTTTGTAAAACTACCTTTCACAATTAACCCAAGCGTTTTACCCGGAAATGTTCCAAAAACTATCATTATCAATTTAGGACAACCATCTACAGCAGGTGCAGTGGTTGCAGATGATAAAAAAACCATTACGGTTACCATTGCTAAATGCGCTTCTGATTTAGAAGGAACATATGCACTGGAAGTAACCAGAGAAGACAATGGTGTTGTTTATAATTTCCCAAATGAAGTAATCACACAATTAGCTTTAGGGGTATATGAAACATCAAGTACTGGTCCGTATGATGATTTAACCAATGACGGTGCCCCAAGAAATGGCTTTATATTTAAAGATGTTTGCCAATCTATTGCCATAGATGAGCAAAACTTAGGTGATTATTATTCTAATATGAAAGTGTCTTATTTAACAAAAAGTCGTGATGGTTCTAGTTCTGCACAACCTGATCTTGCGGATAAAATGGGAAAACGTCTTA
>NZ_JBMOGQ010000100.1:0-8827 GCF_049318325.1 Flavobacterium sp. | reverse complement strand
CCCCAAAACCCCAAAACCCCTTTAAGACCTTAATGACGTGAAATATTTAATTTAAATTAGGGTGCTCAGTCAGTAATCATCATCATTATGATGATAATCCTCATCATTATTAACATAATCATCATCTTCTATTTCTTCTTCGTTGTTTATTGGATGGGAGATTAAAAAACGATTGTTGGCCTCGGTGGCAACATGGAAATAATCGTCATCATCATCTTCATAATAAGAATCTTAATCTTCACCAACATCAACTCCATCTAGATTAAATTATCCGTTCCATAATCGAAGCAATTTATTTCTTTCTAATTATTGATCAGTGATTTTCAGGCATTAATGCAAAATTGGATAATATTCTTTGCTGATTCTTCCTTTTTGCAATACGTCATGAAGAGGATTTGTCATATTATCCCTCAGCATTTTAACTCGAGGGAATCTAAGCTTTATTTGTTGTCTTAAATAATGATTCTCATCAACTAGCTCGATCATTTCTAGGGCTTCTTTAATGGTAACGTCTCCATCAATAATTATTGTAAGTGGACTTGATCTCTAGAAATCTATAGCAAAGCAATAAATCATCGATTGGAGATGAGTAAAAACAGCTTGAACTTAGGTGCAAAACTAAATGTGATATGTCTTTAATTTATTGGCTTAAGGCAAAGACCAGAGTAGCTATTCCCCATATTTGACAATCGCCTTGCTCCCATTAGAGTGAGTCATGGTAAGTGACCTTAGTTTAGTTAATTATTTGAGTAACTATTCACAATCAAACATTTGCGATGTTGTCCCGTCATTGATGAAGTCACCGTTGACCTTCAGACTCTACAAGTTTGGAGTTTGTGCAAGCATAGACTATAGGGACTTGAAATGCGAAATATCGCGATTCCTCTTCGTGTATTAAGTGCTTGACGTGAAAATTGAGGCATCGACCAGCTACTAAGGAGACTTGAGGCATTGATATATTAGATCTACTGCAGTTTAGATTGTTCTTGAATTCGTTGAATCCAGGTCATCAGTATATATCCCGCTGATTGATTTTGAAGTCGGAAGGATATGTTAAAGGGCTTCAGGTGGCTCTATGGTGAAGTTTTTAATATTCTATTTCTTCAGTGATCTGAGGGACTTCGTTTATTTTGAATTGAAGTTTAAAACGAATCACTTTTTTTGATGAAGTTACATGTAATTTGCCTTGATTAACTTTGAATAATCCATTTTTACCTCTACAGTTACAATATCTGCCAAAAAGCATTTTGGTATTTTGTAATATCTCATCGGTATAATTTTGATTGGTACTATTATTCGGAATTTCAAATACAACTTCTTCTCTATATCCTCCGTCATAGGTAACTTGATCTATGTTTTTTTCATAAACAAACTGCAAAACACTTGTTGAATTATTATTTTCTATTTTATATGTTAAGGAACCGTTGAAGTTGACAATTTCTAATTTTTTATTTTTTAATAAATATAATTTTTTGGAGCTTTTATCGATAGTGTCAAATTTTAATAGGGTTTTTTCTTCATTCATTTTTTTTGAGGTTTTGCATGAAGATAAAATAATTAACAAACAAGAAAAAAAGATAGCAATAAAAAACCTCATGATTTTTTTATATAAAAGTTACAGCAAATATAAGAAAAGAAGGAATCATTTTATGTTTCAAACTAAGTTATACAAAATGAATTAACTAAAAACTCTATAAAATGTTAAAATTCTATATGAATTATTCATTAATTATGCTTAAAATTTGCAGATTATTTAAACATAATTATCTTTGCACGGTATTTAATTAACAAACAAATTATGAAAAAACTTTTACTTTTAATTGTATTCACCCTAACAATCAATTTTTCTTTTTCACAAAGAAATAGTTCATGGAAACTTTTTGAAAACAACAAAGCGATTACATCAGATAAAATAAGACAAACGCCTTATTCTGTTAACCAAAAATTATTAGAATTCAATGCTGTTCAGTTCAAACAATCATTGGCCAATGTTCCGCAAAAATCCTCAGGGAATGCCGGAATCGTAATTCAACTACCAAATATTAAGGGAGAATTAGAAAAATTCCAAGTTTGGGAATCTTCAAATTTTGCCCCTGCATTACAGGCTCAATTTCCGGATATTAGAGCCTATGTTGGAAAAGGAATAACAGATCCTTCAGCAGTTTTAAATTTCAGTTTTGACCCAAAAGGAATCAGAACTATGGTGTTTAGAGCTAATACTGGAACTGAGTTTATTGAACCATATACTAAAGATAGTTCAGTTTATATAGTTTTTGATTCAGCCACAAGAATTAAGGGGAAATTGCCTTTTACTTGTAGTACTGAAGATTTTTCAATAACTCAAAATTTATCTAACAAAATAGTAAACAGTATGCAATCTAGCGCTCAATCATATAAAACTATGAGATTAGCATTGTCTTGTACTGCTGAATATACTACTTACCATGGCGGAACAATTGTTTTAGCTTTAGCCGCAATGAATCGTACTATGACTCGATGCAATGCTGTTTTTGAAAAAGACTTGGCTATTAAGTTATTAATTATTGCTAACAACAATTTAGTTATTTATACCAATGCAGCTACTGATCCTTATTCAACCGAAACAGGAACAGGTGCTCCTGCAGCCTGGAATTCAGAATTACAAAGTACCCTAAATACAGTTATTGGAGCTGCAAACTATGATATCGGACATTTATTTGGGGCAACTGGCGGTGGTGGTAATGCTGGTTGCATTGGCTGTGTTTGCGTTGACGCTACAAAAGGGAGCGGAATAACCTCCCCGGCTGACGGTATTCCTGAAGGCGATAATTTTGATATTGATTATGTTGCACACGAAATGGGCCACCAAATGGGCGCTAATCACACCTTTGCTTATGGTGGAATCTCCGGAACAGAAAATGGCACTACAAACGTTGAACCTGGCTCAGGATCTACAATTATGGCCTATGCAGGGATAGGAGGAAACGGGACAGATATGCAACCTCATTCAGATGATTACTTTCACTACAAAAGTATTGCTCAAATACAAACTAATATGGGTGGTAAAACTTGTCCAGTCAGCACTAGTTTAGCAGTTACTAATCCAAAACCTGGAGTTGCCGTTCAAGGTGCTGCTTACAGTATTCCTATAAGTACTGCTTTCAAACTTACTGGAACAGGAACAGGAACAGCCGGAGAAGTATTAACATACTGCTGGGAGCAAAATGATGATGCAACTACAATCAGCAATGCAGCTAGTATTCCTTCACCTACAAAAACTGACGGGCCAAACTTTAGATCACGCCCACCTAGTACTTCACCAGTGAGATATATGCCACAGTTTTCTGATGTTTTGGCTGGGAATTTAACCCCAACATGGGAAACATGTTCGTCAGTAGGAAGAACTTTAGCTTTTGCCTTTACCGTTAGAGATAATGTCCTTGGCGGAGGTCAAACTAATAGTGCTGCAACAACAGTTACTGTTGTAAATACCGGAGCAGCATTTGCAATTACAAGTCCAAATACAACAAATGTTTCTTGGAATGCAGGTTCTACTCAAACAATAACATGGGATGTTGCAGGTACAACCGGAAATGGCATCAACACAGCTAATGTAAATATATTATTATCGACAGATGGCGGGGCAACTTTCCCTATTGTTTTAGCAGCCGGTACTACAAATGACGGTTCAGAAACGGTAACACTTCCTTCTACACCTTCAGCTACCTGCAGAATTATGATAGAAGCAGTAGGAAATATATTTTATGCGGTGTCCAAAAATATTGCACTTGGTTATACTATTAATACCTCTTGTAATACTTATACGAATTCTACTTCGCTACCAATCCCTGATGGAGCAGGAGCAGAAGTATCAGGAGGAGCAGCTTCAAATACTATAAATGTACCTATAACTGGTATCATTTCGGATGTAAATATAGGGTTGAATGTCACTCATACTTGGCCGAATGATTTATTAATTAAGATTACTAACCCTGGAGATGTGACTCAAGTCCCTGTTTGGAACAGAGCATGTGCCGGAAATAACAATTTCAATGTTACTCTAAATGACGGATCTCCTGCTTTTACATGTGTGGCTAATATGACCGGAACATTTTCTCCTTCATCTCCTTTGTCTGCTTTTAATGGCGGACAGGCAAACGGAACATGGACGTTATCAGTTGAAGATTTTTATAATGTAGATACCGGAACATTGAACTCTTGGTTTGTTCAAGTTTGTACTGATGTTTATACATTATCAACTCCTTCAGTTGGTTTCGCAGATTTTGCGGTTTATCCAAATCCGAATAATGGTAACTTTAATATTCAATTTACAAGCAACGCCTCAAATGGAAACGGAGTAAAAGTGTTGGTGCACGATATGAGAGGAAGGGTTATTTTAGAAAATAATTTTGAAAATAGCGCTACATTTAATCAAAACATTCAATTAAATAATGCTCAAGCCGGAGTTTATTTATTGACGGTAACTGATGGAGAAATAAAACAAACCAAAAAAATTGTGGTGGAATAATTCACTAATTATAAAATAGTTTGAAAAGGAGGTGTTAGTTATTTCGCCTCCTTTTTTTAGTTATATGGACTACTTATGTAAAAGAAAGTAATTATGAGAAACAGCTAAAATCTAATAATTAGTTTGATTTATAAAATATTTAATTAATTTTGAAAATGTTTAAAAAAATAACACCAAAAATGAAATTAAAATTACTTTTAGTATTACTTGTTTTTCAAGTAGGTTTAGCGCAACAAAGAACTTGTGGAACACAAGAATTCATGCAAACCATTATGAATGATCCAGCAAAAAGAGCGGCTTATATTGAACAACAAAGTAAGTTTGAGGTTGAATTGCAAAGATTAGAATCTAATTCTTTAAGAAATACAAATGCGGTAATTCGAATCCCAGTAGCTGTCCATTATCCGTCAGGAGGCGCATTAACGGCAGCTATTAAAACTTGTTTAAGACGATTAGCTCAAAAACAAATCGATATATTAAATGCCGATTATAACGGGACTAATACTGATATCTCTCTGTGGTCAAATGTAAGTGCTAATTATCCGGCAACAACAACAGGAAGTATGAATGTACAGTTTGTAATAGCTACACAGAATCATCCTGTGGCAAGCGGACTAGTTAACGGAGATGTAGCCGTGACATTTGGCACTAACTTTTTGAATAACGCTGATACTGATGTAACTTGGGCAGGTTATTGTAATTTAGTAGTGAGAAATATTACCGGAGGAATTTTAGGGTATTCCCCTTTGGGCGGTTCCCCTTCCGGCGGTATGACCGTAGTAATAGACGATAATGCCTTCGGAGCAGCTTTAAGTCCCGCCCCAGCAACTTGTACAGGATATGTTCCTGGAGCACCATATAACAAAGGAAGAACTTTAACTCACGAATTAGGACATTTTTTTAATCTACGACATACTTTTCAAGCTTGTGACGGAGCTAATTGTTTAACTACAGGCGATAGAGTTTGTGATACTCCGTCTACTAATCAACCTCGTTATGATTGTAATGCGGCTGATAGCCCACCAGATCCAGCTGTATCTGGTCAAGCTTTAAGTACTTGTGGAGAGCTTCAATTAACAATGAATTATATGGATTATGTTCAAGATGCTTGTATGTATATGTTTACTGCAGGGCAAACAACAAGAATGTTGGCTTGGTATAATTCTATTGCAAGTCAACTTACTACAACAGCTTTAGCAAATGAGACATTTTTAGAAAATCAGTTTAGTATTTATCCAAATCCGAATAAAGGAAGTTTTACTATAGAGTTCAAAGAATTGGCTAATAGTTTTTCAGTTGAAGTTTATGACGTAACAGGAAAAACAATTTTTGAAAATAACTATGAGCAATCTTCAAATTTGACTCAGCTTATTAATTTAGAAAACCCAACTAGTGGTGTTTATTTTATTAATATAAAAAGCGATAAAGGAATTGTAACTAAGAAGTTAATAATACAATAATCTATTCTCATACTAATAAAAAAACCTTTCTATTGAAAGGTTTTTTTATTTTCCGTTAAAACTGTTCATAGTTTCATTTAAGCCAGCCAAAGCAAAAGATTCTACTATTTGTTTAGCCACTTCAAATCGTTCCGGAAGTTTTTCTTTTTCAGTTTCATTCCATTCGCCAAGTACATAATCTACTTGTTGTCCTTTTTTGAACTCGTCACTAATTCCAAAACGAAAACGAGGATATTCTGAAGTATTTAAAATAAGTTGGATGTTTTTCAAACCATTATGTCCGCCATCACTACCTTTCGATTTAATTCGAATAGTGCCAAATGCCAAATTCAAATCGTCAGTAATGACTAAAATATTTTCTTTGGCAATGTTTTCTTTTTGCATCCAATAGTGAACTGCCTTTCCACTCAGATTCATATACGTATTGGGCTTTAACAGAATAAGCTTTCTTCCTTTTATTGTGAATTCAGCAACAGCCCCTAATTTTGCCGTTTCAAAAGACACACCTTGTTTAGAAGCTACATAATCTACTATTTTAAAACCGATATTATGCCTTGTATTTACATATTCGGCGCCAATATTACCAAGACCGACAATTAGGAATTTTTTACTCATTTCTTCTGCTTTTTCAGAGATTGTATTTTTTGTAAATAGATTTTTAATCCAATTCATTTAGCAAAAGTAAACTAAAGTTTGTAAATCTCATTGCCACTGGCAATGCTCCTTTTATTTTCAAATATAAAAAAAGCACCAGTAAAACTGATGCTTTTTGATATCGGAAAAATAAATGAATTATTTTTTCTTTTTTGCTCCTTTTTCTGCTTTTGCAGCTTCTTGAGCCGCTTTCATAGCCGCACGAGAAATCTTAACTTGAGCAACAACTGTATTGTCTGGGTGCATTAATTTGAAATTAGGTGTAGGCAATTTAGTTACATACAATTTATTTCCCATTTGCAATTCAGAAATGTTTGCTTCAACATAATCAGGTAGATTTTTTGGTAAAGCCTTCACTTTTAATCTACGTTGATTCAAGTTTAAAACACCTCCTAAAAGTACCCCTGGAGAAGTTCCAGTTACTTTTACAGGTACTTCCATAATAATTTCTTTGTTTTCATCCAATTGAAAGAAGTCAATGTGATTGATTCTGTCTGAAACTGGGTGAAACTGAATGTCTTGCAAAACTGCATTGGTTGTTTTACCATCCAAATCTATCACAACTGTGTGCGCGTTTGGAGTGTAAACCAAGCTTTTGAATGCTTTTTCTTCTGCTGCAAAATGAATTGGTTGACTTCCTCCGTAAATAACGCAAGGAACCATTCCAGCATTACGTACCGCTTTGGTTGCTACCTTGCCCACGCTTTCTCTTTGTGATCCTTTAATCGTAATCGATTTCATTGTAAAATATATTAATTAATAAAAAAATTCTTTTTTGTCAGGGCGTTGCCCTCGTTCCTCGTGCCGGGCTATCGGCTGCACGCGGTGCTTGCCTCTATCCCTAACGCAATGTCATTCAAAGCTTCAAATTTAAATTTTCATTGAAGTCTTTATTCATTTAACTGCCAACGCGCCATCTTGCCCCTTCACTAAAACAGTCCACCGGACTGTTTAACTTCGTTCGGTCACATCAGGAATTTCCCGCTGATGGAATTGTTGTGTTGCACCATATGCATTACTTCTGCAAAAAGAGGCGCACAACTCACCACTTTTATTTTATTTGATTTCTTCTTTAACGGAATTGAATCGGTCACTATCAATTCCAATAATTTAGAATTTTCTATTTTTTCATAAGCTTCCCCCGAGAGAATAGCATGAGTACAAATGGCTCTCACACTTAAAGCTCCTTTCTCCATCATCAAATCTGCTGCTTTGGCCAATGTTCCTCCGGTGTCAATCATATCGTCAACTAGGATTACATTTCGTCCTTTCACTTCACCAATCAGCTCCATTGTGTCAATCACATTAGCCGCTTTTCTTTGTTTGTAACAAATCACCACATCCGATTCTAAAAACTTAGAATAGGCATAGGCTCTTTTTGAACCTCCCATATCAGGAGAAGCAATTGTTAAATTGTCTAATTGCAAACTCTTCACATAAGGCAAAAAGATAGTCGATGCAAACAAATGATCCACTGGCTTTTCAAAGAAACCTTGAATCTGATCGGCATGTAAATCCATTGTCATGATTCGAGTAGCTCCGGCAGTTTCTAACAATTTTGCAATCAGTTTTGCGCCAATCGGAACCCTTGGTTTGTCTTTTCTGTCTTGTCTTGCGTAACCAAAATACGGGATTACGGGAGTAATGTGTCTTGCTGATGCTCTTTTCGCAGCATCAATCATTAACAAAAGTTCCATTAAATTGTCGGCACTTGGAAATGTAGAGCAAACAATAAAAACACGCAATCCTCTTATTGATTCTTCAAAAGAAGGTTGAAATTCACCATCACTAAATTTTGAGAACGTAACTTTACCAAGCGGAACACCATAGTTTTTGGCTATTTGTTCGGCAAGATAGACGCTTTGCGAACACGCAAATATCTTTGCTTCTGGTTCTAAATGCGACATTGTAATTTGTTGTTTTGACCAGCGACACTCTTCTTTGGAAGTGCCTCGGGTGTAGTTAGTTAGTTGTTGCTCGTTTTACCGAGGTGCAAATTTAGAAATTTAATCCAACTCTGAAAGGATATTTTAGAGTATTTTTTTTAGAATATGATATTTTATTTTTTACATTTGCACCGTGTTTAAAGATAAGCAGTATTTATGTTGTTTATTTTTCGCGATAAACCAACTGTTGTTGGTTTTGTCTCCAAACCTGAATATACTTTTATTTAAAGAAAAGTATCGAAGGTTAAGCCCGGATGGCG
>NZ_JBMOGQ010000099.1:0-8882 GCF_049318325.1 Flavobacterium sp. | reverse complement strand
CATAATAATGGTCGTAGCCCAATATATTTCCAAAACCTAAAAATCCCATAGATCCATTAGGTGCTCCATGAAAAAAAGAAGTGTCATATCCTTGACTTTCTAAAGTAGAAACCAAAGATTCAATTTTTTGCTTCGGATAGGGAGATGAAGTAAACGCATTCTGAAACGACGGAATTCCGGCAATTACCGATGACATTCCATGAATCGATTTCCAACCATTTGCATAAGCATTCGTAAAAATGAGACTATGCTGGGCCAATGAATCTACAAATGGTGTATAGCCTTGATAACCCTTAATTTTAGTACCTTTGTTAAAAGCACCATTGTATTCACGTGCAAAACTTTCAAGAATAAAAATCACAACATTAGGCTTGGATGGAGGATTATTTTTGTACTGTTTTATAGGAACCAATAAACTATCAACCTGCGCTTTTGAAACGAGATTTACTTTCTTAAACGTATTGGTATTCCATGTTCTTATAATCGCAAATGGAGTGTTCAAAACTATATCGGCTTGACCAGAATTTTTAACATAACGACTTCCATCTAAAATATTTATAGGCCTGGTACTTTTCTTAAAATCACCTCTAATTCCACCTATGCAAAGTGTCGTAATTGCGAGAAAGCTAACAATAGAAACTAAAAAATATTTTATACTTATTTTTTCAGCTTTATGTGAAATTTTTACCTTCTTATAAAGCAAAATCCAAATAAAGGACAAGGCAAAGAACAATAAAAAAACATGCCAATAATTGAGTAAAAAATCAAAAAACAAAAGCGTTTTATTACTCTCATTTTCAAGCGTATCGAGTGAAGATCTTGTACTTCTACTAAATGTATATCTGTAATAAATAAAATCAATAAAATTAGTAGAATATGCAATTAAGTTGGTAATAATGTAAATATAAAACAATACTTTTTGATAACTTTTTTTTGTATTAATAACCGCTGGAAAAATAGATATTAAAATGAATAAACTATTTATATACAAGATGGTTGTAGTGTCAAAAACCAAACCATGGTAACATAACTTTATAAAATCAATTAAGCCGTCTACTTTTATTAAAGAACTATTGTAAAAGTAGAATAAAACTCTAGCTATGGAGTAAAAAATATAAACCAGTAGAATCCTAATGGCTAGTATTTTATACTCTTCAAAACGGGGAAATTTTTTCATAATCACGGTAAAATTAAAGATAACAAAACTACATATTTCGGTCTTAAATGCTGCATATTTTAAATTAATATTGTTTAGGAAACTAATATTAATTAATTTGCAATAAAATTATCATTCTAATGACTCCAATATCAAGACTTTTTGACTTTCCATACTATCAGCTTGAAAAAAATAACCTATCAGATTGTCTTGTTACCAAATATGAGGGTAAATGGGTAAAAACTTCTACAGAAGAATATATTGACAAAGCGAATGCTGTATCAAGAGCTTTACTTCGATTAGGAGTTCTTGAAAATGATAAGATAGCCATAATCTCAACTTCAAATAGGACAGAATGGAATATTATAGACATTGGAATATTGCAAGTTGGTGCTCAAAATGTACCTATTTATCCAACTATTGCTGCTGAAGATTATGAATATATTTTAAATCATTCAGAGTCAATTTATTGTTTTGTTTCTGATGAAATGATTTATGAAAAGATAAAAGCAGTAAAAAATAATATCCCATTACTAAAAGAAATATATTCTTTTAATGAAATTGAAGGTTGTAAAAACTGGAAGGAACTTTTTGAACTTGGAAATGATGAAAGTAATCAAGATGTAGTCGAAGTCAGAAAGAATAATATTAAACCTAATGATTTAGCAACTATAATTTATACCTCTGGAACAACCGGAAAACCTAAAGGTGTTATGCTTTCTCATGATAATATTGTATCCAATGTTTTTGCTGGAGCAATGAGAATTCCTTACACAGAAGGCAATTATAGAACCATGAGCTATTTACCTGTTTGTCATATCTTGGAACGGTTTTATTTATATTTATGTCAATATTATAGCATATCAATCTATTTTGGAGAATCTCTAGATAAAATTGGTGAAAATATAAAAGAAGTAAAACCTCATTTAATAACAGGAGTTCCCAGAGTTCTTGAAAAAATATACGACAAAATATACTCAAAAGGATTAGAGCTTAAAGGAATAAAAAAGATGCTTTTCTTTTGGGCAATCAATTTAGGGGTTCAATTTGAACCATATGATGCAAATGGTTGGTGGTATAAATTTCAATTAAAAATTGCAAGAAAACTTATCTTTAGTAAATGGAAAGAAGCGGTAGGTGGTAATTTACAACTTATTGCTTGTGGAAGTGCGGCACTTCAACCCCGACTAGCTAGAATTTTTGCTGCTGCTGAAATCACAATAATGGAAGGCTATGGATTAACAGAAACTTCTCCACTAGTTGCTATAAATGATATGCGTAACAATGGTTTCAAAATAGGAACTGTTGGGAAAGTCATTGATAAAGTAGAAGTAAAAATAGCCGAAGATGGAGAAATTTTATGTAAAGGTCCAAACATAATGTTGGGGTATTATAAAGATGAAGTTCAAACTAAAGAAGTAATGTCTGATGGCTATTTTCACACAGGTGATATAGGAGAAATTGATAGCGAAGGTTTCTTGAAAATTACTGATCGCAAGAAAGAAATGTTTAAAACATCGGGTGGAAAATATGTTTCACCACAATTATTGGAAAATGCTATGAAACAATCTCGTTTCGTTGAACAAATTATGGTAATTGGAGATGGTCAAAAAATGCCAGCAGCTTTTATACAACCTAACTTTACATTTGTAAAAGAATGGGGGAAAATTCATGAAATTCCAATAGGAAACACAATTGAAGAAATAATTTCAAACCCTAAATTAATTGAACGTATTCAAGAAGAGGTCAATGAATTAAACAAAAAATTTGGTAGTTGGGAACAAATAAAACGCTTTGAACTTACTCCCGATGTTTGGTCAATTGATGCTGGACACCTCACTCCTACTATGAAACTTAAGCGTAAAATTGTAATGGAGAAATATAAAGACTTATATAAAAAAATATACAACTCTTAAAACTTGTCATTTTGACATACGGGAGAAATCTCATCAATATTAGCGGGATTTCTCCTTGCGCTCGAAATTACAAACTAGTTGTTTTTGATTAGACAAAGTGTTCTTTTAACTAACCTTATTTAACGATTAGCCAACCTTAAAAACTTTATCATTATGAAAATAAAACAAATTCTAATCGTGTTGATAACTCTGCTTTTATTTTCGGGTTGCAAAGAATATAAAACAGTAGACACTCCAAAAAATGACTATCTCGATTTTTCCAAAAGAGACGACCAAGCCACGGGCGGAATCAAAATGATTCCAATATCAACTCCGATTGGCAAGTTCAATGTTTGGACAAAACGTGTTGGGAACAATCCAAAGATAAAAGTGCTTTTACTACATGGCGGCCCGGGAGGAACTCATGAATTTTTTGAATGTTTTGATGGTTATTTTCCAAATGAAAGTATTGAGTATATCTATTACGACCAGTTAGGTTCCTACTACAGCGACCAACCAAATGACAATAACTTATGGACGATTGATCGTTTTGTAGACGAAGTGGAACAAGTGCGGAAAGCATTGAAACTTGACAACACTAATTTCTATTTGATGGGACAATCCTGGGGTGGAATTCTGGCAATGGAATATGCCCTCAAATACCAAAGAAACCTAAAAGGATTAATTATTGCCAATATGATGGCAAGTGCTCCTGCTTATAACAAATATGCTGAAGAAGTTTTAGGACCACAATTAGATCCGAAAGTATTTGCACAAATCAAAGATTTTGAAGCAAAGAAAGATTATACCAATCCAAAATACACCGAATTGTTGTTCAAGTATTATTACTCAGAACATATATTGAGAATGCCAATTGACAAATGGCCAGAATCTATAAATAGAGCTTTCAAGCATTTAAATCCAAATATATATGTCTTTATGCAAGGACCTAGTGAATTTGGAATTACTGGTAATGCCACTTTAAGAGATTGGGATGTAACTTCAAAACTAAAAACACTAACGATTCCAACCCTAGTCATTGTCGCAAAATATGACACTATGGATCCAAAACACATGGAATGGATATCTAAAGAAGTTCAAAACGGACGTTTTTTATATTGTCCGAACGGAAGTCACTGCTCTCAATATGATGATCAGGAACATTATTTCCCGGGTGTAATTTCCTTTTTGAAAGATGTTGACAATGGAAATTTTAAAAAATCATAAAGTAGACTAATATCAATCAGATTAAAGCCTCTTAATTTTTTTAAGAGGTTTTATGTTTTAATTAAATACTATGGATTAATCTTCCTTGCTTTTTTAATGTTAAAATCTACATTTACTATGCGTGCATAATACATCTTTTGTATCTTTGAATTTGTTAAAATAATAAATGAAAGATAAAACTATAGATTATATTCTTCGTGCAACTTGGCAAGCCGTTTCCAGAATGTACAACGAAGAAGCCTCGAAGTTTGAAGGTTCTATGGCTATTGGTTTTGCACTATTAAGCATAGAAAAAGAAGATGGTACTCCGTCAACAGCAATAAGTTCTAGAATGGGAATGGAAGCTACAAGTTTAACAAGAACTCTAAAAACTTTAGAGGAAAAAGGATTAATTATTAGAAAGAAAAATCCAAAAGACGGAAGAGGTGTTTTGATATATTTAACTGATTTTGGAAAACAAATGAGAGCACAATCTAAAGAAACTGTTTTGCAATTCAATGAAACCATTCGTAAAAACATCTCAGAAGAAAAATTACAAAACTTCATAGAAGTGGCAGATATTATTAATGAATTGATTTCCGAGAAGAAGATTTTTTAAAAATAAGAACAAAGATTACAGAATAAAGAAGATAGATGTTAAATTAAAAAGAGAAAAGTCTATTTTCTAATCTCTAAAAAAATAAAAGATGAAACGAACAATTAAAAAAGTGGCAGTGGTAGGATCTGGAATTATGGGTTCTGGAATTGCTTGTCATTTTGCTAACATTGGTCTTGAAGTATTGCTTTTGGATATTGTCCCAAATACACTTACTGAGACTGAAGAAAAAAAAGGAATGACTTTAGAAAATAAGTTGGTTCGCAACCGCATTGTAAATGAACACTTAGCCAATGCATTGAAGTCAAATCCATCTCCAATTTACAGTCAGAAATTTGCTAGTAGAATTACAACAGGCAACACTACAGATGATATGGCCAAAATTACCAACTATGATTGGATTATTGAAGTAGTAGTGGAACGTTTAGATATCAAGAAATTAGTTTTTGAACAAATAGACAAATTCAGAAAACCAGGAACATTAGTATCTTCAAACACCTCTGGTATTCCAATTAAGTTTATGAGCGAAGGCAGAAGTGATGATTTTCAAAAACATTTTTGCGGAACTCACTTCTTCAATCCTGCCCGTTATTTAAAGTTATTCGAAATCATTCCGGGTCCACAAACTTCAACTGAAGTTTTAGATTTTCTTTTTGATTATGGTTCTAAATATTTGGGCAAAACTTCGGTCGTAGCAAAAGATACTCCAGCATTTATTGGTAATCGAATCGGAATCTTCGGCATTCAAAGTTTATTCCATTTAGTAAAAGATATGGGCCTAACCATTGAAGAAGTAGATAAACTTACCGGACCAGTTATTGGTCGACCAAAATCGGCTACTTTCAGAACTGTTGATGTGGTTGGTTTAGACACATTAGTACATGTGGCAAACGGTTTATATGAAGGTTGCCCAAATGACGAAGCTCACGAACTGTTCAAACTTCCTGATTTCATAAACAAAATGATGGAAAACAAATGGTTAGGTAGCAAAACGGGGCAAGGTTTCTACAAAAAAATTGACAAAGATATACTTTCCTTAGACCTAGATACTTTAGAATATCGTCCCGCCAAAAAAGCGTCTTTTGTTACTTTAGAATTGACCAAAACAATTGATAAACCTATCGACCGATTCAAAGTCTTGGTTAAAGGAAAAGACAAAGCGGGTGATTTCTACAGAAAGAATTTCTCGGCTATGTTTGCCTATTGCTCTAACCGTGTTCCTGAAATCTCAGACGAATTCTACAAAATTGACGATGCTATGAAAGCCGGTTTCGGTTGGGAAAACGGACCATTCGAAATATGGGATGCCATTGGTGTTGAAAAAGGTATTGAATTGATGCAATCCGAAGGATATAAACCTGCAGCTTGGGTTACTGAAATGCTTACTTCAAGCAGTACTAGTTTCTATACTGTAAAAGATGGCTCAACCTATTATTATAATATATCAACAAAATCGCAAACTAAAGTTCCAGGACAAGACAGTTTCATAATCCTTAACAATATTCGAGATAGTAAAAAAGTATGGAGCAATAGCGGTGCTGTAATTCATGATTTAGGTGATGGTATCTTAAACCTTGAATTTCAGTCAAAAATGAATACTATTGGTGGTGATGTTTTGGCAGGAATTAACAAAGCCATTGACCTGGCCGAAACACAATACAACGGATTGGTTATTGGAAATCAAGCAACCAATTTTACTGTTGGTGCCAATATTGGAATGATTTTTATGATGGCAGTAGAACAAGAATACGAAGAGCTAAACATGGCTATTAAATATTTTCAAGATACGATGATGCGTTGTCGATACTCTTCTATTCCTGTTATTGTTGCTCCCCACGGAATGACATTAGGTGGCGGTTGCGAAATGACAATGCATGCCGACAGGGTGGTTGCAGCTGCTGAAAGTTATATTGGCTTGGTAGAATTTGGTGTTGGGGTAATTCCTGGCGGTGGCGGTTCTAAAGAAATGGCACTAAGAGCATCAGACTTATTTCATAAAAACGATGTCGAATTAAATGTACTTCAAGAATATTTCTTAGCAGTAGCTATGGCAAAAGTTTCTACATCGGCCTATGAAGCATTTGATACAGGTGTGTTACAAAAAGGAAAAGATATTGTTGTAGTCAACAAAGACCGACAAATTGCCGTTGCAAAACAAGTTGCACTGCAAATGGCAGAGCAAGGTTATACACAACCTATCCGCAGAACAGATGTAAAAGTATTGGGTAAACAAGCCTTAGGAATGTTCTTAGTTGGAACTGACCAAATGGTTGCTGGAAAATATATCTCAGAACACGATCAAAAAATTGCTAATAAACTGGCTTATGTAATGGCCGGTGGCGATTTATCTGAACCTACTTTAGTAAGCGAACAATATTTATTAGATATTGAAAGAGAAGCATTTTTAAGCTTGTGTACAGAGAGAAAAACTCTAGAAAGAATTCAGTACATGTTAACCAAAGGAAAACCGTTAAGGAATTAGTATTAAGTATCAAGACAAGTGATATGCACAATTTCGAAAAATTAAAGATCTGGCAAAAGGCAATGGATGTAGCCGTTGAAGTTTATGAAATTTCACTGCTGTTACCAAATGATGAAAAATACAATTTAATTCATCAAATAAAAAAATGTGCTGTGTCTATTCCCTCAAACATAGCTGAAGGTTCTGGAAGAAATCATAACAAAGAATTTATTCAATTTTTAGGAATAGCTAATGGATCAACATTTGAATTAATAACACAATTAATACTTGCTAAAAGATTGAATCTTATAAAAGAAGAAACAATTCAACCAATAATCAATCGGTTAGTAGAAGTTTCAAATATGAATTTCTCATTTCAAAAAACATTAAACTAATAAATAAAACGATTGGTAAGTCTTAATACTTAATACTCCAATCTTAATACTTTCAAAAATGAAAACAGCCTATATAGTAAAAGCATACAGAACTGCGGTTGGAAAAGCACCAAAAGGTGTATTTAGATTCAAACGTCCCGATGAATTAGCAGCAGAAACAATTCAATACATGATGAACGAGCTACCTGAGTTTGACAAAACCCGTATCGATGACGTGATGGTTGGAAATGCTATGCCTGAAGCCGAACAAGGATTAAACGTCGCCCGTTTGATATCGCTTATGGGATTAAAAGTAACGGATGTACCTGGTGTAACAGTCAATAGGTATTGCGCTTCCGGATTAGAAACCATTGCTATGGCAACGGCTAAAATACAAAGTGGTATGGCTGATTGTATCATCGCCGGAGGAGCTGAAAGTATGAGCTTTATTCCGATGGGAGGTTATAAACCTACTCCAGATTATGCCGTGGCAAAAGAAGGAAACGAAGACTACTACTGGGGAATGGGATTAACTGCTGAAGCGGTTGCCAAACAATTCAATGTATCACGAGAAGACCAAGATGAATTTGCATTCAATTCGCATAGAAAGGCCTTGCAGGCACAAGCTGACGGAAAGTTTGACAAACAAATTGTACCTATAATTATTGAGCAAACCTTTATTAATGAAAACGGTAAAAAAGAAACAAAATCGTATACGGTAAACAAAGACGAAGGTCCAAGAGCAGACACCAATGCAGCCGCTTTAGGAAAGTTAAAACCTGTTTTTGCAGCAGATGGTTCTGTAACTGCCGGTAATGCTTCTCAAATGAGTGATGGAGCAGCTTTTGTTTTAATTATGAGCGAGCAAATGGTAAATGAATTAAACCTTACTCCTATCGCCCGAATGGTAAGCTATGCTGCTGCCGGTGTTGAACCACGAATCATGGGAATTGGTCCGGTAAAGGCTATTCCGAAAGCCTTAAAACAGGCGGGCTTAACTTTGAACGATATTAACTTAATTGAACTAAACGAAGCTTTTGCATCTCAAGCTTTAGCCGTTACAAGAGAATTAGGAATAAATCCTGATATCATTAACGTCAATGGTGGCGCCATTGCATTAGGACATCCATTGGGTTGCACGGGAGCAAAACTGTCAGTACAGTTATTTGATGAA
>NZ_JBMOGQ010000098.1:0-8897 GCF_049318325.1 Flavobacterium sp. | reverse complement strand
GTAATAAATTATTCTTCAACGACCAGAAATGCGTCAACTTCTAAGGGTTATTCCCTTCGGGTTTCAGTTGAGTTAAAATCTTCCAACCTATGGTCGCCACCATATTCTCCCTATCAACAAGAGTTGTTTGGTATCATCACCAAGTTTCACGAAGATGATGGTTTGAACTTTAAACAGATTTCTGATTGGTTGGTGGCAAACCAATATCTAACGCCCAGAGGCAAAACATTCACTCAATCACATTGTTGGTCTATCTACAAGAAGAAGAACTCTAGCATTGAAAGATTCTCACGAGAGTACGCACCTATTATAAAAGACATAAGCGTTGATGTGGTGAATTATGTTCCTTTGGATTAGAAAAGTTATACCTATATATATAGGTGGGGTTTAAACGCAAAAAAAGGCTATCAGTTACGATAGCCCTTTTTAGGTTTTATAGTTGTTTTATAAGCCTGTCAACTGTAGATTTTGAAATGCCAGTTCGGGCTTCTATTCCTCGTGTGGAAAGTCCTTCACTAGTAAGTTCTCTGATTAGTTCGAGCCTTTCTTGTTTTGAATGGAATTTTTCATCGCTGCTGCTTTGTAGGTGTTCCGATTCATATTCGCAATCAACATAATGAAAACCTAGGAAACGGTCTTGAAGTTTCATTTCAGCTACAATAACATTAGATGAATCAAATAACATTTCTCCGCTTCGGCTTCCTTTTGCTTGTTTGATGTATCTAAGGTTAGGTGCTTTAGAACTTTTCCCGATTGCCGATACACTATCGGCAAAGTTTGAAAGATGTTTAGAACCACCAAGTTCGTTTAGTGTTAGCGGTGTCCCGTTTTTGACTTTTGGGGTGTGTGCCAAAACCAATATAGATAAACCATATTCATCTTTAAGGTCTTTAAGTTCTTTAACAAGGTGCATAGCCACAGAAGTGTCATGAGAGGATTCTGTTTTTAAAAAAGTTAAGTTGTCAATAACTAGAACATCCGCTTTTAAGTTAGTAACATCCGCTTTGATTTTTTTTGTTAATAATTCGTCCATCTTATCTTTTGGGTTATCCTTCATCAGTTTATGAAAATCGATGTTGTCAACAAAAAGATTATCAGAAAAATCATAACGATTACCATTGCCTTCGCTGTATCTTTTTTGGAACTGTTTGTCTGATAACTCAAAATCATAATAAAGTACACGAAGGGGTTTGTTTTCATTGGGCAGCACATTAAAAACGCTTTTGCCTTTTGATAATGAATCCGCAATCTGAGTCGCCCAAGCACTTTTTCCAGTGCCTGTGTCCGCAAATAGTATATGTAGTTCGCCTGTCATCCATATATTACCCAAAAGCTTTTTTATCTCTGGTTGTTGTTCAGCATCCAATAATCTTTGTTTAGCTGTTCTAGGAAGGTTACTCATTGTAATTTGTTTGGGAACTGAATCAGTAACTTTTGTCGCTTGCTCAATAAATGGTTTTGCTATAAAGAACAATGTTCCAAGCGTGGTAGAACCATCGTAGTCATTTAGAAGTGACGTGTACTTTTCATCAGTAACATTATAATCGTATTGTTTGTTCACAGAACTGATTAGATGGAATGGTTCTCTACCGTCTTCATCCAATTCACATAACGAGAACCCAATCTTTAGCCAGTTTTCGTATCCATTGGTTATATCGATTTTAGAAGCTACTAATTGATTCGCTAAAACATTTACTTTTTCTAAATTTTTTGTATCATCATCGCTAGAGTCTGACTGCTTAACTATTATTTGTTCTGTTGGTTTTGGTGCTGGTGGAGTGCTTTTGGTCTCCACGTTTAACCACTTGTCCAAGAAAGAAGCGTCTAATGGTTTGGCTTCATATATGCTTAATTCAGCATCTTCATCGTAGCTTACAAAGCATGCTCTAGCTACGTCTCTACAGGCTTTGTCAACCTCTATAGTGTACTTAGCTTGGATATAGTTTTTAACTGCATCGAAGTACATTCCATGTGTTTCAGCAACAGGAGGTATTTTGATGAACCACTTAAGACCATTACCACTTGGGGATTTAAACAGTAGCACCGTTTGTATGGTGTTATCGTTTATCAGTTGGGTTTTTAGCTGATTTAAGTCATAATCTGGGATGTTGTCAAAGTCAATGCTTAGATAGCCACTATGAGCTATAAGCTCGTTATTGCTTCGTTTATTGAATACACCTGATGGTGTAATGTAATCTAGCTCAGTAGCTTTGATTTGTCTTTGGGCTTCTTTGGGTAAAGAACTTAGATTATCACAGATTAGTTTTACCTTCTGGTCGGTGGTAATCCTTTCGTAAAAACTATAGATATTTATATTAGAATACGGAGTGGTATTCTTGATAGGACTCCTGAATTGACTCATTTGAGGGAAATCGTCAGAAGAATCAAATGAAGTATTTTGAATACGTTTAGGAGTAGAGGTATTAGTTAAATACTGTTCTAAAATTGCATCTAGTGCGGGATTGGTAGTGCTTACATTAGTTGGCATTTTGGTTAAGGTGTTTAACATGTTCTGCATCAATCAGAGATTTGATAACAGCAGAATTATTGTACTTGAAGACCTTGTTACTAGCAAGGTCTACTAGTTTTTGCTTGGTTTGTTCATCCATACGCATGGTGAACATGATTGGTTTTTGTTTTTCTTCCATTTTAATATATTTTATGAAATTGTTATTTGCATAATTATACTATATATACTGTACATAGTCAATAGGCAAATTGAAAAAAAATAAAAAATATTTTCTAAACTATTGAAATTCAATAGTATAAAAACCAAAAAAAAATAAAATATTTTGTGATAACAAGAAAGAGGACCAAAAGGAACTCTGAATTATTATCAACATCAAGTGTATGTGTCCCATATTTTATAGTAGTGTCCTATTATTTTTGGGACAGGGCAGTGGGACACTTAGGATGTTTTATTCTTCAACTAGACATCTTCTATTATGTACTTATTGTATATACACAATTTTTTTCTTAACCTACTACATGATATATATTTCAGCTGGCATACCATAGGCCCCAAATAATCCTAATAAAAGGCCCCATGGAGGGGGGGATAACAGGCAGGAGGGGCTTCCAAGATAAATTTTGATTTTTTTCAGGTTTGTTACGCACACATTGATATAATATGATGTTTTAGTGGGAAAAAAAGTTTAACTGATAGAGCGTTTACTGGAGAATTTGAGAGCTTTTGGGGACACATAAAATCAAGTTGGGACACCAAATGGGACATTAAAAATGGCTCTAACTATATTAGGAATTAGTATTTTTGCAGTAAGTGTCCCAAAACCAAAAATGGGACACTAATAAAATTTGGGCCACTTTTGTGTAAACAGTAACTTAAAATATTATAGATATGAATTTTGGAAATTGGGAAGTAAACGATTTTGGTATTATTGGATTAGGTAAATTGAGAAGATTAGAAATATCTCGTGAAGATTTGGTTCATAAACGAGATAATCTTTTTTATGACTGCTTGCTAAACATTGCTGAAATGGGTATAGTTTCAGAATTAAATGTTTATGAATTTAATGCGGCTTTTATTTTTGCACTATCTTTTTTTAACATTGATATTCCAAGAGAATTGTCATTTTCAAAAACTTTTGAAAAACAGATACAAATGATATCTGAGAAATTAGGTGACGATGAAGATGAGTTACACTTACCTCAAGGTATACAACATTAATATAATGAAACTATCAGGTGAATAATTTAAGAAATATTCACCTGATTAGTTTGTTTTTTATTCAGATTAGAAACTTTCTGAACAGTGGTTCTGCTACATGGGACAATTTTAGATATTTCTTGAAATGTATAACCCTTTTCGAGGTATGATAAGATAGTTTTGGACTTTGGTGAACTCAGGAATTTTTCATCACTAATAGTAGTGCCTATTCTTCTCCCAGAATATAGCCCCTTCTCTTTCCTGATGCGGATACCTTCCATCTGGCGTTCACGAATCAATGATTTTTCATAAGAATTTAGAACCGATAATAACGACAAAAGTAGTTCGCTGAATATTTCTGGTTTACCATCATCACCAATATTAACTATGTTGGGGTTGCGACACACGATTCTAATTCCAAGTTGGGTTAACTCTTTATACACTGTTAAACAGTCTAGAGTGGACCTTCCAAGTCTTGAAAAATCATGTATTTCAAGGTGTGAGAGTTTGTTTTGGTCGATTAAAGATTTTATCTGACTTCCTTTTGGTCTTTCGTACAAAGGAATACTACCACTGCAATAATCAGTTAATACATAATCAAAACCTTCAATATTTTGAAGCTGTCTGTCGGGTTTTTGTGTGCCATCTGAACTAGACACACGAGAATAAAATACCTTCATGCTTATACCATTTTAAAAGTGGTTACAAATTTATTTAAAAATGGTACAAAAACAAAGGATTCAAGACTATTTTTTATACCATTTTCAGGTATACCCATAAAATAGTCTATTGGTCGAGAGTATTTCTTATCAATATATATTTTTCCTGATATTTATAATAAAAGAAAAACATGAACTACAGACAAATAAAATTAGCCAGCGGAAAAGTTGTAACCCTAGAAAGATTTGAAATGAGTTTCACTTATGACGGTTTGCTTTTGGGTAGACCCAATAAAGAATTGAATGATAGAATCATTGAAGATGCTATCAAAAAGTATAATAAAAACAAGGTAGTTGTTTTAACAGACGATGCCTATGTCTCTGATGACAGATTAAAATCAATTATGTTTAAAGCAGAATTAACTTCACAATCCATAAACGATAAAAAAGAAATTTACGATGGTAGTTACCTAAATGTTGTTTGGTTTGGTAGTGATTTTAAGACCAACACAATCGATAGAATGCTATCTAATCTATTGGGTTTTGATTTTGATATAGAAGCCGAAAACTATCAGTTTTAGACAAAATCGTTTTGTAAAAGAAATTATTTTGACTGATAAATCATCGATAAGAGAAAGGGGCTACAAGCTTAAACCACAGTATTTTGCTTACACAGTTCATTTTATAGCACCTTACTAAATGTTAAAATTACTAAGCTTATTTGGCTCAACCAAAAGATGTTTCGCATTTCCACGTATCTCAATATGTTTTGGCCAAATATATAATTTCCAATGATTACCTTCTCTGCTGTTATTAAAAATGTATTCTTGTGTTAGATATTTTTCCAAATCAGAAAAATTTACATAATAAACTTTATTGCCTTCTAATCTAAAAGCTAAAATTGAATATTTTGCTTTTTTAAGTAATAAAATCTGTTTAGATGTAATATCAATCCATCCATGTCCGTTTTTATGCAATTTCGATTCAGGAGTGCAAATCGATATATCTTCAATATCATTAAGTAGTCCACTATAGAAAACACGATATTTAGGCAATTTAGATAACGAAATTTTTAAATAATCCTGTAACTCTGAAATCACAAATTCTTTGGATGGGATATTCATTTTTAATAGTTTTAAATCTTTGGCCTATTATATAATTATTTGAATGATTATAGCTTCATAATAAAATGTTTCTTCTACAGCTTTTTCATTAACGAATAAACATAACTGTAAAATTTATAATAGTATTTTCAATGAGATTTTAATCTAAAACTTGGAAAAAAAATAATATATTATCTCTATTTTTAAGCTCAAACTAGAAAATAGTAGAAATTCATATTATTGCCATTTTATTAAAGAATAATCAATGTTTCCTAAATAGTATCTTCCGTTATTAGTTCCTGCACCACTGCCATAACCCGCAGGGGTTCTTGTATTATATAATGACTGCAAACAACTCGATGAAAAATTATTCGCAGCTAGTCCGTCAAACACTATTTCCATTCTATCCGCATTTTGTGGCATGAAGAAAGTTAGTGAATTTTCATAAAAAGCTTGACTAAATTCTGACAGTAGCAAGGTGTATGTTTGACTATTACCAGAAGATAAATAAGTAGTGGTCAAAGGTAAATTTGCTGAGCCATTGGTAATACCTCTTTTGTATTCAACAAAACTTGGAATGAGATTATTGTTAGTATCATAAAATTTAAAGGTAATATTCGTGTCAAAACACTGTCCTATAGGTCTAATGTTATATTGTACTTTATTAGAATTCATATTGTTATAAACATGTATGACTTGACTAGGTACAGGACTACTTATCTGTATTGTACACAAACTAGGTTCAACTGTTGAAAAACCAGGAACACAACCTTGCCACCAAATTCCATTTGGACTTGTATAACAACTAGTCCATCCAATAGCAACTGGAGTAGTCCACCAACTCCCTGAAGAAGCTATTACATTTTCTAATGGACCTCCGTTTGTTTCACAAGAGTATTTAACCAATGGTATAGGAAGATTATTTACAGCTAAATAATAACCATTAGAACCTGAATTAGTGTTTTGACCATTTACTCCATTACATACATATTTTGTTTGTGAAGCATTAATTTCACTATTATCTAAAATTCCATTACTATTGATGTCTAATCCTACTTCTATCTTAGTACCACCATTTGGACAGTTAGTCCCAGAAGGTTCAACAGTAGTGTTGATTAAAGTATTTTTACCATCTTGTCCATTAATACCCGCTGTACCTTGAGGTCCTTGTGAACCAACCAAACTCGACAACCATTGTGCTTGAGTGCCATTAAAGCCATTAGCTACAGCTACCTGATAGGCACTAAGGCCATTTGCACCTTGAAGTCCTGATGCCCCATTTGCTCCAGCAACTCCTTGAGGGCCTTGAAGACCCTGCGGACCAGCTGGCCCAGTTAAACCTATAGGTCCTTGTGACCCATTTGCCCCAGCAACTCCTTGCGGTCCTTGTGCACCAGTTGCACCTGTCGGTCCAGCAGGACCTTGAGGACCAGCAGGCCCTGGCGTTCCTGAGTTCTCAGCATAAAATGCATAAGGAACATAGGTAAACGGTTGGTCACTTATTTCTATAAAATTGGAACAAATTCCTTTAACATCTACTTCAACCACCAAGTTTTTAGCGTTGCCATCCCAATCAACACCAGCTAGTGTTGTAGACGTACCAGCAACATAAACTCCAGAACCAATAATGACGTTGACCATTCCAAATTCATCTGTAGTAGTGTTTTTTGATTCTTGATATTCAAGAACAGTACCTTTATATATGCTAAATCGTAAACATATAGCTGTATTGGTTAGTGGTGCTCTTTCGTTGTTATATCCTGGTATATGTTCTCCTTCAGGATTCAAAATAACTGCTTGATAAGTAATTCCTTTGGTTTGCGAGTAGATTAGTGAACTGAATAACACTAATGCTAAAAGATATATTTTTTTCATAATTGTAATGGTTGTTATTTAAACATAAAATGAACACCAAATTGAATTTGGCTGTTGTTAAACGATAGTTTTTCATCTGAACTATTGGATAAGTTGAAGCTTTTAGAATAAGCATATCCTAGACTCAAGTATATATCGTTGTCAATATTATAACTAGCAGAAAGACCCAACTTAGGAGCTATCCATATTCCTGAAAACTCTTTTTGTGAGGACAAATCCAAATACTGACCATTGATGTTTTGCTTTCCATAGATAAGAGTTGAGATACCCAATCCACCATTGGCAGAAGCTTCAAAACCTCTTTTTTTAACAAAAGCAATAGAGAATGTGTTTTGAACGCCAAGATATTGGGTATTCCATGAATAAGAACTAACAGCGTTGCCAGCAATAGCATTGTATTCGTTTAGTCCTAATCCAATAGCATATTTCAACTTTTCGTTGTTAAGCGTCATTACATAACCAATCTCGTAGAAGTTGCCACTTCCAGCTTGAAGGCTTGGAGATGAACTTGTATCGCTTTTGTAATCGTATTGGGTATAGTTTTTACCTGTTTGCAGGTAAATCTCTTGTGCTTGGATGTGCTGAAACGACAACGCAATCAATGCAATCAGTAATAGTTTTTTCATTATTGTTTAAGTATTTGTGTGTAATAAGTATAATTAGGTGATGATAAACGTACCAAATAATTGCTTGAAGCTAAATTGGGTAAATCAATAGTTAATATGTTTCCAGAAGCTTGTTTTTCTTGGTTGAAGATAAGTCTACCACGAATATCAAATACACTAACAGATATAGGTTCTTTAATGGTTTGTGAAAACTGAAAATTTATTGTAGATATAAACGGATTTGGATAAGTAACCGTAGTAATATTATTATTGGTGTTGGTGCTAATATACTTGCTCCAAACGCTTTGTTGGTATCCCTGACCGTATGTTTTGCCATCTTTGGTATAGTTACCAATAACACTTTGTTGACCCACAGTTTGACTAACATACATGCCGTTAGAAAGCTCTTTACTGGCTCCTTGGGCTGACAGCATTTGGTGATGAAGTTCTTGAGCTTGAGCTCCAGAAATAAAGACCATAAAAATGAATATTAACGATTTACGCATAAAAATATTTTTTGTAAATATATAAAAAATTAACAAAAACAGTCATATATGACTTGAAATATACGTTCCTGTTTTTATGCCTACTTACTTATAATTTTCGTGTTTTAATTATGAGTGATGAGAAAAACGGAAATACCCGAATCGGTTAAGATTATTGGCATTAATATAAAAATCATTATTAAAGAAAAAAATCTTAAAGTAAGACACGTTGCTCACGATTCAGATTTAGATATTGAGGCATTAAGAAGATATATGTTAGGAAAACAAATTATGGGGATTGATAAACTTGTTCGTATCAGCAAAGCTTTAAATGTTGAAATATCGGAACTATTCCAAAATTTATAATTCTAAAATATGTCCCAAATTTATATTAGTGTCCCAAAGTCTAAAATGGGACACTTCCATTCATAACAACTATAAAACCTAAAAAGGGCTATCGTAACTGATGGCCTTTTTTTGCGTTTAAACCCCACCTATATATA
>NZ_JBMOGQ010000097.1:0-8973 GCF_049318325.1 Flavobacterium sp. | reverse complement strand
AATTTTCAAATCTGTAACCGAGTCTGCAATAATTACTTTTACCACCTTGCAGAATCCTTGTAATTCTTCAAAAGGTTTTTCTAAATAACCTTTTATAGCTATGTATTTTCTCCCTGCTTCGGTAGTATTTCTATTAATGCTATCTACTGTGTCCTTACTTTCAATACCGCCTTGCTCATAATCGATGTAGGCTACTGGTGTTTGTTGTTCTCCAAAGGCATTTGCAATCTGCATGGCCAACTGCGATTTAGAACTGTGCTTGTTCCCTTTTATAAGGATTAGAGCTTTATGAGGCTGTTGTTTTTGTAAAAACTTCCCAATTTCTCCACTCAACACAAAAACATCTTTGGCCTGGGTTGGTGCAGAATCCGCAGAAATAAATCCTAATTTCTCCAATTCACTAAGACCTTTATCTTTACTTGGTGTAATCTTTTTTACTCTTTCCGAAACAGAAGTATTTGTTAAATCTACAATAGCTGAAAGTCCTACTTTTTTGGCCTTGGTTACTTTAGCTTTTGTCTTTTTCTTTCCTGGTCTTTTTAATGCATTTTTTTTAGTTTCCTCTGTAGATATTTCTACTTCTTCAGTTGAAATATTTCTACCTAATATGTAATTGACCGCCTTTTGTGATTGTGCTGAAGCCTTCAAGAAAAAACGATTGTCATTTTCTAATTCACTCACCAATACAGTATTCCAATTTTTAAGATACTTTGCCGAGTTCTCTTTGGTCTGAAATAATATGCCAGATTCGGAACATAAAAAAACCGCTCCGAGCTCAGCAATGAGTTCCTCAAAAGCATAAGGTTTACTCCCGAAAGTTCCAGTCATATCCCTATTCAATCTTTTTTTTGCCCCAGTCGAATGTGTCAACTCATGGAAAAAAGTACAGTAATAGGATGCTTCTTTTTTGAAAGCATTGATGTTGGGCATATTAAGTTTGTCAGTTGCAGGTTGATAGTATGCTTTATCTCCAACAAATGTGTACGTTGGCGGATCTTTATAACCATCAATAAGGCTTTGCGCTTGCTCAATCGGATTTACTTTTTTGTTTCCAACGGCCTCTGGGAATTTCAGTCCGGTACAATCATCAGCTCGAAAAACATTGTAATATTTTATAACCGGTATTTTCTGAAGATACCTTTTTAGATCTTCTTTAGTCAGGCCATTTGATCTCACAAAATCGGCAAATTTTTCACGATCTGTAGTCTTAAACTGTAATGTTCCGTTATCAAAACTGAAAATCATAGTATAGTAAATTACGCGTCTTGCTTTACTATCTTTTCTAAGACTTGCACCTTCATCTTTAATCTGATTGAAGGTCAAGTAATAAGGTTGTTTAAATTGTATTGGCACCAAAAAACCTTTGCCCTCTTGATCAAATTTGATATCAAAATTCAAAAGGAAATTTACTCCGGTATATTCCTTTTTACTTACATAGTTTTTTACTGCTCCATCAGCGCCTGAACCTACCCAATCTTTTTGCCAAGGCAAATGACCTACTTTATCGATTGTATTGATAATTAGGTCTGTAATAAAGCTGTAAATATCATCTTGCACTATACCGTTTAAACCTTCTGCATCTTGCTCTGATATGTATTCAAGAGTTGGCAGGATCATGTCTTGCTCCGGCCCGCTGAGGCTAGCAGGCTCAATTAAATCGGTTAGCTCAATTATGAATAATTTATCTTGATACTGTTTTAATGCCTTAGCTATGCGATTTACAATATTCCAATTGTTTTGTCTTTTAGCTTTGGTTAAAAGATCTCTAAGTTCAGAACGTTTAACAGTTCTAGAGTTAAGCTTATTAAATTCAGTTACTAAATCCATTGTTATTTTATTATGGAGTATTCTTTACCTAAAACACTCAGAATAGTTTCAATTTGAATGTCATTAACACTCCTGATTTGCGAAAGAGTTTGCCAATTGGAAATGTTTTCTAGAATTGGAATATCAACAATCAAATCCTTAAGCTCTAACTTACCTTTGGCCGGAAGAGAAATAAAAGATTTATTTACCGTAATTGTTGCAAAATTTTTAGCGGTTTTATCTTTAAGAATAATTCGTTTTACTATTGCAATAATGCCGTCCGGATTGAAATTTCCGTTGGTTGGATTATATAAGGTTACATCCAAATTGAAACGCATCCGTTTAAAATTGATGTCAAAGTTTCTAAGTCCTGTAGGAACTGCTTTTAATTTAGTCATGGTTTCTTTCCAACGGTTAATCTTACTGCTATACCACAAAACACCAATGCCTATAATAGCTCCGACAACAATGAAGTGTTTTGACTTCATGCCCATGTTGATGAAGCTTTTCGTAAGAATAAAACAACTCTAATTCCAGTATAGACTATAGCTAGAATTCCCAAAATCATTAAAAGTTTTTCCATTTTTGATAACGGCTTGACAATCTCCACAGGGATCTTTTTTTCTTGAATAATAACCTTGCTATTTTCATTATAAACCTTCAAATTCTCGCTTTGAGTCCGAGCTATCCGCGCATTAAATTCCAACTGTTTTCTAAGCTTGTTATAAATGAGCACATAACCATTCTCGCCTGATGATTTGGTAAGATTTAGTTTGGTAAGAATTTCGTCAACTTTTGCATTTACTATGCTATCAAACGATTGGTTGCCCGTTTGACTTTGGACAATTGGAGTAATTAGTTTATCATCGATTGGCTGATTGATAACCGTATTTTTACTGCTGTTACGATTCTGAATTTCACTTTTGAGTAAAGTATTTTCTTCTTTAATTTTTTTAGTAGAAGAACAGCCTGTTATCAGAATACAAAAAATGAGAATCAGTAATTGGATTGATTTTTTCATGATTTAGTTTTGTTAAGATGAATTTTGATTATGAAAAGAATTAACTGGCTGGTTTGGATTACTTGAAACAAATCGATTTCATAATACAAACTGGCGGCAAAAATGATTCTATTCAGAATTTGTCTTTTCATTATTCTTGTTGTTCAAACAACTGGCACATCGCTTTTGATACTCTTGTAATTGTTCTTTTAGGTTTCGAATCTCGATGGTATTTTCATCAATAATTCGCTGCATTTCTTCAAACTTCTTATCTGTTACGATTGACATTTTGGTATAAATCGAATCGATAGCTTCCAATGCTGAAGCTTCCGTTTTTTTTAGTTCTGAATTTCTTGATCTCCAAGCGATGTAAATAGAAATCAGAGTAGTTGAACCCAAGAAATAGTTTATTAAAGTCTCTATTGGTAACATATTTTATCCGTTATTTAGTTTTAAAACCAAAATCGAGCACCCAAGGAAAAGGGTTGTAGTAGCTATAGCTAAATTTATTCTTCGCTTTGGCCAGTCTCTGATTCGCTTTTTTTTTTAATATCCCGAAAATGTCAATATTGGCATAGTAGTTTAGTTGTTTGACCCTTTCAGAAAAATTGGTAAGCGCGCCATTAATTTTTTTAGTAATAGACGTAATGTTGTTATTGTCTGCAATCGGGTTTAAGTTGTATCGAACACTCCAAAACCATCCTGCAATATCAATTGCAATGTCGGGTCTTGATGCAAAATCGGGATTGGCAACCACATCTATGCCTGAAAAGTTCTTATACGCCTGGTAATTAGACCTACCTGTCAATTGTATTAAACCACGACCTCTAAAACGCCAGCCATCTCCAATTTGGGTATTACCCAAGTTCTTTTTCCCCCACTCACCACCATAAACAATATTGGCAATGGCCTGCTGATTGGCTTTACGTTTAGCGGTTCTACCATACAGATTAGCCTGAGCCACCGAAATCTGATTTGTTCCAAAAGTTTCAATCAATCCAGTGGGAGTGTAATTTAAATTCTCAGAAAATTTTATAAATCCGCCTGTTTCCTCGTGAAGTTGTGTCAGAAAATGGGCAATTCTTTTTGGGGTATTTATAGCATACTTTTTAAATACCTTAAGTAGCGCAGTACTGTTTGATAATAAGAATTCCATTAAAGCTGAATTTTTTTAGGTTCAACATTAGGCTTTTGAGTTTCTAGAATCTTTTTTTTAGGCTGTTCCCCTCCCCCCATATAGACAATGATGAGCGCACCTACGACCCCCAATCCAATTAATATTCCGGTATTCGCATTCATTATTTCCAGTCGTTAAGTCTGATTTGTTTAACTCCCTTTTGCATAAGAAGGGCATTCTCTGTATTTCTTCCAAAATCTCCGTCTACAACCACTTTAAGTAAGGCTTGTAAAATCCGGACTTCTGTCCCTTTGCTTCCTTTTTTTAAGAGTTTGTTTTTGTCGCTACCAGCTGGAGTATCAATAGAGAGCTTCGTTGACAAGATTTTACCTATTGGAGTTATTACATTATGATCTGCAATCCAATAAATGTCATTCAAGAAAGATCCGTTTCGTTGTACGACATATCGAAACGTACCATCGGGTCTTTTACCTACCCAAATAATTTTTCCAATTTTATCACCCTTTTTAAAGGTTGCCTTTCTAATGCCCTCACTGGTATAATTGCCATCAGCCATTTTCCTGGCATCATAGGTTTTTGTTCCATTAAATCCTGACGCCATAACTTCTTGACCCACAGTATAATTAAAAGTATCAGCTGTACGTTCGGCTTTTTTAACTGGCACAGTGGGACTAGTTAAAGGTTTGGGAATCCTAACAGGATTTGATGGATTTTTTGGTATGTCCAATTGGTTTAAATCAGCTTCCGGTTCCTGTATCAAATCTTCTTCATTCTTTTTTTTCTGGATGAAATAATAAATACCACCGACAATTGTGAGAGCAATACCACCGCCAATCCAAATTTTATCTTCTGTGGTCATTCTATAAATATTTTGGGTAATTTGATTTCAATAAATTATAGTCGCTTTCGCTGAGTTCTTCTTTAAGCCATCTTTTCAAAGAGTGCCGAGTTGGGGTTTGCCAAAAGGCGAAATAGGTATTACCGGTGATCGTATTATAATTCCTGTTACCAAAAGCCTTTATTACCCATGAGAATTGCGCCTGGCTAACTCCGGTGAGTGTTGTGAAAATGGTGGAGCGTTTCTCTGAATTAGTAAAATTGGCTTCCTTCATCGCATTATATAGTGCCTCAGCTATTTCCTTCGCATTAAAGCTTTCTATACTTGTTCCTTTAGTCAAAAAAGCGTTTCCGTTTTTATCTTTCCTAGCTTTGAAAACCGCAAATAGAAATATACCCAATCCCGCTACACCGAAAGAGATAGGTAGCATTTTGAAACTATCCATGTTAAAAGTAATTAGGTACAATAAAGCGTAATTCCATTAGTTCACTTTGGCTAAATTGATCATTCAACCATTCAATCAAATTCATTTTCTTTGACAATGGGTTTATTCCTTTTCTAAGTCCAAAAGCATTATAAATCTGAACAAATCCATTGGCATTGATACCCATTAGATTTTGCTTTACCGATTTAAAACCATTCCCAATTCCATACATTGCACTATAAATTGCATCAGCCTTATTTTTGGCCATGCCCGTAGAAATATTACTAGGCTTGTCTCTTTTATTTTCTTTTAAAGGAGAAAACCCGTTGAATATCTTCTTGTAAGCATAGTATCCAATTCCAAGGAAAAGACTGGTTTTCAAAACACCTTTCACAATGGAAACAGCAGCATTCACTCCTGTATTTGCACTTTCAAGTGTACTAGCAATTGCCTTCTGACCCTGCGCAGAAGAAGCAACAGCCATGATAGCCGGATTGTGTAATCCTTGTCTTTTCATTTTATCTCTTTTGGCATCGGTAACAGGGAATCTATTTCACTCCTTTTCAGGTACTTTTCAAGATTGGATAAAGGTTTATTTTAATGGTCAGGACTATCACCCTCTATCGAAGTAGGCCACGTGATTCCAACGTGTTTTACCCTTATTCCAACCCCTGTTTACATGGATGAGTTGTTAAACACTTGTACAATGATGTACACATTTAATCCTACATTTCCAAGCCAATGCTGTTTGTAACTACATGATAAACTCTTTGATAGTCTGCCAACTTTGTGCATCGGTTACCATAGTAATGGCCTTTTTAGATTTTTTAAGTTCTACCAATTTTTCCAATACATCATTTTCCAAATCTGCAAGCTCTTGGATCAGTTTTATTTTTTTCTGAACTTTAAAAGGGTTTGATTCAATTGTCTTTATACTTAAAACACTCATACTAACATTTGGTATTTTTGTAAAAGCCCGAACAATTCTTGTGAAAAAAGGTTGTCCTGGGATTTTTCGTTGATTTTTTGATAAATTACTGAAAGCAGTGTAATGGTATCATCATCTAGTGTCTGAACTATATCCAAAAAAGACTTCTTGGCTTCAGAAAAACTTTCATCATACAAATCATCAGGGGATGCTATAGCCAAACCTCCATTTTCTGCTGGCACATTAAATCCTAATGCTTTTAAAATTAATGGCGCCTGTTTAACCGCTCCCAAAAGCATATTATTTAGACTGTCATTACTCTCTTTAGTGTATTTCCGTTGCAGTCGCTCTTCATTTAATTCATCATTTTTGGCCTTCAACTCCCGATTATTTCTTTCGGATTCTTCGAGTTTTCTGGCCAGTTCCGAGCGATCATGTGCTTGCAATTTCAAATCAAAAATTTCAGCAATACCCAATCCCATTAATCCGCTTTTTTTCTTTTTTTTAGCTTCTTCCATAGGTTCGCTAGTCTCGGTGTTTTTTGCTTCTCCAAATGTCACATCAAAAGTTTTTCCTTCAATTTTGAAAGCGTTGGATCCGTTTCTCCTTTTTTCCTGAAGCGTGATCTTTTTATATCCATCAGCAAAAATCTTCTCAAAAAATTCTTCAGATGAACCGTATTGATTTTGGATTAGCTCATGGGTAACATTCCGATAGATAGGCTTTGAGGTGTTCCTGTCAAATATGGTAACAGCGCAAAAACGGTCGTTGTTGAGTTTATCCATTAATTCATCCAGTCGCTCCATTTTTATATGAGTTTCTTATATACCAGTAATATTTTGTTTTGCATCATGACCTTTTTCTTCTGTTTACTATCCGGTTCGTAAAGCACTTCTAATTGCACTTTTGAATAAGTCCCATCAGGCACAATTAGAATTTGCTTCTGAGTGGGATAGATTAGCAATCCGTTCACAACTGCAATGCTGTTGCCTTTATTGAGAATACTCAGGGAAGTGACATTTTCAAGTATTGGAATTTGTTCTTCTCGGAACTCCCTAGTAATAAAAGCGGATTCGACAAACATGATTACATTCTTTGGATGTTATTATTGTACAGGAACACCACATGAAATTTCAAAGGAACATCACCAGGAAGCTTTTCATCTAAAGTGAAAATCAAACTGTAATCCTTATTTCCGGTATCAAAATTCATTGGCTTAAAGCTTTTTTCATATTCACCACCATTGGACTGTCTCCAGTTGTCAATATGAACTGATGGAACAATTGCAATACTGTTATCATCTTTCATTTCAATTGTTGCCATGGCATTGATAGCCTTTTCTATTCCATTGGTGTATAGTGCTGCTCCTGTAGTAAATCCTGTTGGAAGTTTAAAATTTACAGATGTGTTTAACTCTTCCGGATTGATAACTGCTTTTACGACATATTGAATTTGTCTCATGCAAAATGTAATATGAATTGTGATTATTTTTTTGCTTCGGTGATTCTGAATTCCAGTCTAAGAAATAGTGGTTTCCCAACCGGTACATTTACCCCCTTTGGAAACTCTAATTCTAATTTAAATTCTTCTTTGGCTCTTAAAAGTGGTGTAGTTGCAATTGGGCGGTAATCATCTAGCTTGAAATTCTGAACATCCGTCAGGGGTAAATCAATAAGCATGTCATTGGTCTGAATCAATCGCAATTCTGCATTCTGTAGTTCTGCTGGTAAAGTATCTCTACTTTGCCAATCGGCATTTTCAATTTTTTCGCCCTTGGTAGTATATTGTACTCGAATGGCGTCAATAACAACGTCACGACCAGAATTTAATTGATTACCATCTAAATTGGTAACCCCAACCACTTTTTTTGTATTGGCATCTACAAGTTCATTGATACCGCTCATTCCATCAACACGGACATTGAGATAGAATGTTTTATCAACCAATTTTGTAGCCTGTGGTGTTGCTACGTGAGAAATTTGACGCTGTCTTGCACCTAAGACTTTAATTGCTCTTTGTAATTGTGGATTTCTATTTTCCATTTTATTTTAATTTTATACGTGTTTTTAATTAGAGTACATAATTTCCATTTTCATCCATATAGGCACCTAGACCATCATCCTCATAAGCCCCTAGACCGTCACTATCCGATACTCCCAAGCCTTGTTCAGAGCCACCTAGTCCAGTTTCTACATAATTACCATTTGCATCTATGTAGCCTCCTAACCCTTCGTCTTCATGCCCATGTAAACCGTTTTCTATATAGTTGCCATTGACATCAATATAGCCTCCCAAACCATCTTCATGGTAATTGCCATAGGCATCGATATACCCATTTAAGGCATTAACAGCTCCTGAAAGCCCAGCAGCTTTTTGAATAAATCTTCCCATTGTTGCTTCTGGATTGAGTTTAGCGGCAATATTTTCTGAGGAAAAAATATTTTTTACCAACTCTAATCCATGAGCAATTGAAACGCCTATAGCTGAACCTCTTATCAGCGAACTCTTAGTATCACTTCCGCTTACTTTAATGGCTAAAAAACCAGCTCCCATTGCAACTGCGCCATTAACTACTCCTTTTACTGTGTTTGATGACTTCTCGGTAATTGTACCCGTAAGACCTCTGGAGAGAGCTCCGATCACCACAGCTGAACTTATTGTTATTAATTCTTGTTTCATGTCTGTTATTATTGATTACTTTTTGAACTTGTTACTAGAAAAATGGCTCCAACAGCACCAACACCAATCACAATTGGTAGAATGTAATTAGGTTTATCTGTACTAACACTTTCAGTTTTTGCAACCTCACGTTGCAATGCTGCCTCTTCCTTAAGATTTT
>NZ_JBMOGQ010000096.1:0-9035 GCF_049318325.1 Flavobacterium sp. | reverse complement strand
ATGATTCACTTGTATGGGAGTAATTTTAGTTTGCCCAATTATAAAATCTTCATTATTATTTACAGCAAAAGTCTGAACTCCAGGTGCACCAGGATATTTATTTTCGGTTTCAAAAATATAATCAAATCTCCTATTCAGGTTTTCTAAAACCCGAGAATGACCATAAATTGGAATATCTCTTTTTTGTTTAAAGAAAAATGGCCGGATATCATCTAATCCCGCAGTGTGATCGGCATGCTCATGTGTGAAAAGTATTGCGTCTAGGGTTGAGCAATCAGAAATTAGCATTTGCTGTCTAAAATCGGGGCCGCAATCAATAACTATTGAATTATCTTCCCAAGTAACCCAAACGGAAACGCGTAACCTTTTATCTTTTGGATCTGAACTTTTACAAACAGAGTGATTACTCCCAATAACGGGAATGCCTTGTGAAGTACCAGTACCAAGAAAATAAACTTGCATTATTGCACGGTTTTTAATGTTCGAATCAACTACTTATAAAAGTAATTTTTTCAATGTAAATAATTACAAAAATAGCAGTTAATTCTCTTTAATAAAAATAGGTATTTTAGTAACTTTGCGTATTATTAATAATTTCATGGAAAGATCATCATCATTTATAAAATTAAAAGGCGATAAAGTTATCGAGCAAATTCCTTCGTTAAAGGATAAAGCGATGAGAATTAACTTTAACGAAAATATTTACGGAACTTTTGCAGAAATTGGCGCAGGCCAAGAAACAGTTAGACATTTTTTTAGAGCTGGCGGTTCGTCTGGAACCATAGCAAAAGCAATGTCTGCTTACGATAAAGATTTCAGTGATGCAATTTACGGTATTGAAGACGATGGTAGATATGTAACTGAAAGTCGTTTAAAAAACATGTTAAGTCACGAAGTGGAATTGATTGAAAAACGATTAAGTAGAGACAAACATCCAAATAAAATGTTTTTCAGTTATGCTAATACGGTTTCTACTATCGATTTTGCAAAACAATTTAAAGGCCATGGTTGGGTTGGAATAAAATACCAAGTTGAAGCTGAAGAAGATTATAACGAAATCATATTGCACATACGTTTCAAAGAAAATGATGCCAGATTACAACAGGAAACTCTCGGGGTACTAGGTGTTAATTTGATTTTTGGTGCTTTTTATAAGTATAACGATCCAAAAAAATTATTGCGTTATCTCTATGATCATTTAGATAAAGACCAACTTGAGATTGATACTATTAACTTTTCAGGCCCGCGTTTTGCGAATGTTGATAATAGATTGATGAGTTTACAATTAGTGAAAAATGGAATGACTGATGCCGTGATGTTTGGTCCGGACGGAAAAAATATTCTTCCTGCAGCCATTTTATACAAGAAGAATATTTTGGCATTACGAGGTAGCTTCCGACCTGTTACACAGGTAAATATGGATATGTACGAGAGGTCATTAAAAATGTTCTTGGAAGAAAGTAAAGTCGAAAAAGATAACTCCTTGGTAATTTTTGAAATTACGTTATCAAATCTGCGTTCTGAAGGCGAAATTGATGAAAGAGATTTTATGGACAGAGCTGAATTGTTGTGTGCACTAGGTCAAACTGTAATGATTTCAAATTTCCAGGAATATTATAAAGTAGTCGAATATTTTTCTAGTTATACCAAAGCCAGAATGGGATTGGCAATGGGAGTGAATAATTTGATTGACATTTTTGACGAAAAATACTATCGCCATTTAAGTGGTGGAATTCTAGAAGCTTTTGGAAAATTATTTTATCGTGATTTAAAAGTTTTCTTGTATCCAATGGAAGATGAAAACGGAGAAATAATTACTTCTCAAAATCTAAAAGTACACCCGAGAATGAAAGAATTATACAAGTTCTTTGCTTATAATGGAAAAGTAGTTGATATCACAGATTTTGATAAAAGTCATCTTAAAATTTTCTCACGTGAAGTTTTGAAAATGATTAGTTCTGGAACTCCAGGTTGGGAAAAATTATTACCTAAAGGAATCTCAGATATAATCAAACAACACCAATTATTTGGTTATGATCCTAACAAAGTTTTAGAAAAAGCATAAATAAAAAGCCAAGAAATTATCTTGGCTTTTTATTTATTTTAATATTTGAGCGGCGTGTGCCTTTGTTTTCACATCGGAAATGACTTCATCAATTATTCCTTCTTCGTTAATAATAAATGTAGTTCTATGAATACCATCATATTCTTTTCCCATAAATTTTTTACGGCCCCAAACACCAAACGCTTGTATAACAGATTTCTCTTCATCTGCCAATAACGGGAAAGGAAATTCGTATTTTGTTTTAAATTTACTCTGTGATTTAGCACTATCGGCACTAACTCCAAGTAATGCAAAATTATTGGCTTTAAAGCGTTCGAAATTATCTCTCAAATCACAAGCTTCTGCTGTACATCCTGGTGTATCAGCTTTTGGATAAAAGAAAACTACTAATTTTTGGCCTTTATAATCGGCTAAATCATGACTTTTGCCATCTTGGTCTTTTCCGGAAAAATTAGGTGCCTTATCACCTTTTTGTAGTGTTGTCATTTAAAAAGTCGCTAAGTTAGTGAGTTAATTAGATACTGATTTTAATTTATTATTTTTACACTTCAAATTTAGTTTAAAATGACCAAAAAAGAACGTGCAACATTTGTTATAAATACGTTAAAAGAACTTTACCCCGAAATACCAATTCCACTCGACCATAAAGATGCTTATACTTTGTTGATTGCTGTTTTGCTTTCGGCTCAATGTACCGATGTTCGTGTAAATCAAATTACTCCTATCCTTTTTAAAAAAGCAGATAATCCCTATGATATGGTAAAATTATCAGTAGAAGAAATTAAAGATATAATTCGACCGTGTGGACTTTCTCCAATGAAATCAAAAGGGATTTATGGATTATCGGAAATTTTGATAGAAAAGCATAACGGACTTGTTCCGCAATCATTTGAAGCATTAGAAGTATTACCGGCAGTTGGACACAAAACCGCTAGTGTTGTTATGGCACAAGCATTTGGAGTTCCCGCTTTTCCTGTTGATACTCATATTCATCGGTTGATGTATCGTTGGAATTTAACCAATGGTAAAAATGTTCAACAAACTGAGAAAGATGCCAAAGCAATTTTTCCAAAAGAACTATGGAATGAATTACACCTCCAAATTATTTGGTATGGAAGAGAATATTCTCCTGCAAGAAGTTGGGATATTGAAAAAGACATCATTACCAAAACAATTGGGAGAAAATCAGTTTTGGATGAATATTATAAAAACATCCCGCCTCGTTTTAAACGAGACGGGATATCTTAATTAGCTATAAAATCGAAATTAACATTAACAATCTTAACAATATTTAATGCACTAGAATATTGAAGTATTAAACGAATCGTTTCTTTTTTAGGTAACATTTTTTTTGGAGCTAATTTCCTTTTAGAGTAAAGTTTTGCCATATATAAAATCTATTTTTTGGATGTTTATATAAAAACGCAAAAAAATACTTTTTATTGTCTATGAAGGTAAATAAATTTTATTTTTTTCTATTACCTTTCTTAAATTAGTGATAGCATAACGCATTCTCCCTAGGGTAGTATTGACACTAACTCCAGTAAAATCCGCTATTTCTTTAAAACTCATGTCTGAAAAATAGCGCATCATAATTACTTCTTTTTGATCATGAGGCAGCTTTTCAATTATCTTTTTTAAATCAATATCTACCTGACTTTTGATAAGTGTCTTTTCAATATCAAGAGAGGTATCTTTTATATTCGAAAAAATAGAAAATTCTTCTGTGTCTCTTTTTAGAGGCATTTTTTTGTCATTACGGAATTTATCCACAATCAAATTACTAGCAATTCGCATAACCCATGATAGAAATTTGCCTTCCTCATTGTAGAATTTTTTCGATTTTAGTGTGTGAATAACTTTAAAGAAAGTTTCTTGAAAAATATCTTCTGAAACATCTCTATCTGAAACTTTGGAATAGATATATCCGTAAATTTTTGATTGATGTCTATCAATTAAGATTGCTAAAGCGTTTTCATCGCCAGCAACATACTTGTCAACTAATTGAGCATCCGGAAGTTGAGATTTAGCCATAACAATATCTTTTAGTGTAGGTTTAAAAAAGAGTTTTTTATCTAAAAGTAATTGTCTTGAATAGGCAAATCAGAATTAAGAATTAATATTAAATCAAATTTAACATAAAATTTATTTAAAAAACAAATTAAATATAAAAAAAATAAAAAGAAAAGTTAATAGGTAGTATTTTATCTTTCATATATTTTGATAAAAATATGCCTAACTTGTTAAATAAATTATAGAAATAGATACTATTGACCGCAACTTGCCATAAGAAATAAATTGAGAATTGACTACCTTTGCAGTCATTCCCTATTTTACTATGAAGAGTACAGAAATTGCTACGTTACAACCCAAAAATAATATCCTAATCAAAGGCGCACAAATTCATAATTTAAAGAATTTAAATGTAGTCATTCCACGAAATGAATTAGTAGTGATTACCGGTTTATCTGGTTCTGGAAAATCAAGTTTGGCTTTTGACACACTTTATGCTGAAGGACAGAGACGTTATGTAGAAAGTTTATCATCATACGCCCGACAATTTCTGGGTAGATTAGACAAACCTAAAGTGGAGTACATCAAAGGAATTGCACCTGCGATTGCTATTGAACAAAAGGTTAATACCACAAATGCCCGATCTACGGTTGGAACTTCTACCGAAATTTATGATTATCTGAAACTACTATTTGCACGAATTGGCAAAACCTTTTCGCCAGTTTCTGGAAATGAAGTAAAAAAGGACACCGTTACCGATGTCATTTTTAAAGTTAAATCATTTCCTTTAGATAGCAAATGGTTACTCTTATCTCCTATTCACTTAGAGCAAGGGCGACAATTGGAAGACAAACTGAAAGTATTATTACAACAAGGTTTTGCTCGTATTTTGGTTAATAACCAAATGGTACGTTTAGACGACATCTCTCCCGAAGTTTCGGGATCGCTCGATGTGACAAAAATGCACGAATTAGATAATAAAGACATTCTTTTAATTATAGACCGAATCGTAGTTAAAGAGGAAGAGGAATTCTTTAACCGTTTAGCTGATGCAATACAAACAGCTTTTTTTGAAGGTAAAGGTGTTTGCCATCTTCAAGATTTGGATACGAATAGCCGTTTAACTTTTAGTTCAAATTTTGAGTTGGATGGCATTACCTTTTTAGAACCAAATATTCATCTGTTTAGTTTCAATAATCCTTACGGAGCTTGCCCAACTTGTGAAGGTTACGGCAATATTATTGGTATTGATAATGAATTGGTTATCCCAAACACAGCGCTTTCTGTTTATGAAAATGCGATTTTTCCATGGAGAGGTGAAAGCATGGGTTGGTATCGTGATCAATTAGTAAATAACGCTTATAAATTTGATTTTCCAATTCACAAACCGTATTTTGAGTTAACTGAGGAGCAAAAAGAATTGATTTGGAAAGGCAACAGCTATTTCAACGGACTTGATGATTTCTTTAAGGAATTGGAAGAGAAAAATTATAAGATCCAAAACCGTGTAATGCTATCACGATATCGTGGTAAAACCAAATGTACTACTTGTAAAGGGAAACGTTTGCGCAAAGAAGCTAATTATATCACTATTGGAGGTCAAACAATTTCGGAAATGGTAGATATGTCTATTAAACGATTAATTCCATTTTTTAGAGAATTACAACTTTCAGAATACGATCAAAAAGTTGCTAAACGATTACTTTTAGAAATTAATAACAGATTAGATTTCTTAAGTGATGTTGGATTAGATTATCTGACTTTAAACAGAAATTCAGCAACACTATCAGGTGGTGAATCACAACGCATTAATTTAGCTACTTCACTTGGAAGCAGTTTAGTGGGTTCGATGTATATTCTTGACGAGCCAAGTATTGGACTTCACCCAAAAGATACCAAACGCTTAATTAAAGTACTGAAAAACCTTCGTGATCTAGGTAATACGGTTATTGTAGTTGAACATGATGAAGATATTATGAAAGCTGCTGATAGAATTATTGACATTGGTCCAGAAGCTGGTACTTTTGGCGGTGAATTGGTAGCTGAAGGTACATTTACTGAAATACTAAAAGCTGATTCTTTAACGGCTAAATACCTTAATGGTGAATTAGAAATTTCAGTTCCAAAAAAGCGCAGAAAATCTAACAATTTCATTGAAATAAAAGGCGCTCGTGAAAACAATCTTCAAAATATAAATGTTGCTTTTCCATTAGAAAGTTTGACCGTAATTACCGGAGTTTCAGGTAGTGGAAAAAGTACCTTAGTAAAGAAAATTCTTTTCCCAGCCATGCAAAAAAAGTTGGAAGGCATTGGAGATAAAGCAGGTCAATTCTCAGAAATATCTGGAAGTTTTTCACATATAAAACACATTGAATATGTAGACCAAAACCCAATCGGAAGAAGTTCGCGTTCGAATCCGGTGACTTACATAAAAGCCTATGATGATATTCGCGATTTATATGCCAAAGAAAAACTATCTAAAGTTCGTGGTTATCAGGCCAAACATTTTTCATTTAATGTTGATGGCGGTAGATGTGAAACCTGCAAAGGCGAAGGTTCAATAAACGTAGAAATGGTTTTCATGGCCGATGTTTCTTTGCCTTGCGAGACTTGTGGCGGCAAGCGTTTCAAAAAAGAAGTGTTGGAAGTAGCTTTTGAAAACAAAAACATTGACGACATTTTAACAATGACAATAGATGATGCCATTGCTTTTTTTACTGAAAACAAACAGACAAAAATTACTCAAAAACTCCAACCTTTACAAGATGTAGGTTTGGGTTATGTGCAACTTGGACAATCATCTTCTACCCTTTCGGGCGGTGAAGCACAACGTATCAAATTGGCTTCCTTTTTAGTAAAAGGCGTCACCAAAGAAAAAGCATTATTTGTATTTGACGAACCAACTACAGGTTTGCATTTTCATGATATTAAAAAACTATTAGCGTCATTCGAAGCTTTAATTGAAAAAGGACATTCGATTATTGTAATCGAACATAATTTAGATTTAATAAAGTGTGCTGATTGGATTATTGATTTAGGTCCGGAAGGCGGAGAAAATGGAGGACAACTTCTTGCTGTTGGAACTCCAGAAGAAATAGTTAAGAACAAAAAATCTGTTACTGGTAGTTACTTAAAAGATAAGTTATAGAAAAAAAATTACTCAACTAAAATCTTTTTTGTAATACGATTAGTAGAAGTTTGCATAACTGCCAAATACATTCCTTTTGACAAACCATCCAATGAAACTGTCTCTACTAAATGAGCATTTTCGATATGTTTTTTGAAAACTATTTTACCTTGTAAATCAATTAGAGAAAAAGAATATTGTGTATCAGCTAGATCACCTAAATTAATATTTAAAACATCTTTTGCCGGACACGGGAAAAAACTAACTTGATGAGTATCATTTAAATCATTCAAATCAAGAGCAGTTGTTGAAGCTTTTGCGAAATGAAGCATTGCTCCTGTAGCTGCTTTAGCTATATTATATACATAAACAGGGTCCATATTAATTAGTAAATCTGTAGCTGTATGTCTGTGTGGTGTTTCATTCTTTTCGAAAAAACCCGTAATTATTTCATTATTATCTTCAAATGGCATATAATCAGATGCATAGGCATAGCTAAGAAAAGTATTCAAAGGCGAATATAACTGAACACAGTTTATCAATTCGTTAGTTATTGTGTTTGATGCTGCATTATTAGAAGTTGGACTTCCGGTATCTCTTTCACATGTAATCGTATCGTTAATCATATCAGCTCTTCCTCCTACTTCATCAATATTAAAAACTAATTTAATATCCATTTTAGGGTTAGTGCCGTTCACTACTGTTGAAACAAAATTTTGACTCCCTATTAATCCATCTTCTTCTCCGCTGAAATTAATAAACTTAATTGAATACTCTGTGGGTAAATCTTTTAATAACCTAGCAACTTCAAAAATTGTAACAATACCACTTCCATTATCATTAGTACCTTTACCTGTTAACGTATCATAATGACCACATAAAATAATAAATGTGTTAGGATAAAGTGTTCCAACTTTTGTAACAACCAAATTTTTACAAGTAGCAGAACCGTTTGTAAAACTGTATTCTTGCATTTGATTAGTTGTATAGCCATAGCTTAGATATTCTGCTTTTAACCAATTAAGGGTATTTTGTAGAGGTGAAGTTCCTTTTCTTTTTACACCAAGGTTTTCAAATTCGGTTAAGTTATTCAGCACATTAGATTCAGAAACTTGACTAACGATAGTTCCATAATAAGGAATGTATTCTTGACTGTGTCCCTTTGTTACTAATAATAATAAAGCAAATGAAAATTGTAGTAGGTTTTTTTTCATTAGTAATTTAAATAATATAGATTTTATTAAAACTGTAGCAAATGTAATAAATAATCAAAACAAATTATAACTGAAAATAATAAATTAAATCAAAAATTATAATGCAAACTATTTATTAAAGAACTGAATATCTTTTAGTTAATTTATATTAATCAAACCTTAAGAAAAGTTTTTATGTCTTTGGCATGTTCATTGAAAATGGGGATAACATCAGAAATACTTTCTGTTCGAAGAAGCTGAAAATCGAAAGAGTAAGCAAAACTCATAAAATGAATAGATCATGAAAAAAATTACCTTTTTAGTAGCAAGCGTTTTAATGACAAGTACTTTATTAAACGCAACCGAAGTAATAAATACTTCATTTGAAAATAGAATGAGTTTCAATTTTGATGAACCAATCTCATTCAACGAACGAGGAATTGAGTTTTTCGTTTTTTTGAATGGAGAATTTGATTTTAACACTCGTCCAGACGATAACGAAGGTGACTATTTTTACAAAAGCGCAGGAAAAAGAGGAACTGTTCAAGAAAAAAGAACTTTGAATTATGGAACTAGAATAGAGCATGATAGTTTTGGTAGAGTTAGACGGATTGGCAACACGTTTATCAATTATGAT
>NZ_JBMOGQ010000095.1:0-9333 GCF_049318325.1 Flavobacterium sp. | reverse complement strand
TAAAAAAACTACTAAACCAGAAGCAAAATCAGATTTAAGAGTGGCAAATAGATGCGTATTTTTTGTCATAATATTTGAGTTGTAAAAAAAACAGGAAAATCAAACAAACTTTGTAAAAATATTATATTTTTTTGTAAAAATCATAGTTATCAAAAAACAAATAGAAATAAATAAAATAAAGCTAGTATTTATTCATCATCAAAGAAAACAAGTAAATTCAATGTGTAAAATCTTTAGCAATAGTTTAAATCAAAGAAATTATAAATTTATCTTATAGTTTTTATATTTGCATAAAATATGATTATACTATGACCATTACACAGTTAAAATATGTACTCGCTGTTGCTGAACACAAAAACTTTACTCTTGCTGCCGAAAAGTGTTTTGTAACCCAACCAACATTGAGCATGCAAATTCAAAAAATTGAAGAAGAGTTAGGTATTCAGATTTTTGACAGAACTAAGAAACCAATACAGCTTACCGAAATTGGCCAAAAAATTGTCAGTCAATCCAAGAATATTGTTAACGAAGCTGATAGAATTCAGGATATTGTAGACCAGCAAAAAGGATTCATTGGCGGTGAATTTCGTTTAGGAATCATTCCAACGATAATGCCTACATTATTACCAATGTTCCTAAATAATTTCATTAAAAAATACCCAAAAGTTAAATTGATTATTGAAGAGTTGAATACTGACGAAATTATTCATCGACTCAACAATGGACACCTGGACGCAGCTATAGCAGCAACACCATTAGAAGAAGAGAAAATAAAAGAAGTTGTTTTATATTTCGAACCATTTGTAGCTTACATTCCCGAAGGTCACAGTACATTTGAAAAAAAGGAAATTGAAATTGTAGATTTAAATATTGATGAAATCTTATTGCTTCAAGACGGTCATTGTTTTAGAGACAGTATTTTAAATTTATGCAAGAATACAGCTGCCAACGAAAAATCACATTTCCAAATTGAAAGCGGAAGTTTTGAAACCTTAATTAAACTTGCCGATGAAGGTTTAGGCACAACGCTTCTTCCATATTTACACACGCTGGATTTAAAAGAAAATGATAAGCTTAAATTACGGCATTTTAAAGAACCAAAACCAGCAAGAGAAGTTAGTTTAATTTTTCCGAAAAACGAATTGAAAATTCATATTATAGACGCCTTGAGAAGTACTATTGCTGGAGTAGTAAAAGGCGCTATTGTATTTCAGAATGTACAAATCATAAGTCCACTTCAAAAAAATAAGGAGCTTTTGCACAAACTCCTTATTTTCTTTCTGCTAACTAACTACAGACAAACATTGTTTTAATTCGGGATGCTCACTCGTAAAAAATTGCAACCACTTTTTTAATTGTTCAACCTCATAAGGCAATAAATTTTTAATAGCCTTTTTTAATTCCTTTGTAAAAAGAACAGGATCAAAACTTACTCTTTCGAGTACAGATTTAGTGTAATCATAAATCATTCTAGGCATATTGGTTAAGATTTGGGGTTATCTTATTGTAAGAACGTTTAGTAAAATTATAATATAAAAAGTTATCAAACAAAAAAATATGCTATAAAATATCGTTAAATTACATTTTTTTATAATATTTTTAAGTTTTAACTTACTTAAATATTTTTATATAATAACTCATAAAGCCTTAATTGCATTTCAGGTTTATCAGTTGTAAAATAACCAATTGATTAAATTTTCGAAATAATAACATCGCATTATAAAAAAATATTATTCAACTAAACAATTAAGTTAATAGTCCACCTAATTACTAATTAAAAAAAGGAACTGTTTAATTTCCTTTAGTTTTTTTTATTATTGATAAGCAACATGCAATGTTGCAATTCTGGTTTTTCTTTAATAAACTTAGAAAGCCATAATGCTAATTCTTCTAACTCATAAGGTAATAAAGCCTTACATGCTTTTTCAAGTTCTTTGCAGAAAAGGGAGACATCGAAACTCACTCTTTTCAAAACATTTTTAGTATGGTCTAACATTGATTTAGACATAGATAACTATTTGATTAAATTAATATAATTAGGTAAGAACGGGATCGGAAATATCAAATGTAAAAAATATAATCTTACACAAATTTAAATTTACATAAAATTTAACGCTTTAGAAATGTTAAAATTTCAGAATGCTTTAGTAGCGCGCAACATCTCTCTTTTACCCGGAGCTCCAGGTAATTTTTCTACAGAAAAACCTGCTGATAACATCGCTTTTTTTATTGATGTTCGACAAGCGTAGGTCACCAAAATACCATTTGGTTTTAATGCCTTAAACATGGCAACAAATATTGTGTCCGACCAAAGTTCAGGTTGCACCCTGAAACCAAAGGCATCAAAATAAATCAAATCAAAAGAAGCTTCGTCCTTAATATCCTGAAAAAACTGCTTGCGTTTGGTTAGCGTGAAATTATCTGAAAGTTGATTCTTTAGGTCCCAATTAAATTCATGCATTTTTTTAAAAACTGTTGTTTCACTTACATCAATTTCATTTGGGTAATTCATTTCCATAGCTTCTTCCATTTCAATAGGATAAGCCTCTACTCCTACATAATCAATAGTTTGATTTGTTTTTTTGGCTTCCAGGAAAGTAATAAAAGTATTTAAGCCAGTGCCAAATCCAATTTCTAAAATAGCAATGGATTTTACTTTGAAAAGTGACCCGAGCTTTTGTGAATTGGCGAAGCACAACCCATTTTTTATGAATACATGATAGGCCTCTTGAATAGCGCCGTGTTTTGAATGATAACTTTCATTCCATTCCGGCAAATGAATTGTGGTTGAACCATCATTGGTTTTGATAATTTCGCGTATCAAAATTAATTTATATACAATTTCTTGATTCTCGGAATTGGTCCGCCACATTTACTTACGTGGCATTTTAAGCAAGCATCAACTCCAGCATTGAAATGTTCGGCTGCATTTTTTTGATCACTATATATCAATTGTTGGGCAGCTATAAATTCTTTTGCTTTTTGTTTAAAAAACAAATCATTTTCTGTTTCGTCTGTAAATTTAGCAGTAAAGATTTTTAAAAAGTGTTTAGGAAATGTTCCAATAGTATCGCCTTTTTGAATGCGCTCTTTCAATCTTTTATTGTCTACATACATTTGTTCCATCAAAGTGGCCATTTCCGACATTTCATACATTTCCAGTTTTTTTTCTTTTACTGAAGTGCATTTTTTTTCTGCTACTTTTTCCTCTTTCTTTTGACAAGAGAACAATCCAAAAACGAGAACAAATACAATTATTTTTTTCATTTATGCTGAATTTATTTCAGTATCAATTATTTCTTTATATAAACACCCTCTGCCAAAAACGAAAAGGTTACTTCTGGTTTAGTAATTTTGGCAATTTCAGTTGCCGATTTTCCGCCATCTTTGGCATAATGTTTTAACGATTCAACCGATTCAACATCTACAAATGCTTTACCATTTACAATGGCTTGACTATTATCAGCATTTAAAGGAACAAAGAAACCATAATCTTTAAATTTTACAAATGATTCATTGTCGCCAGCTAATTCCATTTTCATCCAGCAGCCTTTCTTTTTACAAACTTGTTTAATATTAGATTGAAACTGAACTGTAATAGTATCTCCTTTTTTAAGTTTTTTATACTTCTTCAACATTTCATTTTTTGAGTAAATTTTGGTTACTTTAAATTTATCTCCAAATAAAGCATAATCTTTACTATCAAAAACTTTGGTTTGCTTCTGACCCATTGCTATAGGTCCGATGCAAAGTAAAAACATAACTAGGATAACATTTATTTTTATACTCATTCTTAAATAATTGATTATTTGATATTGAGCTGATTCTAAAAAGCGAACTGGAATAGTAATATTTGATTTCATAATAGTTTTTTTTATGTTTTGCGAATATAAACAGTTTAGTAAAATTCAGTTACAAAATTAGTAATTATTTTGAGTTTTTATTTTGAGATTATATGCTGAAATGGTCAAAAAAATAATATTTAAAAAAAGTTTCTGTTTTTCTTTTATCATGCAATACACAAACATATTTTTATTAGTTTTACAAAATCAAACAACACCACTTTAATTTTTAGAAAACAAATTGTAACATATTAATTTTTAAGTGATTGAACTGTTTTCTATATTAAATCTATTACTAAATGATGTTAAAAACTACTAACGAAATCGATATAGTTAGAGTAAAAAACTCTAAAATCAATGAGGTCGATTTTGAAAATATTGCCTTTGGAAATACCTTTACAGACCACATGTTCGTTTGTGATTTTAAAGAAGGTAAATGGCAAAAACCTATCATCAAACCTTACGAACCTTTCTTAATAGATCCTTCAGCAAAAGTGTTTCATTATGGTCAGGCAATTTTTGAGGGAATGAAAGCATATAAAGACGATAGCGATAATGTCTGGCTTTTTAGACCCGACCAAAATTTAGATCGTTTCAATAAATCGGCTGTAAGAATGGCAATGCCTGAAGTTCCAGAAGAAATCTTTATTGGTGGATTAAAAACCATCGTAGATTTAGAAAGAAATTGGGTAAAGAAAGGACTTGGAAACACCTTGTATATCAGACCATTTATGATTGCGATTGGTTCGGGTGTTATTGCACAACCTTCAACACAATATCGATTTATGATTATCCTTTCACCTGCCCGTTCATATTACTCGGTAGAAGTAAAAGTGATTATTGCCGAACATTATAGTCGTGCAGCTAACGGCGGTATTGGTGCAGCCAAAGCGGCCGGAAATTATTCAGCACAATTTTATCCTCAAAAATTAGCACAAGAAAAAGGATTCCAACAAATCATTTGGACAGACGATGCTACGCATACCAAATTGGAAGAAGCTGGAACAATGAACGTGTTTTTCAGAATAAACGATACTATTTTCACGGCGCCCACTAGCGAAAGAATTTTAGATGGAGTCACCAGAAAAAGCTTAATTGATATCGCGCATCGAGACGGCATCAAAGTTGAAGAGCGTTCGGTATTGGTTTCAGAATTAATAGCTTGTGCTAAAAATGGTAGTTTAAAAGAGATTTTTGGAGCCGGAACTGCAGCTGTAGTTAGTCCTATTGTGGGTTTTCAATTCCAGGAAGACTATTATGAATTGCCAAAAATTGAAAACTCTGTTGCATTACAATTAAAAGATAAACTAACTAAAATTCAGTATAAACTGGCTGAAGACTCATTTGGGTGGACAGTAAAAGTTTAAATTAAAACCCTCCAAAATGGAGGATTTTTTATTTTAATATCGCTTCAAAACTAGGTTTGAAATAATTTGGTCCTTTCATTACTTTACCATCTTCACGATAAATAGGATTTCCATCTTCGCCGAGTTTGCTCATATTACTACGCTGAATTTCATCAAACACTTCTTCAATCTTGTGTTGCAATCCGTGTTCTAATATAGTTCCGCATAATATATAAAGCATATCTCCAAGTGCATCAGCTATTTCTATCAAATCATTATTCTGAACGGCTTCTAGGTATTCTTCGTTTTCCTCTTTCATCAGGTTGAATCGAAGCCTATTTTTTTGTTCGCCTAAATCTCCTTTCATTTCGTAACTTACACCAAGTCCGAATGCGGTATGAAACTCTTTTACTGCGTTAATTTGTTTTTGCATTTTTGAATGAAATTTATTGTTGCTGCAAATTACGACTTTTGGATACATTTGAGTAAATTTGTTGAAAATTTGAAATAAATGTTCACAACTGGTCAATGGATTTTTGCCGCATTGTTTTTTGTAACTTTTGTAATTGCTGCTTATTATGCCTATGGCAAAGACAAAGCGCTTCACCAAAAAGTTTACAAAGGAAGTTATAAAATACTAATTGCATTTCTGTTATTTATTACTATCCTTTTTGTTATTAAAATTGTGACTAAGCATTAAGTTATTTTCCTTTCAAAAGGTTAACTATTACGATAGTCCGGTGAATAAAATACCGCGAAGTTCACTTCTTGTTTTCATTAATTTTAATTTGAACGTAAACTAATATAATCAACATTCGTAGTATAAAATTCATAACTTTGTGACACTTAATAAACATAGTTTCATGAGAATTTTAAAATATATCTTCTTGCTAATCCTATTGGCTTTTGTTGGAATTACGGTTTATGTAGCCACACAAAAAGGGGATTTTGAGGTTACTAGAAGCAATATCATAAAAACACCCCGAAGTACCGTTTTCAATTACGTAAATGATTATAAAAATTGGGAAACCTTTGGCTCCTGGATGCAAAAAGACTCCGAAATTAAATTCAATTATGATGCAAAAACAATTGGAGCTGGTGCAAAATGTGCTTTTGAAAACGGTTCCGAAGAAGGCAATATTAGAACAGTGTATGTAAAAGAAAACGATAGTCTTGCACAAAAGTTAAACTTCAACGGTACAACAGCTATTATTTCATGGACCTTCAAAGATACTATTGGCGGTACCAAAGTTATACTTCACAGTAAGGGTAAAATGAACATTATGACTAAAATTACTTCATTTTTTAAAGGAGGTATAACTTCTATTTTGGGAGATGTTTATGAAAAAAGTTTGCGTAATCTAGATAAAACCTTGAATTACGAAATGAAAACCTATTCTATTAAAGTAAATGGAATTGTACATCGACCATCTGGTTATTGTTTGAAACAAACGGTTTCTTGTCGTATAAAAAGCGTTGGTAAGAACACCAAAATTCTCATGGCGCGAATGGTTCATTTTTTTAAAAAGAATAAAATTCCGATGGCGGGAAAACCATTTGTTAGCTATGATAAATATGATGTAATAAATGATTTTGCTACCATTTCGATTTGTATTCCTGTAAGAGAACAGATTTCAATTACCTATGGAAGCGACGTGTCTTTTGGAGAAACAATAGCATTTACATGTTTAAAAACGACTTTAACCGGCGATTATTCTCATAGCAAAGAAGTATGGCTAAAAGCCAAAAAATATATAGCTGACAATGATTTAAAAGAAAATTTTTCAGGAAGCTACACAGAAGTTTATGTAAAAACTATTGACGATATCAAGCAACCTTCTAAATGGATTACGGAGATTTACATTCCGGTTTTCCCTAAAGCGAAATCGTTACCAGAACCAGTTGTTGAATCTCCTGACATGTCCACACCTTCATCGGAAACGCCCTAATTATGTAGTAGATTAAACCTTTTTCGTTATGTTTATTCCAACAAGCTAAATTTTCACTTTGCAAGACGAAAAGGATTTTATTCAGGAATTATTAAATCCGAAAACGCAGAATGCTGCGTTTCAAAAACTCTTGCAAGATTATCAGCGACCGTTGTATAATCACATTCGGAATATTGTTCTAAATCACGATGATGCTGATGATGTTTTGCAAAATACATTTATCAAAGTATTTAAATATTTAAAAGATTTCAAAGGCGAAAGCAAATTATTTTCCTGGATGTATCGAATAGCAACTAATGAAGCAATTACCTTCATAAAACAAAAAGCAAAACGAAACGGTACGACTAGTGAAGCCATGCAAACCAGAATTGTAGATAACTTAAAAGCTGATACTTTTTTTGATGGCAATGAAATTCAAATAAAGTTACAAAAAGCGATTGCACTATTACCCGAAAAACAACAATTAGTTTTTAAAATGAAATATTATGAAGAAATAAAATATGAAGAACTATCGGAAATTCTCGGAACATCTGTTGGTGCGCTTAAAGCGTCGTATCATCATGCAGTAAAGAAAATTGAAGATTTTATGAAAAACAATTAAACTATATAACATTACATTTGTCAAACGCACATGAAAAATTTTAAATTAGGTAATGAACCGAAAATAACTTCAGGATTTACAACACCTGATGGTTATTTCGATTCATTCTCAGAAAAAGTTTTAGCGCAATTACCAAAACAAGAAACAAAAGTGATTTCTATTTTCAGTTCCAAAAAAGTTTGGTATTTTGCTGCGGCAGCCATTCTCATTCTAATGCTGAGTATTCCATTATTTCCTAAATATTCCAACCAACAAGAAGAAATTGATACGGCAACGTTGGAGAATTATATTGCGTATCAATCAAACATTTCTGAAGAGGAAATTGTAAATTTATTGGACCAGGATGATTTAGATAAAATGAAACTGGATTTCAATATTGATGACGCAACCATCGAAGACGCATTAAAATCAAACTCAAATTTAGAACAATACCTAATAGACTAATACTATGAAAATATCAAAAATATTTCCAATACTTATAGCTTTCGTTTCCATGAATGTTATTGCCCAAGACGGACCGATTATTCGCAAAAAGAAAGAACAGATTAAAGCACTTAAAGTGGCTTTCATTACTAATGAATTAGCATTAACATCTGAAGAAGCTACAAAATTCTGGCCATTATTCAATGCCTTCGAAGAAAAGCAACAAGAAATTAAAAAGCAAAAACTAAAAAGTTATTTAAACAGAGTAGATAATGATTCTTTTGACAATTTATCTGAAAAAGATGCTTCAACAATGTTGGCTCAAATGGAAAGTACAGAAGATGAATTGTATCAGTTGAAAAAGAAATTTTTGGCTAATCTAAAGGGAGTAGTTTCACCTATAAAAATTCTAAAGCTCAAAAAAGCAGAAGAAAGCTTCAACAGAAAACTATTGCAACAATATCGAGACAGGAAATTAGGTAAATAAAAAAAAAGCTAAATGCTCTCTTTTTTTAATATATTAAAGATTTAAACTATTAAAAAGTAGCTAACATACTCTTCTATTCAAATTATTATTTTTATTTATCTAAACAACAGAGGGGAAATATAAATGCAAAAACTTAAGGTTTGTTTTAAATCTGTTCATATGTTCTTGTGGCACAGAAATTGGATATTTTGAGGAAATCCTAATAGAATCAGAAGAAGTTAAATAAAAGTTTATACTTTAAAAAAATTAAGAGAAGTACTACTAATTGTGGTGCTTCTCTGTTTCTAAAAATAATTAAGCATTACTTAAACAATTATTTGAAAAAGATATAAATTTGCACTCTTTAACATATTATAATGAGTTCGCATAATCAGAGTCTTCATAGTAAATTATCCATTGGTGGATTATTAGTAACTTTAGGAATAATATATGGAGACATTGGGACTTCCCCACTCTATGTAATGAAAGCCATTATTGGAATACATGCTATTTCAAGAGATGTTGTTTTGGGTGGAATATCTTGTATATTTTGGACTCTAACACTTCAAACTACCATAAAATATGTTATAATAACACTTAATGCTGACAATCATGGTGAAGGTGGTATATTTGCTTTATTTGCACTTGTCAAAAGAACCAAAATTAAATGGTTAATCGTTCCAGCAATAATTGGTGGAAGTGCTTT